>NZ_JBFAOC010000076.1:0-29146 GCF_040675055.1 Micromonospora sp. NPDC049662
TGCCGTTGTCGCCGGCGAAGAAGAGGTACATGTTCTGGTCGTCGGCGATCAGGGTCTGGTCGAT
Source organism: Micromonospora sp. NPDC049662 (assembly GCF_040675055.1). Taxonomy (NCBI): domain Bacteria; kingdom Bacillati; phylum Actinomycetota; class Actinomycetes; order Micromonosporales; family Micromonosporaceae; genus Micromonospora; species Micromonospora sp. NPDC049662. The sequence goes on from NZ_JBFAOC010000076.1 coordinate 65, forward strand.
CGGGCCGGTGCCGGAGCCGGTGATGCTGCCGCTGAACAGGGTCTGGGCAGCGGACCAGCCGTTGGCGTTGGTGGGGTCGGTGGAGGTGCGGTAGGAGAACGCGGCACCGCCCCACTGGTAGGCCAGGACCCAGATGTTCTTGGGCGCGAAGTAGAACAGGGTCGGCGCGACGGTGCCGCTGTTCATGGTGTTCTGGCTGGCCGAGCCCATCTCCGACCAGTTGGTGAACAGACCGAAGTTCATCGACCCCCACGACGAACCGAAGTCGTGGGTGGTGGCGTAGACGAGTTGCCGGCCGTTGTAGGGGGCGACGGTGAAGTCCTTGAGTGACACCCAGCCCGACTTCGGCTGCGCCAACGCCCCGGTCGACGACCACCGGTACGACGACGGCAGGTCACAGGTGCCACCCGGGGGCGGCGTGGTGGGCGGCGGCGTGGTGGGGTTGCCCCCGCCGTCGACGCGGACGAACTGCCACTGCTGGTTGGTGCCGTTCCAGTCGTCGTACTGCACGATGTTGCCACCGTCGGCCGTCGAGGCGCCCTGCACCTCCATGACCTTGTTGCTGTTGCGGTTGATCAACCGCACGTACCCACTGTCCGAGTCGGCCAGCCGGAACTGCTGGTTGGTCCCGTTGTTGTCCGACCACTGCACGATCGCCCCGCCGTTGGCCGTCGACCGGCCGGAAACATCCAGCACCTTGCCGGACAACCGCGACTTGACCCGGTAGTAACCACTACCCGAGTCCACGAACTGCCACTGCTGCTGGTTGCCGTTGTTACGCGTCCACTGCGTGATCCGCGCACCGTCGTTCGTGGCCAGGTTGTAGACGTCCAACGCCTTGCCACTGTTGCGGTTCACCAGGACGTACCACGCGCTCGTGTCGACGGTCGCCGCAGCCGCGGGCGACGACACCGCCATCGCGGCGGCGCCAGCGACCACCACCGCCGCCACGCTGGCGGCTGCCGCTCGTACCAACCGCCCTCGCCGCCGCGAGGGCGGCGCTATCGCCGGGGTCGTATCAATGGCGGACATGTTCCTCCTCAATCACAGGGAGCCGAACGGCTCCCCGAAGCTAGGCGCACCACGACACGCGACCGGGCGCACACGGCGGGAATGTTCGCGTTAACACGATCCCTGCGTGCTGCGGACAGTGTCGGATTGACGGTCGACGAAGTCGGCCGGCGGTACATCGCACCCGACGTCGTCCTTGACCATCGACTGTGAGCGATAACATGCTGTTCGTCAAGACGTAACATCCGCGTAAAGCAGGGCCGACCCGTCGGGTCCGACCATTGACGCCGGTCGCACGCCTGCTGCCCGGCCACCCACCGCCCGACAACCCGGGCCGACGTACTCGGCAACCCAGAATGACTGACGCTAACATCGACATTCGCGCATAAAGCGCCGCGTCTTCCCCGCTGCCGCAGCCGTGCTCGCGAGGATTCATCGACGGACTGCCGGCCGCGCCCGCCCCGGTGCCCAGGCCCGGAGTCGGTGACTCCCGGCCCGGGCATCCGTGCTCAGGGGCTGGTGCAGGTGACGTTGCCGGGCGGGGTGGCGCCGTCTCCGGTGGCGGTGAATCCGAAGGTCGTCGAGGCGTTCGGCGCGAGCGTGCCGTTGTAGTCGGCGTTGCGCACGGTGACGTTGCCGGTGGTCCCGGTGTTGACACCGCTCCAGAGGCTGCTGATGGCCTGGCCATTGGCCAGGGTCAGGCGCACCGTCCAGCCGTTGATCGTGCCGGACGTCCCGTTGGTGACGGTGAACTCGCCCTGGAACCCGCCCGGCCAGCTGTTGATCGCCCGATAGGTGGCGGCGCAGGTGCCCGGCTCACCGGTCGGCGGCGGGGTGGTCGGCGGCGGCGTCGTCGGCGGCGGGGTGGTCGGCGGCGGCGTCGTGGGCGGGGGCGTGGTCGGCGGCGGCGTGGTGGGCGGAGTCGTCGACTGGAACTGGCTGAAGAACCGCCAGATCTCACCCGAGGTCCAGGTCCGCGAGTCGTTGGGGCTGCCCGACCCGTCGACCGGGCTCGGGGTGTGGTCGCCGTCGAACGCGGCCCACTGCACCGGGTACCCCGAGCGGCAGCCGGAGTAGGTGGTGGTGATGTGGGTCAGGCTGCCCTGGCTGGGCTCGCGTGGGCTCTGTGCCGTGCAGCCGTTGTTCCGCACGAACGTGTCGCGCAAAGCCCGACCCTGCGAGATGTTGAGCACGCTGTCGTGGATGCCGTGGATGCCGAAGTACGGAACCGGCTGGGTGCCGCCGCTACAGCCGCTGAGGTTCGCGCCGGAGAGCACCGCGACCGCGCGGATGACGTTGGGTCGGGCACAGGCCACCGCGTAACTCATGGCCCCGCCGTAGCTCCAGCCCAGGGCGAAACGCTGCGTCGTGTCGACGCAGAGGTCGTTCTCGACCTGCCTGGAGATGTCGTCGAAGAGGGTCAGGTCCCGCCCGTTGGTGTTGGCCCACCCGGCGTTGATGCCCTGCGGCGCGACGAAGATCGTGCTGTTGTTCGACAGCGGCGCGAGGCCGTAGTAGCCGGCCGAGGCGACGTTGTTGGCCGATCCGTTCAGCCAGTGGAAACCGAAGACCAGGCGGTACTGGCGGTTCCGGTCGTAACCGCTCGGGATCTGGAGGATGTAGGTGCGGCTCTGGCCGCTGCTGGTGATCGTGCGTGTCCCGTTGGTGAGGGTGGGCGCCTTACCGCAGCCCGCGGTCGCCGCCAGGGTGCCGTTCGTGGCAGCCGCCGCCTCGCCGCGGAACCCGGCGGTCAACGCGCCGCCGGTAGCCACGACGAGAACCGCCGCGGCCGCGACGAACGTCAGTAGTTGTCTCCGTCTGACCATTGCTCGACTCCTTGCCGTTGATCGTGCGTACGACATGCACCTCGAGCCGGTTCGTGCCGGGTGGGGTGCTCGCCCGCGCGGGCGGGACGAGGGCCGACCGACGAGGTGCCGTGACAGGACGTCCTTCCGTTGCGGGCCGACGTGCTCGTGCGGCCGGTGCGGCGTACACGGGTGGTGTACGGGCCGTACCGTCGCTGCCGGGTTGTCCGCGACGGGGCATGGAATGCGGGGAATGCGGCCGGACCGGGGGGGCGTCCGACGACCGCGCGGTCGCCTGGCAGTGGCGGAGCGGCCCGGACTGGTCACCGATCGGTGCGGCGGCGGGAGGGCGGGCCCTCGGCATGCCTGCGCCGACTGACTGCAGTGACTGGGAGCGTGCCCTTCACTCCCCGCGCCGGAACATAGCATGTTATCGATAACACGCTCAACCGACCGAGTGCCGCGCAATCGACCGACATGGTCGGTCCGACCCATTAAAGCCCTGGTCAGGCGGTCGACCGCAGAGCGGCACGCCCATCCCCGGGAACACGCGTCACCGCTGCGTGTCCTCGGATCGCGAGGCGAAGGGGGTGACCTCGAGGAGCCTGTCCCCCAGGTCGCAGACCGTGTCCCGCATGCGACGGGTCCCGCCGTTCTGCATGGCGTGCATGGCGTCGCAGGCCCCCCGCCAGGCCTGACAGGCGCCGGGCACATCGTCGAGATCCAGCAGGGTCCCGCAGAGCTGGGCGGACGCCTCGAAGACGTCGATCCGACTGTGCGCCTCGACGGCCGCTCGGAGGCCCTGCTCGAGCTGGTCCCGAGCGTGGCTCTGGTGCCCCAGCAACGCCAGGCACTCGGCGATCAGAATGCGGATCGCCGGTTCGTCCGTCCCTGGTCCGACCTTCTCGCTCTGGGCCAGCGCCTCGTCGAGGCACCCCATGGCCTCGCCGGGAGCACCGAGTCGGACCAATGTCCGGCCCCGGGCCACGCACGCCCAGATCTCGCCCTGCTCGAAGCCGGCGGCCCGGTAGAGGGACAGTGCTCGCTCGTTCTCCGCGAGTGCCCGCTCGTGCCGGCCGAGCTGACTGTGGATCCGGTGCAGGGCACTGTGGACGCCGCCCAACTCCGCGATCATGCCGCGCTCGGTGAAGATCTCTCGGGCGCGGGTGAGCAGGTCGAGTGCCTCGTCGTAGCTGGCGAAGTGGAAGCAGGAATCGGCCAGACTCCACATAGCGTGGGCCGCACCCAGGTCATCCCCGCTGCCGTTGGCAGCCCGCAGAGCCACCCGCATCACGTCCTGCCAGTCGTGGAACCGCCCGGTGAGCCGCAACCACGGCCAGATGGTGAGAGCCAGCCGCCAGGGTGGGACACCGAAGTCGCCCTCCGCCGCACGGCGAACCGCCTCGAACAGGACCTCCCGGTGATCGTCGAACCACCGCATCGCGGCCTCGTACGAACCGGGTCGCTCGGCGATGACGCCGGCCGGGGCCGGAGTGGGGGCAGCCGCCGGGCTCGTCGGTACCAGCCGCAGCGCGGCCTGGTGGCTGCTGTGCAGGTAGTGGTGCAGAAGTCGGTCGATCGCCGCCTCCCGGTCGCGGACCGACTCCGCCGCCAGGATCAGCTCCTGCGCGTACGCCCGGACGAGGACGTGCGAGGTGAACCGGCCCCGGTCGTCCTCGTCGAGCAGGGCCGCCTCGGCGAGTTCGCGCACCATGGCCCGCGTCTGCTCCAGCGGGGTCTGGGACATGCTGGCGAAGGCCTCGGCCGAAACGCCGGCCGCCATGGCCGCGGAGGACAGCCGGAAGAGCCGTGCCGCGTCCGGGCTGAGCTGACGGTACGACCAGGCGAAGGCGGCACGCGGATCGCATCCGCCGTGGTTGCCGGAGAAGGCGGTGAGTCGCCGCGCGCCGTCCCGGAGTTCCGCGGCGACGTCCTCCAGAGCGAGTCGCGGACGCGCGCTCAACCGGCCGGCCAGGATCGCCAACGCGAGGGGCAGGCGCCCACACATCTCGATGATCTCGTCGAGGGTGTCGGACACCTCAGCGCTGCCCGCCGGGGAGCGGTTCGGCGCGTCCTTCAGCCGGCGCTGGACCAGCCTTCGGGCGGTCGGCATGTCCGGAGGATCGAGATGCAGCAGGTGGGCTCCGTCGCGGACGGCGAGATCGACGAGCGGACTGCGGCTGGTCACCAGAACCAGACACTCCGGGGAGTTGGGCAGCAAGGGGCGCACCTGGGCGGCGTCGAGCGCGTTGTCGAGGAACACGAGCAACTTCCGGCCGGCGGTGAGGCTCCGGTAGATGCCGACCCGTGCGGCGAGCGTCTCCGGGACGCTGGACATGTGGAAACCCTGCGACGACAGCAGGGATCCGAGCGCATCGCTGGCCGAGAGGCTGTCGGTCTCGGGCTGCTCCGCGCGCAGGTCGAGGTAGAGCTGGCCGTCGGTGAACTCCCCGGCGACCAGGTGGGCGAAGTGCGCGGCCAGCGTGGACTTGCCCACGCCGCCCATTCCGTCGAGTGCGACAACCAGCGGACCCGTCCCGCGCGCGTCGGCCGTGTACTCGCACATTCCGGCGAGAGTCGCGAGTTCGGCGGTACGTCCGACGAAGGCGGGGAGATCGGGTGGGAGCTGCGCCGGACGCACCAGCGGCACCGGCCACGAGCGGTCGCGCCGCCGCGTCTCTGGGCCGGTCTGGCCGTTCGGCACCGAGGTCGCCGTCCCCGCCAGGACGCGCCGGTGCGCGGCCTGGAGCGCCTCGCCCGGATCGATGCCCAGCTCCTCGACGAGACGGGTGCGGACGGTCCGGAAGAGCCCCAGCGCCTCGGCCTGGTGGCCGCTCGCCCCGAGCGTGGCGATGAGACTCGCCTGCACCGGCTCGTGGAACGGCGCCATCGAGGCGGCCAGCCGGAGGGGCCGGAGCAACCGCGTCGGCCGGTCCAGTGACATGGCGAGTTCGGCCGCCGGCACGCACCCGTCGAGGAATTCCTGATCGAGCGCCGCGAAGATCGACATCGAGGTGGTGCCGTGGGCGTACGTGTCACCGGCGGGCCCGCGCCACAGCCCCAGGGCCTGGGCGTACCGATCCAGCGCCGCGTGACGGTCGCCGGCCGTGAGCTTGGCGCGGGCGGCCCCGACGAGCTCACGGAAGCGGAACAGGTCCAGCGAGCCGGGCGCGGGCGCGAAGAGGTAGCCACTACCGTGCCGCCGCAGGTACGTGCCGGAAGCGCGCAGCGGGAGCGAGGGTTCCATCAGCCGCCGCAGCGCGCCGACGTACTTGTGGATGACGTTCGTGGCGCTGGCCGGAGCGTCCTCACCCCAGACCAGTTCGATGAGGTCGGTCGCGCTGACCGGTCGCCCCGCGCGGGCGAGGAGCAGGGCCAGCAGGCGGCCCTGCTGTCGGGGGCCGACGTCCACCTCGACACCGTCACGCCACAGTCGCAGGGGACCCAGGATCTCGAAACGCAGGCTGCCGTCGGTCGGCCGGGGTCCGTCTTCTCCGTGGCGGGCATCGGTCGAAATCGACAATTCAATCTCCTGTTTCGCCGTACCCGCCGCCACCACCGAGCTTGCCAGTCTACGGGTGCGCGGCCGAGGACGACCCGTCACCGAGACGCGATCCGGACGAAACGGTGGAGCACGGCACCCGACAATAGAAATGTCACTGCGCGGAATACACGAGGCAGGGCCTCTCCGACGCCGTTCGTCGCTTTTTCGCCGACTCCGTGGATTCCAGGCGATACGGCCGCGAGACTGCCCTTTCGGCTCCTAGACTGCGAGCGTGTACGGCGGGGCCGCCCCTGCCAACGGGGAGGTGCGGGTGCCATGAATTCTCGGCCGACGAAACAGCAGGAACGCCCTCACGGCGGAGCCAACCGTGACATGCCTCCGGAACTCGGCTCCGATTCCGTTGGCATATTCGAGGGCCGAACCTTCATGTTGTCCAATGCTGTCGGCGACGTGCCCGCCGATTCCATTGCGGGACTGGTGCACGACGACACCCGTTACCTCAGCCGTTGGGAGATGACGCTCGACGGACACGCCCCGCTGGTGCTCAGCGCCAGCACCGTCGACGCCTACTCCGCGGCCTTCTTCCTCGCCAACCCGGAGCTACCGAACCTGCGGGCGAACGGCATCGGGCTGCGCCGGGAGCGGTTCGTCGGGGACGGCATGTACGAGCGGATCGAGTTGCAGTACTTCGGCGTCGAACCGGTCTCCGTACGCCTGCGGCTGGATGTCGGCGTGGACTTCGCCGACCTCTTCGAAATCAAGCGAGCGGGGCGGAGCCGGCTCGCCGATATCCGACGGAACCACCGGCGGGACGGCTCCGCCCTGCTCTTCTCCTACCGGAACTCGGGCTGGTCGGCCGGCACCACCGTCGAGGCCAGTCCCCCGGCCGACCGGGTCGAGGGCGACTCGCTGGCCTGGGAAGTGCGCCTGGAGCGCGGCGACACCTGGGGGTGCGAGGTGCGCGTGCTGCTGAACTGTCAGGGTACGGACTTCCAGCCGACCAGCCGTGTCTTCGGCGAGGCACACGCCACCGACCCCGACGACGTGGCATCGCGGTGGACGACCAACAAACCGGATCTCAGCGCGGATTCGGAGCTGTTGCGCAACGTCTACCACAAGACGGCCGTCGACCTGGTGTCGATGCGCATCGTCAAGGAGATCAACGGCCAGAAGGTCGTGCTGCTGGCCGCCGGCATGCCCTGGTTCCTGACTCTGTTCGGCCGGGACACGCTGATCACGGCGTACCAGAGCATCACCTGCGGTCCGGACGTCGCGCGCGGGGCGCTGGTCGCTCTCGCCGCGCACCAGGGCACCGTCGTCGACGACTTCAGCGACCAGGACCCCGGCAAGATCCTGCACGAGTTCCGCTCCGGTGAGCTGACGCAGCTCGGCATCGAGCCCTACGGCCCCTGCTTCGGCGCTGCCGACACCACCCAGCTCTGGCTGATCCTGCTCTCCGAGTACTGGCGGTGGACCGGCGACGACGCGTTGGTGCGGCAGTTGCGGCCCAACGCCGACGCGGCGCTGCGGTGGATCGACGAGTTCGGGGACCGCGACGGTGACGGGTACGTCGAGTACGGCACGCGCTCTCCGAACGGCATGCGCAACCAGTGTTGGCGCGACTCGCCGGACGGCGTGCAGTTCGCCGACAGCAGGCTCCCCGACCTGCCGGTCGCCACCTGCGAGATCCAGGGCTACACCTACGACGCGAAGGTACGCGCCGCGGAACTCGCCGACGGGCCGTGGGCCGACGCCCCGTTGGCGCGACGGCTGCGGACCGAGGCCGCCGATCTGCGGGAGCGGTTCAACCGTGACTACTGGCTGCCACAGCGCGGTGGCTACTACGCGATCGGCCTGGACGCGGAGAAACGCCCCATCGACTCGATGACCTCGAACATGGGCCACCTGCTGTGGAGTGGGATCGTTCCGCCCGAGCGGGCGGCCCTGGTGGCGCGGCAGCTGATGTCCGACGAGATGTTCTCCGGCTGGGGCGTACGGACGCTGTCGACCACGGACGTGGGGTACAACCCGATCGGCTACCACCTCGGGACCGTGTGGCCGCACGACAATTCGATCATCGCCGCCGGGCTCGCCCGGTACGGCCACCGGCACGAGGCCAACCGCATCGCGATGGCGTTGCTCGAAGCGGCGGCCCACTTCGACTACCGCCTGCCCGAGGCGTTCTCCGGGTACGACCGGTCACTGGGCCGACGACCCGTGCCCTACCCCACCGCCTGCAACCCCCAGGCGTGGGCCAGCGGGGCGCCCCTGCTCTTCCTGCGGACGATGCTCGGGCTCGACGTCCGCGACGGCGTCCTCGCCACCGATCCGCACATCCCCGAGACGTTGGGGGGCATCCGGCTGACCGGGGTCACCGTGCACGGCGCGAAACGGATCGTTGACGCCTCCGGTTCGCGGTTGCGCTCCCCCGCCTGAGCTGGCGGGCGAACCGGCCCGGTCAGGCCGCCGGGCGGCTCGTCCGCAGGGTGTGGAGCGCGTCCTGATGCCGGGAACGGACGGTCCGGACCGGGACGCCCAGCGCACGGGCCGTCTGGTGGGTGGTCCGTCCCGCCAGGTAGGTGTGCAGCAGCACCGCGCGGTGCTCGACGGACAGCCGGCGCAGCATCGAGACCGCCTCGGCCGCGGCGACGGCGGCGTCCGCGTGGTCCGGTTGGGCAGCGTCGACCTCCGGCTCGATCCTCTCCCGCCCGACGGCGACCTCCCGCAGCGACGCGACGGCCAGGTCACGCGCCACCGTCATCAACCAGTCGCCGATCGGGACCTCGATGGGGCGGAGGCGGGCGCCCTTCTGCCAGGCGTGGATGAACGTCTCCTGCACGATGTCCTCGGCGAGGTGGTGGTCCACCACGAGCCTCTCGACGAAGGTGAGCAGCGGCCCGAAGTTCTCGGCCATCAACTCGTCAAGCGCGGGAGTCCGGGCGGACGCCGCACAGGTGTGGGGAGCCGTTGTCATCGCTGGTGCCTGGTCCTTAACGAGCTGGTCTACGAGCGGGCCCGCCACCGGCACGTCCGGCAACCGGCGATCGGCCCGGCCCCGACGCTACGGTCGGCCAGTTACCAGCCTCGTGACGAACTCTTACCGACCCGGCCGGCCCGGCAGCGAACCCGCCCGCCCTGGCCGGCTACTTCGGGCGCGCGACCTCCAACTGGCCCGTGGACCGGACCGTCACCCAGGTCGTGACGGTAGCCCCGTCCACCTCGGCGGTGCAGGTGAACCGGTGGCCCTCGATGACCGGCTGGTCGACCGGGCAGGCGACGGTGTCCGCGTTCAGCCCGTAGTCGGCCCGGAGCACGGTCAGCACCTGGCGTTGCAGGGCGGCCGTGTCGAGGACCTTCTGTCGCGGGAGGTCGGGCCGGGTCACGGCCACGACCGTCCCCGCGACGACCAGGAGGACGACCGGAACCGCGACGGCCACCACGAGTTTCGGAGCGGGCCGCCAGCGTCTCGCCGTCGGCACGGTCGCCGCCGGCCCCCACTGCGGCCCAGGAGCCGGCTTCCAGCGGGGTGCCCGCAGGGCTGCCCCCGCGCCGGTGACCGCCGGGCTGTCGGACGCGCCGTCCGGGCTCATCGTCGACTCCACGATCTCAGCGGGCGGTGGGGGTGGGCACGGTGACGACCTCCGGTAGCGGCTTCGTCTTCGCGCCGGTCGGGGCGACCGCGAACCAGGTGCCGCCGACTCCCTGGCCCCGGATCTCGCCGGGCGCGGTGTCCTTGGCGAACAGGTAGACCGGCCAGCCGCCGACGGTCACCTGGCAGGTGCCGTCGGCGCGCTCGACGTACCCGACGAGTTGGGGGTCGACGCCGTCGGGATAGATCCGGCCGGGTGACGAGATGAGCAACGGGGGCCAGGTCCTGGCGCAGTCACCCGCGCAGGTCGCCTTCGGTGGCTTCGCCGAGTCCTTGTCGAACCGGTAGAGCGTCCTGCCCTGGCCGTCCGCGACGTACGTGCCGATGTCAGGCTGCTCCATGGCCCGCAACGCCACCACGTTGCTGCCCTGACCGCGGTCCGGGCTACCGGAGACGGGAACGTCGGACCGCCCGCTGAAGATCTGGACGCGGCGCTGCGTCTTCGCCACGGTCGGCGGCGGCACCGGGCTGACCTCGATGACCTGCGGGCCCGGGTCCGCGGTCGCGGTGACCGACGCGGCCACGGACGCCCCCTGGGTCGGCGCGCTCGCGGTGCCGCCCGCCCCCGTGGCCTCCCCGCACGCGGTCAGCGCCGCCAGGCCGATCACCGCGATCGCGATCCGCGCTCTCTGCACCATGTTCGCTCCACCTCGTATTCGGTGTGGACCGGGCTCGTGCACAGGTCCGGCACCCACACGGACGCCGTACCGAATCGGTTCATCGCCGTACCGCGACGGACAGCCCGGACGGATTCGAACTTGCCCTGAACCGGATGGCGCGAGCATCCGTGTGGGTGGCGGCATCGGCGCAAGACGGTCCACGAGGGGACCGCTCGCCGATCCGCAGAACCACAGGAATACGGGAGGGCGACATGGCCACGTACCACATCGTCAGCGAGGACATCCAGGAGTCCGCGAGCTGGCTGCAGCAGAACATGCAGACTCTGCTGGACGGGATGACCCAGGCCAAGAGCAAGATCGACACGCTGATCCAGGGTGGCTACAACACCCCGGGCGCGCAGCAGCAGTTCGGTCCGTACTTCGAGGAGTACAAGGGCAGCGTCGACCAGACCCTGCACGGCATGGAGGGCATCAGCCAGTACCTCACGCAGGTCAGCGACGCCTTCTCGGAGACCGACACGCAGACCGCCGCCAGCCTCAGCCGCTGACGCGACAAACGGTCGGGGCCGCGTGGTGAGCGATCACCACGCGGCCCCAACCGTGTTCCCGACGGATCGCCCGACCAGGAGATACCCGTGCGCCTGCTGCTCACCGTCACGGATCAGTCCACCCCCGCAACCGACTACCAGGTCGAGGCCGCCCTCGACTCCACCGTCGCGGAGCTCGCCGAGGTGCTGGCGGGGCGCCGTCCGGAACCCGGCACCCGAGCACCGACGATCTTCGTCGCCGGCGCTCCCCTCGACCCCGGGCTGACGCTCGCCGACGCCCCGCTGTGGCAGGGCAGCGTCGTCGAGCTGGATCGTCCGACGTCCGTGTCACCGCCACCGGCGGCCGGTCCGCTGGAGATCCGGGTGGTCAGCGGTCTCGGCGCCGGCAACCTGTACCCGCTCGCCATCGGCGAGCACGCCGTCGGCGCCGCCGACGACAACCACGTCCGCGTACACGACGACCCGCTCGCTCCCGTGCTCGCCCGGCTGCGGGTGACCGAGGACGGGGAGTGCTGGCTCCGTCCGATGGAGCCCGGCCTGTTGCTCGACCGGGTGGAGGTCGACGAGCAGGAGCGGATCTGGAAGCCCGGAGCGCAACTCGCCGCGGGCTCCTCCCTGCTGGAGCTTCGCCGCCCCCTGCGGGACGAGGCGGCGCTCCAGATCTCGGAGGACCGTACGGGCCTCGACTACAACCGTCCGCCCCGCCTACTGCCCGCGGCGCGGACCACCCAGTTCACGCTTCCCGGGCCGCCGGCGCCTCCGGAGCGACGGCCGCTCACGCTGATCACCGTGCTGGCGCCGGTCGTGCTCTCCGGTGCCGCGTTCGTCGTCACCCGCAACCCGCTCACGTTGCTCTTCGCCATCCTGTCGCCGCTGGTGCTGATCGCCGGCCAGATCGGCGCGCGGCGTCAGGGCCGGGCCACCTACCGCTCCCGGCTCACCGAGTACGAGAAGAAGCGGGCCCGCATCAGCGGCGAGGCCGAGGAGGCGCTGGCCGCCGAACGGTCGGTCCGCCGGGACGACTTTCCCGATCCCGCGTCGATGGGGCTGATCGCCACCGGCCCGCAGCGTCGGCTGTGGGAGCGACGCCGCACCGATCCTGACTTCCTGGAGCTGCGGGTCGGCAGCGCGGACCTGCCGTCGGACGTGGTGCTCCGCGACCTGAGCCAGGACGAGAACCGGCGTGAGGTCCGGTGGAGCGCCCTCGACGTACCGGCGACCGTGCCGGTACGCAAGCACGGTGTCGTGGGGGTGGCCGGCGACGCCGTCGCGCGTACGACGGCCCGGTGGATGATGGCCCAGGCCAGTGCCCTGCACAGCCCGGAGGACCTGCAGATCTACCTGCTCTGCGGCACCGCCGACGAGAGCGGCTGGGCCTGGGCGGGGTGGCTGCCGCACCTGCGGCCCCGCGACGGTCAGGACACCCTCGCCACGGTCGGCACCGACACCCAGACGTTGGCCCGCCGGGTCGGCGAGCTGGTGGCCATCATCTCGTCCCGCTCCGGCGAGCGGGGCAGCGGAGCGTTCCGGGACATCCTCGTGGTGCTCGACGGCGCCCGCAAACTCCGGTCCCTGCCCGGCGTCACCCAGATCCTGCGCGAAGGACCGGCGGTCGGGGTGTACGCCATCTGCCTCGACGCCGAGGAGCGGCTGCTGCCCGAGGAGTGCCAGGCGGTCGTCGCCCAGCAGGAGGACGGGTCGCTGCTGGTGACGCAGACCCTCGCCGCCCCGATCGGCGACGTCCACCCGGACGTCGTGTCGCCGGAGTGGCTGTACCGGACGGCGCGGGCGCTGGCGCCGCTGCGGGACATCGGTGGCGCCGACGAGGAGAGCGCCCTGCCCGGGTCGAGTCGGCTGCTCGACGTACTCGGAATGGAGCCGCCGGAGCCGGATGCGGTGACGGCCCGGTGGACCTCGGGTGGTCGGACCACCGAGGCGGTGCTCGGGGTGTCGCTCGACGGGCCGTTCGCGCTCGACCTGAAACGGGACGGACCGCACGGCCTGGTGGCCGGCACCACCGGCTCCGGCAAGTCGGAGCTGCTGCAGACCCTCGTCGCCTCGCTCGCCGTGGCCAACCGTCCGGACGCGATGACGTTCGTGCTCGTCGACTACAAGGGCGGCAGCGCGTTCAAGGACTGCGTCCTCCTGCCGCACACCGTCGGCATGGTGACCGACCTGGACACCCACCTGGTGGGCCGGGCGCTGACGTCGCTCTCGGCGGAGCTGCGCCGACGCGAACACATCCTCGCCGAGGCCGGGGCGAAGGACATCGACGACTACGTGGAGCTGCTGCGCCGCGAGCCGTCCCGCGTCCCGATGCCGCGCCTGCTCATCGTGATCGACGAGTTCGCGTCGATGGTGCGTGACCTGCCCGACTTCGTGACCGGTCTGGTCAACATCGCCCAGCGCGGCCGATCGCTCGGCATCCACCTGGTGCTGGCGACCCAGCGACCGGGCGGCGTGGTCTCCCCCGAGATCCGGGCCAACACCAACCTGCGCATCGCCCTGCGGGTCACCGACAGCAGCGAGAGCCAGGACGTGCTGAACGCCCCGGACGCGGCCGCCATCTCGAAGTCGACGCCCGGTCGCGCCTTCGTCCGTCTCGCCCAGTCGTCGCTGGTGCCGTTCCAGGCCGGCCGGGTCGGCGGGTTCCGCCCCGGCGCGCGCAGCACCGACCGCCCGGCCCCCTGGTTGGCGCCACTGTCCTTTCCCGACCTCGGTCGCCCCGCGCCACGTCGCCGCTCCGGCGAGGCGGCGCCGTCGGCCGAGCTGACCGACCTCGCGGTGCTCGTGACGGCGATCCGGGACGCGAGCGAACGGCTCGGCATCCCGGCCCAGCACAGCCCCTGGTTGGCGGCGCTGCCCACCTCGCTGACCGTCGACGCGTTGCCCCCGGCCCGCGCCAGCGACTACCACCTCCCGGCGGTCGCCTACGGGCTGGTGGACCTTCCGGCCCAGCAGGACCAGGTGCCGCTGGCACTGGACCTCTCCACGCTCGGGCACCTGCACGTCATCGGCTCCTCGCGCAGCGGCCGATCGCAGACGCTCCGGACGATCGCCGGGGCGGTCGCCCGCGTCCAGTCCACGGCGGACGTCCACCTCTACGGCGTCGACTGCGGCAACGGGGCGTTGCTGGCCCTCAACGGCCTGCCGCACTGCGGGGCGGTGGTGCAGCGCACCGAGGCGGAGCGGCTCGGCCGGTTGTTCGCCCGTCTCGTCGCCGAACTGGGCCGGCGGCAGCAGCTGCTCGCCACCCGGGGCTCGGCGAGCATGGTGGAGTACCGGACGGGTGCCGCCCCGGGTGAGCGACCGCCACACATCCTGGTGCTCCTGGACCGGTTCGAGGTCTTCGACAAGACCTTCGCCGACTACGACAACGGCACGATCATGGCCGCTCTGCTGACCCTGCTGCGCGAGGGTGCCGGGGCGGGCATCCACGTGGTGCTCGCGGGTGACCGGGCGATGTTCTCCAGCCGGATCTCGTCCACCACCGACGACAAGCTGGTGTTGCGGTTGACCGAACGCGGCGACTACAGCATGGTCGGCATCAACCATCGGCAACTGCCGGACGAGATCGAGGCGGGTCGCGCGATCCGGGCGTCCGACGGCGCCGAGGCGCAGATCGCCCTGCTCGGCGAGGACACCTCGGGTCAGGGGCAGGCGCGCGTACTCGCCGACATCGCCGAGACGGCCCGGCGGCGGGACGCGGACGTCGCGTCCGGCGACCGTCCGTTCCGGATCGACGTGCTGCCCGACGAACTGACCCTCGCGGACACCGAGACGCTCCACCGACCCGACGGGCCGCTGTGGACGATGGTGGGTGTGGGCGGCGACGAGCTCACCGCGATCGGGCCGGACCTGACGGTCGTCCCGACCCTGGTCCTGGCGGGTCCACCTCGTTCGGGACGGAGCACCGCGCTGCTGACGATGGTCGCCACCCTGCTGCGCAGGGGGACCGAGGTGGTCGTGGCGGCGCCCCGCAGATCGCCGCTGCGCGAGCTGGCCGACCTCCCGGGCGTGCTCGACCTCGTCGCGAGCGAGAACCTCACCTCCGCCATCTTGACGGCCGCGCTGGAGCGCAAAAGCGGACCGGCCGTGGTCGTGCTCGACGACGCCGAGCTGCTGCTCAAGTGCGACGCGGGCAGCGACCTCGGGGAGATCGCCCGAACCGGCGCGGAACGGGGGCTCGGGTTGGTCATGGCGGGCACCATCGACGGCCTGTCCGGCGGCTTCGGCGGCTGGCACGTCGACGCCCGGCGCAACCGGCAGGGCGCGCTGCTCAGCCCACAGGGCCTCGGTGACGGCGAACTGATCGGCGCCAAGCTGAGCCGGGGCCAGCTCGGCGGGGGACGCCTGGGTCGGGCGTTGCTGCACCTGGGCGACGGCACCGTCCGCCTG
Organism: Micromonospora sp. NPDC049662; assembly: GCF_040675055.1. NCBI lineage: Bacteria > Bacillati > Actinomycetota > Actinomycetes > Micromonosporales > Micromonosporaceae > Micromonospora > Micromonospora sp. NPDC049662. The sequence goes on from NZ_JBFAOC010000076.1 coordinate 15,601, forward strand.
GTGCAGGTGCCCCGCACCGATCCGGTGGCACTGCGGTCACTGGTGACGCCAGCGGAGTAGAACCCGAACGAGAGGGGGACACCGCGCTGCGGTGTCCCCCTCGTCGATCACCGCTCAGGCGTCGGTCGTCCCCGTAGACTCCGGCCGCGCGGCCAGCACCGGCCGGTCGTCGTCCCAGGTGAACGCCAGGGACTCGGTGATCGCGCCGAAGAGCTCGAAGATGTCCTCCGCCTCCGCGAGGTTCGGGCTCGACCCGGTGACCACCACGACGTCCGCCGATCCCGGCATCGGTACGACGGTGTGCATCACCGCGCACCGCATCGTGACGCCGTCCTGGACGACGTTCTGGATGCCGTACACCCGACCGACGGTGCCGATGCGGGGAATCGTCGCGGTGGTCACCCGCCGCCAGGTCCCGTCGGCCCGGTTGGGGTGCGCCACCGCCGTCAACGCGCCGAGGATGTCGCCGTTGGCCGGTGGCGTGACCACCGCGACCACCACGGTGGCGGTGAGCGGGCCGTCCTCGTACATCTCGAAGACGCCGGCCGCGTGCACCGCGCCACCGCGCCGGGCCTGGCGTACCGACCGGCGTACCTGCTCGGCGAAGCGGCCCGCCTGGTCGGCGGTGAACCCGCCGGTCAGGGCGTGGCCCCGCGCCTCCTCGCCGAGCCGGTTCTCGCTCGCCTCGTCGGCCACCGCGAAGTCGACCCACGCCTGCGGGGTGCGCAGCTCGAAGCCGGTCGGGGTGGGCGTCGCGGCATGGGCCTGGGTCGGGGCGCTCACTGTGCCGCCTGCTGGTCCGGCGCGGTCAACGCGTTGACCGTCTGGGTGTCGGTCTCCCGGAACGCGTCGGCGACGGCCTTCGCGGCGTCGCGTACGCCCCCCAGGTCCTTGCCCACGACGTGCCGACCGTCGCCCCACCGCTTCTCGAAGTGCCGGGCGGCGTCCTCCAGGCCGCGCTGCCCGAGCGTGTCGACCACCGCGCCCATCGACCGGACCGACGCGCTGTCCATCAACTCCTTGGTACGCCGCAGCAGCTCGTGTACGCGTTCCAACTCCGCGCCCGGAACGAGGATCTCGCTCATCGCGCGCACTCCCCCGCCGGCCTGCTCATCGCATCGCTCATCTCCGCACCCTCCCGACCCGTCTCGGCAACTGGGGCGTACACGGATCGGCGGCCGGCCCGGTTCACCAGGTGAACCGATCCACCCCGCGCTACGTGTGCGACTCGGCTCCCGGCGGATGGCTCGGGCGCCGGCCTGACGATGCGATGGGGAGGTTCGTCATGACGCGTCCGGGCGACGCCGAGTGGTCCGTGTTGCAGCTCGACTCAGATCCCGTGCCGGGTGATCCGGAGTCCTTCGAGGAGATCACCAGGGCGTACCAGGAGCTGGCCAGAACCACCCAGGAGGCGCACGACCTGCTCGCGTCCGGCAGCCAGATCGACGTCGGTCAGGGCAAGGCCATGGACGCCTTCCGCGACCTGATCGGCAAACTGCCGGGACGCCTGGACGGGATGGCGAACTCCTACGCCAGCGCCGCCGACGCGTACCTGCGGTACCTGCCCTCGCTGGAAGAGGCGCAGACCATGTCCCTGCGCGCCCTCGACCAGGCCCGACAGGCGGCCGGGGACCAGAGCGCCGCCCAGGCGGCGGCCGTCAGCGCGGCGGCCGCGCTCCTCGTCATGAACGCCGACACCACGACCACTCCGGACGCCAAGGAACAGGCCACCGACGACGCGACCGCCGCCAAGAACCGCGCCGCCGACGCCCAACAGGCACTCGATGGCGCGAAGTCGCTCCTCGGCCAGGCCACCGCCCTACGCGACCAGGCCGCCCGCACCGCCGCCGACACCCTGCGTCAACTCGCCAAGGACGCACCACAACGATCCCTCTGGGACAAGATCGTCGAAGCGTTCAACGCGTTCATCGACTTCCTGCAGAGCACCGTCATCGAGTGGATCACCACCATCCTGGACGTGCTCTCCGTGGTCGCCTCGTTCATCTTCCCACCCCTCGGTTCGGCGATCGGCTTCCTCTCCGGCGCCATCGACCTCGCCGCCGCAGCCCTCGGCGGCGACCCCGCCGAGATCGCCCTCGCCGCCGGCGGACTCGCCCTCGGCCTCGTACCCGGCGGACGCATCGTCAGCCGGGTCCTCAAGTTCGCCAACAAGTTCGCCGGCAAGATTCGCCCCGGCAGCGTCGCGGACGGCATCAGGAACAGCACCAAGGAGGTCACCGGCGGCAGCCGCAGCGTGCCGGGCGCCGGCGCGGCGCCGGGGCGCGGAATCGACGCGAACGTCACCGAGGTCGGCCTCGGCAAGGTCATCAAGGGCGTGTTCAACAAGATCGACATGAAGCTGTTCGACCTGCGGTTCAACCGGGACCTCAAGGCCGCCAAGAAGAAGCAGGCCAACGACCCGACCCTGATCATCGGCCAGAACAGCAAGGGCCACCTCAAGACGTTCCACGCCTCGGACGTCGAGTCGACCCCGCTGGTGGACAACAACGGCAAGCTGGTCGGCGTGCTCTTCCCGAGCAGGGCCACCGACAACGACAACTTCACCAGCTGGGCCCGGACCGACGCCAACCTCGCATTCGGCCGGAACATCGGCGGGACGGCCGCCGACCCGGGGACGAAGGCGGTCCGCAAACTGCCCGGTACCGACACCGGCTTCGCGGGCAACGAGTTCCTTCCCCCGCCCTGGGCCGGCCTGAGAAACGATCCCACCCTGGTCATCGCGCACGGCAACCCGAACGGTGCCGCCGTACGCCTGGCGAACGGCAAGCTGCTGCACGTCCCGGGTGGAGAGTTCGCGAAGGTTCTGCACCACAACGAACTCTTCGATCCCAATTCGAAGAGGTCCATCGCCCTGATCTCCTGCAACTTCGCCAACGCTTCCGGCTCTGCGGGGCAGGACTTCGCCGACGCCATGGCTGCTCTCGGCAACCGGCGAAAGATCTTCGCGGCGAACGAGGTGGTCGTCACCACCGAGGGCGTGGACGTGGACGGTCTGGTGACCAGCCCGGGCCGGCCCATCGCGACGTTGGCGGTGCAGAACGGCGGCGAATTTGCAGAGCTCAAGCCGAAGGGCAAGGGGGCAAAGTGATGAACGAGAACGACAACGGTGACCGGCAGCGAAACTGGATGCTGCTGACGGACGCGCGCTGGAGCGCGCCCGACGAGGGTGCGGCGGACGCGACCGACGTGCCCCCGGTGGAGGCGATCGTCGGTGGCTGGCTGGTGGAGCCCGACGGCACCGTGGGCCGCTTCACCGCGAATCCGCTGTACCGGCCGGAGGACCCGGGGGCGCCCACCAGCCCGGTGGACGCCGCCGCGCAGTTGGTCGCTTCCGGCCGCGCGGGGGTCGACGTGGTGCTCCTGGCGCTGCGGGACAGCCTCGTGGACGTCGCGCTGGACAGCGAGGGTGAGGTCATCGTGGCACCGGCGCCCGACGACGTGCCGTGTGTGCTCGTCGCGACCGGGGTGGTGGACCAGGCCCGGGTCGACGCCGCCGAGTGGCGGCAGGTCGACCTGGGTGATCTGCTGACGCTGCTCCCGGACGGCGTCGACGTCCTGCTGAATCCGGGCGGGCCTCGCTCCATGCGCCTGTTCGCGGATGCGCTGCGGGACGTCGCCGTCGAGGGCGAGCCGTCACCGACCGCCCCGTGACGCACCACCCCGCTGGGGCTCGGACGTGACGTCTGCGCCCCAGCGGGGTGGTGCCGCCGGAAACGCATCGGCGACGGTTGACGTCTCGAATCGGTCTCGACGTGGGTCAGTAGACAAATCTTTTATTGATCAACTAACGGTACTAACAGGACGTGCATCCTGAGGCCCCGTAGACAACCGGCGGGCACGCCGGAGACGTGAGGGTCGGCAAAAGGGTGGTAGCAATGGCGGGATCAGGACCTGTTCGTCGGCGCGAAGTGGCAGGCGAGGCACTGGTCCGGTCCATATTCGAGGAGCACGGACGCGCGATGCTCGCTTACGCGACACAGTTGACCCGCGACCGCGCGGCCGCGGAGGACGTCGTCCAGGAAGCGCTGGTACGCGCGTGGCGTCACCCCGACAGTCTGGTCAACGGCAAGGGCTCGGTACGGGGTTGGCTGTTGACGGTCGTCCGCAACATCGTGACCGACACCGTCCGCGCCCGGAACGCGCGGCCACCCGAGGTGCCCGACGGCCCGACGGAATCCGCGGTCGAGCGTGACCACGCCGACCAGGTGGTCAACTCGATCGTCGTGACGGACGCCCTCAATCGCCTCTCGATCGAACACCGACAGGTGCTCGAGCAGGTCTACCTGCGCGGGAGTACAGTCGCGGAAGCCGCCCAGGTCCTCGGGATCCCGCCGGGCACCGTGAAGTCCCGCTCCTACTACGCACTCCGAGCCCTCCGCGATCTCGCCGAGCGTCGCGCCGGGGTGGAACGGCCTGCCTCATGACATCCGACAGCTCATCGCCCCACGCCGACCACTTCGACGTCGGCGGTTACCTGCTGGGCGCGCTCGACGAGTCCTCGGCCCGCCGAGCCGAGGAGCACCTGGCGGGTTGTGCGCAGTGCCGGGCCGAGGTCGAATCGCTGCGGACGTGGACGGACGCGCTCGAGAACGTACCCGACGTGATGCTGCTCGACGGCCCGCCGGAGGACGGCGACCTGCTGTTGCAGCGCACCCTGCGGCAGATCCGCGGCGAGGCCGCCGACGAGCGCCGCCGCCGTCACGCCGTGACCGGGGTCGCCGCGGCGGTCGTCGCCTCGGCCGTCCTCGGCGGCGCCTTCCTCGTTCCCCGGGGCGACACGACGACGGACGCCACCGCGCCGCCGCCGAGCCCGAGCGTCCCGGCCGACCGGGCGGTCCGCTCCGCCAGCGCCGCCGATCCGCGCACCGGCGCTCGTCTCGCCGTCGCCGTCCAGCCGGCCCCCGGCTGGGTACGCCTCAACGCCACGGTGTCCGGCATCCCGCAGGGCCAGCGTTGTCGCCTGCTGGTCGTCGGCAAGGACGGCAGCACGGTACTGGCGGGCAGTTGGCTGGTGTCGGAGCGCGGGGCCGCCGAGGGCGTCACCCTGGACGGCAGTGCCCTGATCGACGAGGCCCAGATCGGCAGTGTCCGGGTGGAGACGACCGACGGCACGGTGTACGTCAGCGCGACGCTGTAGGGCATACCACCAGCAGCGACAGACAGCAACGCGCCGGCCCGGCCAGTGGCCGGGCCGGCGCGAGCCGCACCGCCGGGATCAGCCCAGGCGCACCGAGACGACCGCGTTGTCGAAGTCGACGGTCGCCAGATCCGCGACGTCCCCGTTGATCACCTTCGAGCGGCCGGTGCAGTCCGGGCCCGCCCAGAGCTTGAGCGAGCCGGGCGCCGCCACCGAGGAGGAGACACCCGGGCGGCTCAGGTTCCGGCAGCCGGTGCCGGCGACCCCCTGCGAGCCAGCGCCGTCGCCGAAGTTGGTGTCGTCGAAGAAGACGGCGCTGGTGGCCGGCGGGGCCGGCGACTCCGCGCCGGGCTGCTCGCCACCGGACGCGCCGGCCTTGCCGCCGGTCGGGGTCACGCCGAACCAGGTCCCCCCGACACCCTGCCCCTTGGTCTCGCCGGGCTTGGTGTCCTTGGCGAAGCGGTAGGCCGGCCAGCCGCCGATGGTGACCTGCCGGCTGCCGTCCGAGCGCCGGACCGTACCGACGGCCTCCGCCTTGACCCCCGCGACGAAGATCTTGCCGCCCGGCGTCACCGTGACCGGCGGCCAGGTGGTGGCGCAGTCACCGTCGCAGTTCGACGTCGGCGGGTTGTTGCTGTCCTTGTCGAACCGGTACAGGGTCAGTCCCGCGCCGTTGACGACGACCGGGTCGAGTTTGCCCGCCCGGCCCACGGTCAGCTGGACCCAGCGCTGCGCCGACTCGCGGGCGGCCCCGGTCGCCACCCCGCCGTTGGGTACCGCCCAGTCACCGGTGCCCTGAGCCGCGTTGTTGGACTTCGCGGTGCCGGACGTGAGGGCGAGGTCGGCGACACCGGCCCCGCCCTGTGGTGATGCCGCCGGGCTGCCGCTCAGGTCGGCGGCCCGCGCTGGGCCGGGTGGCACCTGGCTCGGGCCGCACGCCGTGAGCGTCACCGCGCCGACGGCCAGCGCGGCGATGAGGGGTGTCACGTGGTTGCGCATCATCGGAAATCTCCAGCAGTCACCCGGCTCCCAGGAGGTCCGGAAACCGTTCGCCCCTCACACGGAACAGGTCCGGAATCGGTTCAGGGCGGGTGCTGCCGCAGTCGGCCCCGAGGAACTCAGGTGGTGCCGAGGGCCACCTTCAGCCAGCCGGGGCTGCGCAGGTCGAACTCCCGGTACGCCCCAACGGCGTCGGTCAGCGGTTCGTGCTCCGTCACGACATCCTCCGGACGGACCTGACCGGCGGCGACCATGGCCGCCAGCCTGGGGATGTACCGGGGATGGTTGCCGTTGCCGGCGCGGATGGTCAGGTTGCGTCCCATGGCCACACCGATGGGGAAGTACCGGTCGCCGGGCGGATAGACACCCACGATGCCCAGCGTGCCGACCTTGGCCAGGCTGTCGACCGCCCAGGTCTGCGCCTGGCTCGGCGCGTCACCCGGCTTCCAGTGCCCATCCTGGCCCTGACTGTCGAGGTTCGGGGAGATCCCGCGTTGTTCCTCGGCGTTGCGCTCGGCGTCCTTGCCCGCCGCAGGTCCCGACTTGGCGCTCTCACTGTCCACTCCGACGGCGTCGATGGCGCAGTCGGCGCCGATACCGTTCGTCAATTCCATGATGGCGTCGACCGGGTCCACCTCGTTGAAGTTGATCACCTCGGCGCCACGGCCACGGGCATGCTCCAGCCGGTCGGCGTGCCCGTCGATCGCGATCACCCGGGACGCGCCACGCTGGTACGCGGAGAGGATGGCGAACTGACCCACCGGACCGCAACCCCAGACCGTCACCACCTTGCCGTCGTCGGCATCGGCGAGGACCGCTCCGAAGTAGCCGGTCGGGTAGATGTCGGACAGCGTAATGGCCTGCGACTCGGTGACGTTCTCGCCCAGGGAGATCAGGTTGGTGTGCGCGAAGGGCACGCGCGCGTACTCCGCCTGCAAGCCGTTGAACGGACCCTGCATATCGGGTGAGCCGGGCGAGGCCGTACCGGTCCGCGGTCCGAGCGGGTTCGCGTTGTCGCACTGCGCGAAGAGGCCCCGGCGGCAGTACCAGCAGGACCCGCAGCCCAGCACCGCCGAGATCACCACCCGGTCACCCGGTCGGAAGTTGTGGATCTGCGAGCCCACCTCCTCGACCACCCCGACGCCCTCGTGGCCGAGGATCTTGCCCGGCGACATCCCGGGCATGGTGCCGCGGACGAAGTGCAGGTCGGTGCCGCAGATCGCCGCTGTGGTGACCCGGACGATCGCGTCCGTGGGTTGTTCGATGCGGGGCTCGGGCACGTCGTCGACCCGAATGTCACCGATTCCGTGGAAAACGACGGCCTTCACGCGTACTCCCATCCGCGCTGGTCGCCGCAGTGGCGCCAGCCCTCGACAACGGGACCCGGCTTCCCCGGGCGGGCCACGACAAACCGCCCGCTCACGCCAGTTTCTGGGCCAGTCGGGTGACCGAGGCACGCATCCCCTCGGTGCCGCCGTCGGGAAACTCCCGCAGCAGCGTGCGCGCCTGTTCGAACGCCCGGCGGGAACCGGGCAGGTCACCGACGGCGATGAGCACGTCGGCCATCTGCCGCAGCGCGGCGAACTGCGACGGCCGGTTCCCCACGCGCCGCGCCGTGCTCGCCGCGAGTTCCAGCTCCGTCACCGCCTCCGCGACCCGGCCGGTCTCGACCAGGTTGTCCGCGACGGCGGCGCGAATCGCGCTCTCCTCGTGCGCACGCCCCGCCCGCTGGTTGAGGTCGAGCGCCTCCCGGAGCACCTGGATCGACTCAGCGACCTGCCCCAGGGCGGTCAACGACCGTCCCATCCGCAGCAGGCTGCAGATCTCGCCCTGCCGGTGGCCGAGCAGCCGGAACAACGCCAGCGCCTGCGTGCTGTGCGTGAGCGCGCGGTCGTGTCGGCCCAGCACGCTGAGCACCTGGTGGCAGTTGTTGTGCACCAACGCCTGTTCCAGACGCATGCCCCGGTCCTGGTAGGTCGGTGCGGCCTCGCCGAGCAGGCCGAGCGCCTCCTCGTGGGCTCCGAGAAAGTACCGGGCGCCCGCCAGGCTGCGCAGGACGTGCGCTTCCCCGACGACGTCGTGGCGTGCCCGCGCGGCACGTAGCGCGTTGCGCATGACGTCCTCCCAGTCCTGGAAGCGTCCGGCCCACTGCAGGTACTGCTGCATCGAGATGGCGAGCTGCCACGGCACGATGCCGTACCCGACGTCGGCGGCGAGGCGCACCACCTCCGTGAGCACCTCCCGCTGGCGGTCGAACCAGGCGATCGCTTCGTCGTGCGTGTCCGGCCGTTCGACGACGACACCGGGCAGCGGCGGCGCCGGCTCGATCGGCGAACGGTTCGGGTTCAACGCAAGCTGCGCCTGGTAGCTGCTGTGCAGATAATGCTGCAGCAGGCGGCTGAGCGCCGCCTGTCGTTCCGCCGCCGGCTCCTCGGCCTCCCACAGCTCCTCGGCGTACGCCTTGACCAGCACGTGCGACGTGAGTCTGCCGTCCTCGTGCTCGCTCACCAGCGCCGCGTCGATCAGCTCGGCGAGCAGGGCACGCGTGGTGTCCGGGCCGCGGTCGGCGAGGCTCACGCAGGCCTCGGCCGTGACACCGGGCAGCGGGGCGGCCGACAGCAGTCGGAACAGCCGGGCGGCCTCCGGACTGAGCTGCCGATAGGACCACGAGAAGGCCGTCCGGGGATCGACCAACCCGCGGCTGGCCGCGAACGCCTCGAGCCGGTGGGCGCTGTCGCGCAGCTCGGCGGCGATGGTGGCGAGCGACAGGCCCGGACGAGCGGCGATCCGGGCCGCCAGGATGGCCAGCGCCAGCGGAAGCCGACCACACAGCTCGATGACCTCGTCGGCCGTGCCGGCCCCCTCCCCGTCGTCGGTCGACCGGCCTGGCAGGCCGGCGAGACGACGTTCGAGCAGTCGACGGGCCGTCGGCAGGTCGGGCGGGTCGACCCGGAGCAGGTGCGCGCCGTCGAAGGCCGCGAGGCCGACGAGGGCCCGCCGGCTGGTGACGATCACGAGACTCCGTGCCGAGTTCGGCAGCAGCGGGCGCACCTGGGCGGCGTCGTGGGCGTTGTCCAGCAGGAAGAGCATCTGCTTACCGGCCGTCATGCTGCGGTACGTGCCGATCCGCGCGTCGAACGTGTCGGGCACGTCGGAGGCGGGCACGCCCACCATGTGCAGCAGCGAGCGTACGGCGTCGTCGGCCGACAGGCGCTCCCCCGCGCAGAGGTGCCCCCGCAGGTCGAGGTAGAGCTGCCCGTCGGCGAACTCGTCGGCCACCCGGTGGGCGAAGTGCGTGGCGAGCGTCGAGGTGCCCACTCCACCCATGCCGTCCATCGCGATCACCAGTGGACTGGTCCGCCCGGCGGTCCGCATCCCCGTGGTCAGGTCGCCCAGGATCAGCAGTTCGGATTCGCGGCCCACGAAGAAGGGCGGGTCCGGCGGGAGCTGCGCCGGGCGGACCAGCGGTGCCGGACGGGCCACCACGGGGTCCGCGTCCTCGGCGGGTGTCAGCGCCGTCTGGGTGAGGGCCCGCCGATGGGCGTCCTGTAGGTGGTAGCCGGGATCGATGCCCAACTCCTCGTCGAGGCGCGTCCGGATGACGCCGTACACGGCCAACGCCTCCGCCTGCTGCCCCGCCGCGGCGAGGGTCGTCACGAGGCTCGCGTGGACCGGTTCGTTGAGCTCACCCATCGTCGCCGCGAGCCGCAGCGGCGTCAGGACCCGGGCGGGCTGACGCAGCCGTACGGCCACCGCGGCGGCGGCGATCGCGGCGTCGAAGAACTCGCCGTCGATGCCCGCGCAGACCGCCGCGGCGGCGGCGCTGTCGAGAAGCCCGTCACCGGACGAACCGTGGCAGCGCCCCAGCGCGTCGAGATACTGCTCCAACGCCTGGTCCGGGCGGTCCTGCGCCAGGCTGGACTTGGCCGCCGAGACGTCGCGGCGGAACGCGACGAGGTCGAGCGTCTCCGGCTCGGCCACGAAGAGGTACCCGTTGCCGTGCCGCAACAGGTACGAGCCGACGGCCCGCGCGGGCAGGTCGGGTTCGAGCAGGCGGCGCAGCGCCGCGACGTACTTGTGGATCAGGTTCACGGCGCTGGCCGGCGAATCTGGACCCCAGACGAGATCCATCAGATCGCTGGTGGTGGTGGGACGCCCCTGCCGGGCCAGCAGGACCGCCAGGAGGCGGCGTTGCTGGCGCGGGCCCGCGTCGAGTTCGGCCGCACCGCGCCAGACCCGCAGCGGGCCCATGATCTGCAGGCGCGGTCCCCCCTGCGACGCCGGTTCCGCTGTCCGACCGGAGCCGACATCGTCCGTCACGTTGATCACGCTGCGTCCACCGAGTGGAGGTCTACTTGACGACGACTGGATCGGACAGTTCGCCGCAGGATCCGACAATCCCGGGCGCGGGGAAGCCGACACCGGGGTCGAAGGCGGCACGCACCGACCGGCTCGGCCCTGCGGAGGCGAGGTCCTGTCTCGTAACCCATGTTCAGCAGACGTCGCCGGCGAGACGAAAGTTCGATCCTCTTAATGGATTTTTCCCACCGGCGAGCTAGCGTTCCCGGATGCTTCTCCCGACCTCGACGCACGTGTCGGCCGACGACATGGTCGAGCAGGTCCGGAGCGCCCAGCAGGGCGATCCGGCCAGCTTCGCGCTGCTTCTCGACCGCCACTACGCCGGCATGCTCGCGGTGGCACACCGTCTGTTGGGCTCCCGGCCCGACGCCGAGGACGCCTGCCAGGATGCGGCGATCACGGCGTTCAGCCGCATCGGTGAGCTGCGCGACCCCGGCGCCGCGCGGTCCTGGCTACACGCCATCGTGCGCAACAACTGCCGGACGATGCTCCGCGCCCGCATCCCCGTTCCGGTCGGGGTGGCCGGCGAGAATCTGCTCGCCTCGGAGCTGGACGACCCGGTCGCCCGCATCGAGCGCAGCGCCATGCGGGACTGGGTCTGGCACGCGATCCAGCAGTTGTCGCCGGCCGCGCAGACGGTGGCGTTGCTGCGGTACTTCACCAACAACAACTCGTACGAGCAGATCGCCGACCTCTGCGGTACGCCGGTCGGCACTGTCCGTAGTCGCCTGAGCGAGGCACGCCGGCAGTTGGCCGAGGTCCTCCCCCGTGTGCACGACGAGCGGCACGGCGAGACCGTGGCGCTGCGCGCCGAACGACAGCAGGAGGCGGCGACCATCCTGTCGGCGGTACCGGACGGCGCCAGGCTGAACAAGGTGGCCGCCCGCTGGGCCGAGGACATGACCTTCTGGTGGCCGAGCGGCATCCGGACGACCGGTCGGGAACCGGTCTTCGCCGTCATGCGGCAGGACTACGAGTCCGGCGTCGCTGCCAGGATCACCGGAGTGCTCGCCGGGTCCGGCGTCACGATCTGGGAGAACGCCTTCATCAACCCGCCGGAGGATCCGCACCACTGCCCGCCCGGGGGGACCTGGTTGCTGAGGGAGAAAGAGGGCCTGGTGCGCGAAGTGCGCCTTCTGCACACCCCACGGCCGCCCCGGTTCTAGAGAATCCGCGGCGGAATCGAACTTTCCCCCGCCGAGCCATGTCCTGAGGGTATGACCACGTACTCCATCCACGACCTGGAACCACAGCTCGCCGCGAACCGCACGTACTGGTGCGGTTGGGCCGGCGGCCAGCCCGACACCGACCTGCCGACCTATCGCACCGACATCCCGCACCCGCTTCTCAACGGTGTCCTGCGCGTACGCGGGCGGCAGCTCGACGACGCGATCACGGAGGCGAGGAAGCACCTGACCGGCTCGGTCTGGGGCTGGTGGGTGGGTGCGGACAGCGACGAGGGCACCGCCGAGGGACTGCTCGCGCGCGGCGCGACCCAGATCTCCGACATGCCCGTCATGGCGGTGGACGTGACCACGCTGGCCGAGGTCGAGGGCCCCAGCGACCTGCGGATCCAGGTCGCCGCCACGCCGGCCGAGATGCGCGAGTACGTCGAGGCGTACGCCGGGCCGCTCGGCGTCCCCGGCGACCTCGGGCTCGTCGTCGACCGGGAACTGTCCTTCGCCTATCCGGACGTGATCCGCCTCGCCGGCATCGTGGACGGCCGCACCGTGGGCACGTGCACCCTGTCGCTCGGCACCGACGTCGGCGCTCTGTACTGCATCGCCACCCACCCCGACCACCGTCGCAAGGGCATCGCGACCGCCCTCACCCGCGAGGCGCTGCGCATCACCCGCGCGGCCGGACTGCGGATCGCCACTCTCCAGGCGAGCAGTGAGGGCGAGCCGGTGTACCGGCAGATCGGCTTCGACACCGTCACCCGCTACCGCCTCTACCAGCTCCCGGAGTGAGTCCGCGGCGCTGTCGGGCGGGTCGTACGCCGGTCGGCGCGGCAGCGTGGTGACCGGTTCGGCAACAACTTGCTCGTACGGAAAGTGAGTGTTAACTTTCCGTACGAGCAAGTACTTTCCCTAGCTCAAGGAGTTGCGCGATGAGCACCACCCCGACCCCAGAAGAGGCACGGCGAGCTCTCGAGGACGTCGACCGGCGCCGGGACCAGACGGCGGCGGCCGCCAGCCGGTCACGCTGGACCTGGCTCGCGGCCGGAATCCTCGTCGCGGCGTACGGGATCGTGGCCGACCGTTATCCGGACTTCGTGCGCACCTACGGCACCACCATCGTCATCCTGCTTCTGCTCGCCTCGATGGCGGCCAACACCCGATGGGGAGCGGCGCTGCTGCGGCGTCCGGTGCGTCCCCGGGCCACCCCCGACACGTCGAGCCTGCTGTGGTCGGCCCTGGTGCTGGCCCTCCTGATCGGTGGCGCGGCCTTCGCCACCGCCCTGGACGTCCCGCACCTCTGGGCGTGGTTCGGCCTGGTGGGTGGTGTCCTGCTGGCCGCCGCCGGGCCGTGGTGGCAGCGCCGCGTCCTCACCCGCCCGGCCTGACCGTGGCGGCCGACCCGAAGCTGGACCCGGTCCTGCTCGATCCCACCCGGCTGGCCATCCTGGCGCTGCTGGCGGGGACCGAGTGGGCCGAGTTCGCGTTCGTCCGCGACGCCATGGACCTGAGCGATTCCGCCCTTTCCAAGCGGATCTCGAACCTGAGCGACCGCGGTTACGTCGAGGTGCGCAAGGGCTACGTGGGCAAGCGACCCCGCACGTGGATCAACCTCTCCGTGGCCGGGCGGTCGGCCCTGAGCGGCCACATCGCCGCCCTGCGGGACATCGCCGCCCGCGTGGACGGGCCTTAGTCCGTGTGTCAACGACTGCACCCGCTTCACCCACGTCATGGCCGCGATCCGGGTCGAGCGACCAGGGCCCGTGCGACTGACGGCGACAGCACCCTGATGAGCGTGATGCCTGTGAGTCATCTAGATGACTCACAGGCATCACTCTCATCAGCAATACCG
>NZ_JBFAOC010000077.1:0-28955 GCF_040675055.1 Micromonospora sp. NPDC049662
TGGCGCGCTTTTCTTTCCACGCGGTGGTGTCTCGACCTGTTTGTGTTTTTTCGTCCCACCCCCCCCCCCAACGCCGCCGGGTGCCGTCCGGGCCCGCCGCAGCTCGACCGCCCTGATGAAACAGGCCCTAATCAGCCAGCGGCAGCAGTGCCGGGTAGGAGACGACGTCCGGACCGACCCGGCAGCCGGTCAGATGGCCGCCGGCAACACCCAGTTCGCGCAGCCAGGCCACCTCGACGGTGTGGTCGCCGTCGGCCGGGAACTCCCGGTCCGCCGCGGCGAACCGCCGATTCCGCAGCGCCGACCGCGCCGCACCGGCCTGCGCGTACCGGGCGGTCAACCCCGTCGCGTCGGCGGACCGCAACGCGTCCGCCAGCTCATCCAGGAGTACGCGCACCTCGGCCAACTCGTCCAGCACCCGCGCCCGGTTGCCGAGCAGCATGTTGGCCGTCCGCTCGGCCGGCGTCCCGGCGACCCGGGTGCCATCGGAGAAGCTGCCCGCGGCCAGCGCCAACACCGCGTCACGCAGCGGCGACCGCTGCGTCGCACCGGCCAACGCGCCGGCCAGCAGGTGTGGAACGTGCGAGGCGAGCGCGGCCACCGAGTCGTGCGCGGCCGGGGACATCGGCACCACCCGGGCGCCGAACAACTCCACCAGGAGCCCGGCGAGCCAGCGGAAGGCGAGCGTCGCCGCGCCCGGCGCCGGGCAGAGCACCCAGGCGGCGCCGGCGAGCAGCGTCGAGGAGGCCGCCGCCAGGCCGGCGGACTCCGCGCCCGCCATCGGATGCCCGGGTACGAAACGCTCGGTGAGCCCGAGCCGGTCGGCAGCCTCGGCCACCTCGACCTTGGTGCTGCCCACGTCGGTGAGCACACAACCCGGCGCGGTCAGCTCGGCCACCTGCGCCAACGTCCGGGCAAGGGTGGGCAACGGACCGCAGAGGAAGACCAGATCCCGACCGGCGACCGCCTCCTCGACGGCGTCCGGTGCCGACACACCGCACGACCGCATGCGCTCCCGGGTGGCCGGATCGGGATCCCAGCCCGCCACGTCGAGGCCCGCGTCGCGCAGCCGCAACAGCACCGAACCGCCGATCAGACCGGTGCCGACGACCGCCACCCGCGTCCGGGCGTACGCCCCGCCGGCCGCGGGTTTCCGGTCGTCCACCTCCGGGCCTGACCCGGCGGCCTCGCGGCGCTGGTCGCCCGTCTCGCGGCGCTGGTCACCCGGTGGCATGGCGGTACCGGCGTCCGGCGTCGGGACGGTCCTGCCGTCGGTCATCGCCGGACGCCCCGGTCAGGCCCGCAGCCGACCGGCGACCGCGGCGACGTGCTCGTCGGACTCGGTGAACGCCACCCGCACGTACCGCTGAGCGGCGGGGCCGTAGAACGCGCCGGCCGCGACCAGGATGCCGCGCCGGGCCAGCCAGTCGACGGTCTGCCAGCAGTCCTCGTCGCGGGTGAGCCAGAGGTAGAGGCCCGCCTCCGAGTGCTCGATCGTGAAACCGGCCTCGGTGAACGCGGCGCTCAGCACCTCGCGCCGGGCACGGTAGCGCTCCCGCTGCTCGACGGCGTGCCCCTCGTCCTGCAGGGCGGCCACCATCGCGGCCTGCACCGGGGCGGGCACGATCATTCCGGCGTGCTTACGGACCTTCAGCAGCTCGGCGACGAGGGCCGGATCGCCGGCCACGAACCCGGCTCGGTAACCGGCGAGGTTGGACCGCTTGGAGAGCGAGTGCACGGCCAGCACACCGGTGTGGTCGCCACCGCAGACCTGCGGGGACAGCACCGAGACCGGCTCGGCCGACCAGCCCAGCGGCAGGTAACACTCGTCGCTGGCGACCACCGCGCCACGCTCCCGGGCCCAGTCGACGACCTTGCGCAGGTGCGCGGCGGGCAGTACCCGGCCGGTCGGGTTACCGGGCGAGTTGATCCAGACCAACCGGACCCGCGAGGTCGGCCCGACCGAGGTGAGCGAGTCGGCGCGGACCACGGTGGCGCCGGCCAGCCGGGCACCGTCCTCGTACGTCGGGTAGGCGATCGACGGCACGACGACCACGTCGCCCGGGCCGATGCCGAGCAGGGTGGGCAGCCAGGCGACCAGCTCCTTGGAGCCGATGGTCGGCAGCACACCGAGACCGTCGACGCCCGCGCCACAGGCCCGGGCCACCCATGCGGCGATCGCGTCGCGGAGCGCCGGGGTGCCGGCGGTCAGCGGGTAGCCCGGCGCGTCGGACGCGTCAGCCAGTGCCTGACGGATCGCCGCCGGGACCGGATCGACCGGCGTACCCATGGAGAGGTTGATCAGGCCCTCCGGATGCGCCGCGGCCAGGGTGGCCGCGGCGTCCAGGGTGTCCCAGGTGAACTCGGGTAGCCGTGCCGAGACCGGCGCGGGCCGGTTCAGTGGCCCTCGCCGCGCGGCGGCTGCGCGGCGACGAAGGTCGCGTCCTTCTCCACCTTGCCAATCTTCGAGGCGCCTCCGGGCGAGCCCAGGTCCTCGAAGAACTCGTAGTTCGCGCCGGTGTAGTCCTTCCACTGCTCCGGGACGTCGTCCTCGTAGAAGATCGCCTCCACCGGGCAGACGGGCTCACAGGCACCACAGTCGACGCACTCGTCGGGGTGGATGTAGAGCATCCGGTTGCCCTCGTAAATGCAGTCGACCGGGCATTCCTCGATGCATGCCTTGTCGAGCACATCCACGCACGGCTCGGCGATGATGTAGGTCACCGGTCTTCTCCTCCGCAAGACGCGCCGCGATCTCCCGCGACGGTAAGAGCCTAGTATCTCGCCGGGGAGGGGGTCGATCGTGCTCCGACAGCAGGATGTGGGACATCGGATCGTAGTCCGGCGGATTGTGGGGATTCGCGAAGGCCGCCCGCTGTTCAGCGACGCCCTCGGCGAGCTGGTCGAGCTGAGCGAGACTCATCTCACCCTCGCCACGGCGCAAGGTCCGCTGCGCGTCCCGGTGGCGCAGGTGCACCGGGCGAAGCGGGTACCGCCGACCCGCCGGCCGACGGCCGCGGCGGTGGTGGCGCTGGAACGGGCCGCCAACGAGGCGTGGCCCGCCCCGACCCGAGGCCGACTCGGTGACTGGCTGCTGCGCTCGGCCGAGGGCTGGACCGGCCGGGCCAACTCGGCCCTGCCCATCGGCGATCCCGACCGGCCGTTGCCGGCGGCCGTGGACGCGGTCGAGCGCTGGTACGCCGAACGGGGTCAGCCCGCGATGATCAACACGCCGCTGCCGCTCGCCGCGCCGGTCGGCGCCGAGCTGGACGAGCGCGGTTGGACCACCCGCCCACCGACCCTCGTCCAGACCACGCCCCTGCCCCTCGACGCCCTCGCGCTCGGTGGGCCGGGCGCCGCGGTCGTCGAGGTGGTGACCGCGCCGAGCGAGGACTGGCTCGCCATCGCGGCCGGCCGCAAGGGCGGCCTACCGGATGCCGCCCGGCACGTGCTCACCGCCGTGGACCAGGTCCGCTTCGCCCACGGGTACGTCGACGGCGCGCTGGCGGCCATCGGCCGGGCAACGGTGACCGGCCAGGGCCGATGGCTGGGCCTCAGCCTGATCGAGGTGGTGCCGGCCGCCCGCCGGCAGGGGCTGGCCCGCCACGTGATCGGCGCGCTGGCCGCCTGGGGCGGATCGGCGGGCGCGACCCACGCGTTCCTCCAGGTGGAGCAGCGCAACACGCCAGCCATCGCCCTCTACCGAACGCTGGGCTTCACCACCCACCACACCTACCTGACGCGCGTCGCCCCGAGCTGACCCCCGCTCGTCGATCTTGCACTTTCTGCGGCGACATAAAGGGCATCTGCCCTCATATCGACAACCGAAAGTGCAAGATCGGCGCGAGGTTCTGGCTGGCGCGAGGCGCGAGGGCGTCAGCGGCGGACTACCCGGCGGGGCTTGGCGGCCTTGACCTCGGCGTACCGCTTGAGCTGCTGCGAGCGGTGGTCGAGACCGAGGGCGGTCGCCACCAGGTAGCCGCCCAGCGCGCCGAGGCCGGTGGCGAGCAGGTAGAGCCAGATCTGGGCGAAGAACGTCCCCGCGCCACCGGCGAACGGGCTGTGGCCGACGAGCAGCGGCCCGACCAACACGGTCAGGACCATGGCGATCAACACCACGACCGTCACGTCGCCCGCCCAGACGGCCAGCGGCCGGGCGCGTCCCCAGCGGAAGGCGACCACGGCCAGGGTCAACCCGATCACCACGAACATCACCAGTGTGACCCGGTCGGCCGCAGCATCGTCGCCGTCGAAACCGAATCGGGTGATCAGCCGGGCAACCACGTTGACCGCGAACAACGCTCCCGCGAGCACCCCGACATCACGCCACCGTCTGTCCATCGCACGACCTCCTGCCGTACGCCCCTCGTCGCGGGGCCGCTTCCCTGGCAGGAATATCTACCACTCGTAGCTGTGTGACGTCACCAGCCGCCGAGGGTGGACGGCGGGGCGAGGACCTGCCGGAAGCCCATCACGGCGAACGTCATCGCGCCGGCCACGATCATCGCCAGGCCGACCCAGTTGTCGCCGGCCAGCAGCAGGTCGCCCTCGGTGGTGCGGATGGCCGCCACCGCCATCAGGGCGAACCACGGCACCGCCGGCAGCGCCACCGCCCAGCGACGGCCGACCGTCTCGTGCGCGAACCAGCTCAGCAGGATGTTCGCGCCGACGGCGAGCAGCGCCGAGAAGCCGATGAGCTGCCCGCCGACCCGGACGGTGGCGAGTAGCAGCTCCAACACCCCCGTCACCACACCGGCCACCACCACGACGATCGCGCCGGCCACCCGTAGGCCCAGGTCCAGCAGACGCGGCGGCGGCCCCGCCGGCGGCGGGGCGTCCTCATCGTTCACGACCGACATCGGCGCGGCGGGCAACGTCACCGGAGACCGGCCGCCGCGACCGGGGAGCGGTCCGCGTCGGCCACGTCCGGCAGCCCGGCGAAGAGGTCGTCCTCCCAGCCGTACGGGCCGAAACCCGGCCCCTTCGCGCCGACGGCGAGGGTGAAGAACTCCACACCCATGAACTCGCCGCCGAAGTTGCCCGCGATCGAGTAGAGCCACGAGGTGGCCGGGATCTGGGTGCCGTGTGCCCGCATCGCCGCCTCCTTGGCCGCGTGCTGGTCGGTGCCGTCGATCCGGGCGGCGATCTGCTCGTCCGGAGTGCCGAAGGGCAGCTCGGCCAGGTCCTGGATGCCGGCGAACGGATTGTCCGAAGATTCGGCGAAGTGCGACATGCCGGCCTCCAGCACGCTGAGCGGCATGGCCGTCCAGTAGACCTTGGCCGGGGCGCAGCCCTCGAGAGCGGCCAGCTCGACGGCGCGCATCGCCACCCGGTGTGCCTGGATGTGGTCGGGGTGGCCGTAGAAGCCGTTCGGGTCGTAGGTGACCAGCACCTGCGGGCGTACCTCTCGCATGATCTCCACCAGGTGCCCGGCGGCCTCGTCGAGGTCGGCCTGCCAGAAGGCCCGGGGGTGCTCGTTCGTCGCGAGGCCCATCATCCCCGAGTCGCGGTAACGACCGGCGCCGCCCAGGAAACGGTGGTCGGCGACGCCGAGCGCCGCGCAGGCGGCCGCCAGCTCCGCGATCCGGTACCCGCCGAGCTGGTCGGCCTCGGCGGCGGCGAGCTGCGCGAGCGCCGGTACGTGGATCTCGCCCTCCTCGCCGAGCGTGCAGGTCACCAACGTGACGTGCGCGCCGGCGGCGGCGTAGTGGGCCATGGTCGAGCCGGTGCCGATCGACTCGTCGTCAGGGTGCGCGTGGACCAGCAGCAGGCGGCGGTCGGGCAGCGTCGTCACGACGGTCACTCTAACCGGCGGTACGGTCCGGGAGTCGTTGGACGCGTCCGCCCAGGTCGGCCACATCACGCCCGGCGCGGCTCTACGATTTGGCCTGTGGACTTTCCGGAGCTGGCCGCCCGTACCCGCCGGTTCAGCCACGGCGCGCCCCGGGCTGTCTCCGTGGCCGCGGACGGCTCCCGGGTGATCTTCCTGCGCTCGGCCGGTCCGGAGGATCCGGCGGACGCGCTCTGGCTGCTGGACGTGGCGACCGGCGAGGAACAGCTCGTGGCCGACCCGGCGGCCCTGCTGGGCGACGACGGCGACGTCCGGGCGCTCACCCCCGGCGAGCGGGCGCTGCGGGAACGGCTCCGGCTCAGCGCCGCCGGCATCGGCTCGTACGCGTTGGACGCCGTCGGCCGGGTGGCCGTGTTCGCGCTGGCCGGCCGCCTGTTCCGGGCGGATCTGGTGCACGGCGACGTGGTGGAGGTGGCCACCGTCGGTCCGGTGCTGGACCCTCGACCCGATCCGACCGGCGAGCGCCTGGCCTACGTGACCGACGCGGCCGAGGGGGTACGCCGGGGTGAGCTGCGGGTGATCGACGCCGACGGCGCCGACACGCTGCTGGCCGGCGAGGACGCGGGCGTGAGCTGGGGGTTGGCCGAGCACATCGCGGCCGAGGAGTTCGGCCGGTACCGGGGCTACTGGTGGGCCCCGGACGGGCGCATGGTGCTTGCCGCCCGCGTGGACGAGTCCCGGCTGGACCGCTGGCACCTGCACGACCCGGCCGAGCCAGGCAGTCCGCCGACCGCCGTCGCGTACCCCCGGGCCGGCGGCCCCAACGCCGAAGTGAGCCTGCACCTGCTGGACCTCGACGACGGCTGGGTCGACGTGCACTGGGACCGGGAGACCTACCCGTACCTGACCGGGGTGAGCTGGGGTGAGGGCAGTCCGCTGATCACCGTGCTGCGCCGCTCGCAGCAGCACGGGCTGGTCCTCGCGGTGGATCCTCGTACCGGTGAGACGCAGGTGCACGCCGAGCTGGCCGACCCGCGCTGGGTGGAGCCGATCGCGGGTACCCCGGCGCACCTGCCCGACGGCCGGGTGCTGGTCGGGGGCGAGTTGGCCCACGACGGGTACGACGCGCGGTGCCTGTTCGCCGACGGCACGCTGCTCACCCCACCCTCGCTGTACGTGCGGCGGGTCGTCGGTCGACTGCCGGCCGTCAGCGGTCCCGCCGACCTGCTGGTGGAGGCGAGCGACGGCGAGCCCAGCGAGCGGCACCTGTTCCGGGTCCGTACGACGATTGGCGGCGGGGTGGACGCCCGGCGTATCACCACCGACTCGGGCTGGCACACCGCTGCTGTCGGCGGGGACGTGCTGGTGGTCGGGACGGCGTCGCTGGACCACGCCGGGGTGCGCTGGACCGTGTCGCGCGGCGGCCAGGAGCTGACCGAGCTGCGGTCGTTGGCCGCCGAGCCGCCGTACTCGCCGCTGCCGCTGCTGGAACGGGTGACCGACCGGCGGTTGCCGGCGGCGGTGCTCTACCCGGACAACCACGTGACCGGCCGGCGGCTACCGGTGCTGCTCGACATCTACGGCGGCCCGGGGCACCAGGAGGTGGTGGCGGCGCGGGCCGCGTGGTTGGAGCGGCAGTGGTGGGCCGACGCCGGGTTCGCCGTGGTCACGATCGACAACCGGGGTACGCCGGGAGTGGCCCCCTCGTTCGAGAAGGCGATCCACCGACGGCTGGCCGACGTGATCCTGACCGACCAGATCGACGCGCTGACCGCGCTCGCCGGCAAGCACCCGGACCTGGACCTCGGTCGGGTGGCCATCCGCGGCTGGTCGTTCGGCGGGTGGCTGGCCGGGTTGGCGGTGCTGCGTCACCCGGAGCTGTTCAAGTGCGGCATCGCCGGCGCCCCGGTGACCGACTGGGCGTTGTACGACACCGCGTACACCGAGCGGTATCTCGGCCTGCCGGAGGACGGCATGGACGTGTACGCGCACCACTCGCTCATCGAGTTGGCCGCCGAGCCGGTCACCGGTCCGGACCAGGCCCGCCCGTTGCTGCTGGTGCACGGCCTGGTCGACGACAACGTGGTGGCCGCGCACACGCTGCGGCTGTCGGCGGCGCTGCTGTCCACCGGCCGGCCGCACGCCGTGCTGCCGCTGACCGGCGCCACCCACATGGCCGCGAACGGCACCGCCGAGCGGCTGCTCCCGCTGGAACTGGAATTCCTGCGTACGCATCTGCGCTGAGCGGCATTCCGCACATCGAGCCCACGGCCGCATGCCATGCTGATCGAAGGCGGGACCCGACGGCGCAATTTCCGGGGTGATACCGCGTTTCGCTATCCCGAAAGGAATCCAGGATGGTTGGCATCGCCCAGAAACCCTCGGTCGCCGCCGTCCAGGAGGGCGAATTTCCCGTCACACACTTCCGAACCGCGACCGTGAACGGGATCGACATCTTCTACCGCGAGGCCGGGCCGGCCGACGGTCCCGCGGTCCTGCTGCTACACGGCTTTCCCACGGCGTCCTCGCAGTTCCGCCACCTGATTCCCCTGCTCGCGGACCGGTACCGGGTGATCGCGCCGGACCTCCCGGGTTTCGGCCACAGCGCCAGCCCGGACCGGTCGACGTTCGACTACACGTTCGCCAACTTCGCCGACCTGATGCACGGCCTGATCGACCAGCTCGGCGTGGACCGTTACGCGCTCTACTGTTTCGACTACGGAGCGCCGACCGGATACCGGCTGGCCCTCAAAGGGCCCGAGCGGATCAGCGCGCTCATCGTGCAGAACGGCAACGCGTACGAGGAGGGCCTGAGCGAATTCTGGAATCCGATCAAGGCCTACTGGGCGGAGAAGACCGACGAACGCCGACAGGCGATCGCGTTCATCCTCAGTTCCGACGCGGTGCGGTCGCAGTACACCCAGGGGGTGCGGGACCTCAGCCGGCTCGACCCCGACCGGTGGATCCACGACGAGACGCAGCTCGCCCGCCCCGGGAACGCGGACATCCAACTCGACCTGTTCTACGACTACGGCAGCAACGTCGCGCTGTACCCCGAGTTCCAGGCCTTCTTCCGCGACCACCAGCCACCGACGCTGGTGATCTGGGGCAAGAACGACATCGTCTTCCCGCCCGATGGCGCCCACCCCTATCAGCGTGACCTGCCGTCGGCCGAGTTCCACCTGATCGACACCGGCCACTTCCTGCTGGAGGACAAGCTCGACGTCGCCGCGCCGATGATCCACGACTTCCTCGACCGCTCGATCGGTCGCTCCTGACCCGCAGTGGTGACGACGCCGCAGGGCCCCTTTTAGACAGCGCTGTCTAAAGGGGCCCTGCCCGCTCAGCAGTGGATCCGCGCGGGTGGTGGCGCGGACTGCGGTCAGCCCTTGGGGCTGGGGCCGAAACGGTTCGCACCCGGCGTGCTGTCCTGCACGAAGAACACGATCAGGACGATGGCGCCGATGAGCGGGATCAGGGCGATCAGCAGCCACCACCCCGTCTTGTCGGTGTCGTGCAGGCGTCGTACCGCGACGGCCAGCGTCGGCAGCAGCAGCGCCAGGGAGACGACGAGGCCGATGAAGCCGCTCGACGAACCGTCCACGAAGTTCAGTCCCAGCGCGCTGTCCAGGACGGAGGTGACAATGCTGACAAGGACAGTGAACAGGGCGAACCACCAGTACTCGGACCGGCGGGCCCGACCCGCGAAGCCGACGTACTGACTGAGAACCGATTTGATCGCGGCATTGAAGGACACAGCTATCTCCCGTTGGGTGAGGGGCTTGCAAGCTCAACGCGGAGGCAGCCAAGCAGATCGATCTGGCGGGGGCAACGGCCGAGCGGCCGGATAGCGGTAGCTACAGCGCCTGACTGTCGGCGGTATCGGCGGCTACAGGCTCCCCGACTCCGGCCAGTGGGACCATTGTGTGTTCGGGTGCGCTCTCGGCGCGTAGAGCGTGCGATCGCCGGTCGCCAGGACATCGGCGATCTGGCGGAACGTCTCGGACTGGCTCGGACGTGAGCCACCGGCCAGGTCAGGGTGGTGCCATTCGTCCAGCCGCAGAACCTCGGGCAGGTCGACGGGGACTCGGCGTCGCAGTTCCCGTTCGTCCGCCAGGAGAAGCTCGCGGTGACGCGGAACAAGCCGACGCAGTACGTCGATGAGATCCTCACCTGATTCGGCGGCAACGGCGATGTCCTGACCGCGAAGCACCAAGGGCCCTCCCCGGTAGGTCTCCGGCTCCTCCGAATCCTCTATCTCGTCCCAGTTGTCGACCCGATCGAGAAAGTCGCCGTTGTCGGTGCCAGGTTCGCCGCTGGTCAGGCAGTTGCCGAACACGAAGAGCACGTCGGTGAGGTTGCCGGCCCGTGGCGAGTAGCCGATCGTCTCGACGATGAGAGCCCATCGCCCCGCGTCCCGATATCCGTGCAGCCGAGCGTCGACGGCGTAGGAGTAGCCATTGTCGAGGTCCGGAAACCGGAACTCTTCGGCTGCGGCGTCGAGCTGTTCGAGGATGTCGGTCGAGCGCACAGCCGAGCACTGTAGTGCCTAACGCGGTGACCGTGGAACAGACCGATCCCGCCGGCTACTACCGCGGAGCCCGTTACCACGGCGCCATCCAGCTTCTGGTGGAACCGACGGGCAGGCGGATGGCCGGAAAATGGGTCGGATTCGGCAAGGACATGGACGTCAACACCGGCCCATGGGAACTGACCTTTCGCGATGCCTCCACCTCGAAGGCGACGCTCGACCGGTACAACACGTCACCCGAATAGGGCTGCCCTCTTGTGGTCAGGCGCGAGGCTTGGCGAGCGCTCTGCTGAACAGGGCGAGGTAGCTGTCGTGGGCCAGGCACAGTCCGCCGAGCTCGTCTTCGGTGAACCAGCCGATGGCGTCGTGTTCGTCGGGCGCGGCGTTGACCGGGGACCCCTGCCACGCCTCGACCAGCCAGATCTGCATGTCGAACGTGTCGGTGTGCACCTCGTGCATCGGAGACGCCGAGGGTGCCGTGATGTCGATGCCCACCTCCTCCCGAAGCTCCCGGGCGAGCGCCTCGCCCGGTAGTTCCCCGGGCTCGACATGCCCGCCGGGCATGTCCCAGACGTCGGGGTACCACCGACGCCGCGGAGAGCGGTGACACAGCAGCACCCGGTTCCCGTCGCGCAACAGGCCGGCGACGATGCGTGCCTTGGCAGAGCTGTCCACGGTGTTCGACACGGCCATATCGTGCCGCCTGTCGCGGCTCAGCGATGCCCCGCGCCCCGCGCCCCACCCCGCCCCGCGCCGCCCCGCCCCGCCCCGCCCCGCGCCGCGCCGCGCCGCGCCAAGATCCTCACAACATCCCCGATGTTGCTGCCTCAGGGTCTCCGCAGGCAGCAACATCAGGGTTGTTGCTGCTTCAGAGGCTCGGCACACAGCAACATCAGGGTTGTTGCTGCCTCAGGGGCTCGGCTGGCACCACCGTCGGCGTCGTTGCTGGGGCGATCAGGGGAGATCGCGCCGACTCGGCGGCCAGCGGTCGGCGCGCCAGTCGTTCCAGGTCGCGAAACCGGCCGGTGGGTCGTCGACAGGTTCGGAGCCGTCGAGTTCGCCTGGCGTCGGGATGTCCATGCGGGCGGCCCAGTCGGCGAGTTCCTCGTCGGACATCGGCCATGTCGTGTGGGGCGCGTCCGCCTGGCGCTGATCCAGCCGCACACGCTGCTCGGCCGGGGTGAGTTCGAAGTAGCGCAGCTCCACCCGCGCGCCGAGGTCGGCCGCGGCCTGCCGCAGGGCGGAACGCTCGTCCCGACTCCAGAGGCCGAAGTCGATCACCACATTGGTGCCGAGTTCGAGGGCGCGCAGCCCGATCTCGATGAGTCGTCCCTCGATCACGTCCGAGGCCGCAGGCGGATTCTCGACCCCGTAGAGGGCCTTCACCCACTCGTCCTTGGTCAGCCGAAGCGCCTTCTGCTCGACCTCGATCCGGCGCGCGGCAGTGGTCTTTCCGGTACACGGGAGCCCCACCGTCAGGAACAGTGTCGGTCGCGTCAGCACGGATGCCATCCGCTCAGCATGCCCGGATCTGCCAGGTTGGCAGCGGGCATCGTCGTTGTGCACGATGACGTCGGCGTGCTGCTGTTCAAGCTCCACCTGCTCGCTCATACCCGAGTCCCCCGGCCGGGCCATCGCCGACTGTCGACCTCAGGCCAGGTTCGCACAAGTCCGCCGGAGAGCCGAGCACAATTCAGTCGAGCCAGCAGATCACCGCGTCGCCGTCACTGGCGGCCGCGGCGAAGAAGGTCTGGACGCCGGGCAGATAGTGGGCCACCCACGCCAGTTCGCCGGGCTCTTCCCAGGTGTGTGGGTAGACCTCGGCCAACTTCAACTCCTGGGGGTCGACACCCCCGATCAGGTTCTCCTGGGTGAGCGCGGCCAGGTGCGAGGCCGCGACCGTCACCTGCGACGGGGTGAGGTAGGAGGGCGGCCCGTAGCCCCAGTCGTCTTCGAGGTTTTCCAGGAAGTCGAACATCTCGTCGCTGTCGGGTTCGACGTCCGGCAACTCCACAAAGCTCTCCGCGCCGAGGACCAGCGGAACCTCGAAGCCGAGCCGGTCGAGGAGGAAGTCGAGCCCGTGCCACGCCCTGTCGGTGCCGGCCCAGCGTCCGGAGTTGTCGTCCCGCGCGCTCATGGCGTGCTCGTAGGCCCAGCCGAGGTCCCCCTTGGCCCGCTCCAATTCGTCTGGCGAGACGCGCAACCAGTTGCCGTTCATGCTCACGCCGCCAAACCTAGATCCCGGCTACGACAGGACTCGCGCCGGCTCACCTCGGGTTCAGGAAAGTGGGCTGTCGGGGCGGCCGGAACACCCCGATTTTCTGGAAATCGAGTCGATCAAGGGGCCGAGACGGCAAAGGGCCCCTCCCCACAACCTCTGCCGCGAAGGGCTCGTCACGAATGGCGAGATCGGTTACGGTCTCTGCAACAAACGCATGTGACGACGCGGGGGCCACCCTGACCGTTGAACCGGCGCCTGCCGAGCCGGCCGTCACATCACGGGAGGACAACGTGTCGGATTATCCGAAGATGATCGTCCCGGTCGACCACATTGAGCCGGTGCCTCGCCGGATCCGGGCCTTCCTCGGCGGCGAGCAGGTACTCGAAACCACGCGGGCGTTGTACGTGTGGGAATGGCCGTTCTTCCCGCAGTACTACATCCCCGTCGACGACGTGGATCGCAACCTGTTGATCGAGGGCCAGCACACCGAGGCGTCCCGGCGCGGGACCGCGCGGCTGCTCGGGCTGCAGGTTGGCGAGACGATCCGTCCTTCGTGCGGGCGGTTGTACGGAGATGACGCGCTGGCCGGGTTGGCGAACACGATCCGGTTCGACTGGGCAGCCATGGATGCCTGGTTCGAGGAGGACGAAGAGGTCTTCGTGCACCCCCGGAACCCGTTCTCGCGGGTGGACGCGGTGCGTTCCACCCGCAGCGTCAGGGTGGAACTGGAAGGGGTCGTCCTGGCCGAGTCGACATCGCCCGTGATGGTCTTCGAAACCGGTCTACCGCCCCGCTATTACCTCAACCGGACCGATGTGAACTTCACACACCTCGTGGCGTCGGCGACGAGGACCGCCTGCCCGTACAAGGGCCAGACCAGCGACTACTGGTCCGTCCGTCTCGATGACCAGACCCACCCGGACCTGGCCTGGTCGTACGACTTCCCGACCGCCGCACTCCTGCCGATCGCCGGCCTGATCGCCTTCTACAACGAAAAGGTCGATCTCTTCGTCGACGGCGAGCGACTGAGCCGGCCGGCAACGCCCTTCCACTGAACCAACCGCAGGCCCTGGCACCGCGTCGAACCGGATTCCCGGTGTACGGATGCCCAGCACGCTCGATCCGGTACACGGGAGCCCCACCGTCAGGAACAGTGTCGGTCGCGTCAGCACGGCTCCCAACCGGTCAGCGTGCCCGGGTCTCCCAGACCGGCTTCTGCGGCTCGTCATTGTGCACGAGAAAGTCGACGTGATCGGTCGGGCGCACGGTGTCGAAGTAGAGCTGTTGGGCGGGGATGTAACGCTCCCGCCAGCGCCGTTCGACCTCCGCCCGGGATGACACCCGCCGCTCACGGATCACGGCACGGTCCACCGTCGTCTCGATCGCCGTGGAGACGAGAATGCGCAGCTCCCACCGATCGATCAGCTCCGGGCGCATGAGGAAGACTCCGTCGAACACCAGCACGGCGTCGGCGGGGGCCGTCCTGCTCGGCGGGGACAGCACGGTATCCGTTGCGCGGTCGTACACCGCGGGTTGGAAGCCCCGATCGCCGCCCGGTCCGAGGGGATCGAGCAGAACCCGGTTCAGCGCCGCCCAGTCGTGGGTGTCGAAGTAGCAGCCTTCGGCCGAGTACTCGCCGCGCGGATAGCGTCGCGCCCGCGGAAAGAGGAAGTCGTCGACCGTCGCGCGGATGACCTGGCGGCCCTGACTCCGCAGGACGGCGGCGAGTTCGTCGGCGAGGGTGGTCTTGCCGGTGGCTGGTGGACCGTCGACGGCAACCCGTACCGGGTGTGCGACATCAACGGACCCGACCGCCTCGGCGAGACGGCCGAGCAGCTCCACCCGGCGCGGCCCCGGCCGTACCTCACTCACCGCAACTCGCAATCTCGGATCTGCAGCCACAGCCTCACGTCAGTCGTCCTCGATGCGCCCGGTGGTGGAATCGACCATGGCCAGGAAATCCCGGATGTTCTTCCGGTGCTCCTCCAGCGACAGGTCCGGAGCCGAACCCACGCCGAATCCGTAGCCGGGCCTCGGCCCGCTGAGCCACGTGTAGTGGGTGCCGTTGCACTCGTTCGGGCGGAGAGCGAACAACTCTCCGTCGACGTCAACCGTGAGTGACGCGGCGTCGGCGGCATCTTCAGGATCGGGGTACAGGCTGGGCACAGCCTCCGGATCGGCGTTGCCGTCATTCGGGTAGATGGGCTTCACATAGCCATCATCGCGCGGAAAGGACCATCCTGGCGGCCCAGCCGCAACTGCCCTGCTGCCGCACCGACCAACCCGCGACCACGCCGACCCACGACGCCGGCGGTTGCCGTCATGCCCGCACCAGGACGTCCGTCGACCCGCCGACGGCGGTGCGCGAGTGGGAATTGCCATTCCTACGCGGCACAGCCGCGCCGCCAGCCGTCACTGCGGGAACAGGTCCGCAGATTGCGACCGGACGGTGACCCGATCAGCGGAAACGGAGAGGCCCCCTCCCGACGGCATTGTCGGTAGGGGGCCCTCCTGCGACGAGCTACGGCTTGACGTACGCGTTGACGAACGCCGGGTAGCCGAACACGCTGGAGACGAAGACGCCGCCGGCCTTGGAGCCGTGCACGTGGTACGCCACGTCGACGTACATCGGCACCACCGGCGCGTGCTCCTTCATGATCCGCTCGTCCAGCTTGGCCCACTCCGGGCCCTGCTCGGACGGGGCGAGCGCCAGGATCCGGTCCATCTCGGCGTTGATCGTCGGGTCGTTGAAGTAGGACTGGTTGCTGTTGCCCTCGGCCTTGATGCTGCGGCCGTCGTACAGCACCGGCAGGATCGCCGCGCCGCTCGGCCAGTCCGCCGCCCAGTTACCGATGTACAGGTCCCACGGGTTGTCCTTCTTCTTGATCTCGTCGAGCTTCGCGTCGTCGGAGATGTTCCGCAACGTGATCTTGAAGCCGGCGCGCTCCAGGTTGGCCTTGAGCTGGGCGCCCTGCTGCTGCTCGGTCGAGTTGTCGGCGACACCGAGGACCAGCTCCGGAGTCTGCCCGCCGAGCAGCTCCTTGGCCTTGGCGACGTCGCCGTTGGGGCCCGCCGGGTACGCCTCGTACGCCTTGTAGCCGATCGTGGCCGGCGGCATCAGCGTGGTCAGCGGGGCGGCGACGTTCTGGCCGCCGAGCGCCTTGACCATGCCCTCCCGGTCGATGGCGTAGTTGAGCGCCTGCCGGATCTTGAGGTCCTTGACCCGCTGGTTGTTGATGACGAGCTGGTTGGCGCTCGGCGTCGGCGAGAGGATGCTGCGCGACTTCAGCGTGGCGTCCCCGGCCACCTTGGCGACCAGCGAGGCGGGTACGGCGTTGAAGGCGAGCGCGCTCTGGTCGGTGCCGTTGTCGGCGATGACCCGGTTGTTGGCGGCGTCCGCGGTCGGGCCGAAGCTCCAGACGAACTGGTCCGGGTACTGGTGCCGGACCGGGTCGGTGTTCGGGTCCCAGTTGGTGTTGCGGTCGAGCGTGATCTGGACGCCGACCTGGTTCTTGGCGACCTTGTAGGGGCCGGACGAGAACGGCTGCTTGTCCAGGTCGATGCCGGTGTCCTTGTCCGGGGGCAGCGGCGCGGTGGTCGGCAGCGACACGGCGAACGGCAGGTCACAGCGCGGCTTGGCGAACTCGAACCGCAGCGTCTTCGCGTCCGGCGTGGTGAGGCCGGGCGGCAGGGACGTCTTGTTCTTCTTGAAGTCCCACTTGGTGTCGAACTGCGGGGTGTCGGCCAGCCACTCCTGGATATAGGTCGGGCCGCCGGAGAGGTCGGGGTCGAAGGAGCGGGCGATGCCGTACGCGATCTCCTTGGACGTGATCGGCCGGCCGTCCTCGAACTTCACCCCGTCCTTGATGGTGAATTCCCAGACCTTGCAGTCGTTGTTGACGTTCTTGCCCGGCGTCTCGGCGAGGTCACCGACGAGGACCAGGCCACCCTTGCCGTCGTCCTTCCAGGTGGTCAGGTAGCGGGCGAAGAGCGGGTTGGTCATGAGGCCGGCGAACGAGTACGTCCGCTGCGGGTCGAGGTGGGAGATCGGCGACTCCCGGATGATGGTGAAGGTGCCGCCCTTCGCGGCGCCGCTCACCTCGGCCGCCGGCCCCTGCGAGTCCTTGGGGTCGGTCGCGATGACCCCGGTCTGCTGCCGGTTGTTGTCCACCGTGGTGCCCTCGCCCGTGTTCTTCGAGCACGCACCCAACGTCACAACCAGAGCGATCGCGCCGCCTGCGGCAACCGCCACGCGTGGTCGCATGAAGTACCTCCTTCACCCATGTGTCGTGCGGTTCCGTCGGGGCGGGAACCGCCGACGTCCCGAGGATCGTAAGGAAGAAAACCTACAAGTTGTGTAACAGTTGTCGATAAATTCCGCCAGCAGCCACGCGCGGCACGGCGCACGGCTCAGCGCAGCCGCACCCGTGGGTCGATGGCCGCGTACAGCAGGTCCACCAGCACGTTCGCCAGCACCACGAAGACGGCGGCGATCAGCACGGTGGCCATGATGGTGGGCAGGTCACCCGAGCGCACGGCGTCCACCGCCGTACGCCCCAACCCCTGGATGCCGAACGTCGTCTCGGTGATCACCGTGCCGCCCAGCGCCCCGCCCACGTCCAGCCCCGCGATGGTCACCACCGGGGTGATCGCCGCGCGCAGCGCGTGTCGCCCGTACACCGTGGGTTTGGCCAGACCCTTGGCCCGCGCGGTCCGGACGAAGTCCTCGGACAGCGTCTCCAGCATCTGCGCCCGCGACAGCCGGGCGTAGATCGCCGAGAACAGGAACGCCAACGACACCCAGGCGAGCACCAGCCCACTGGCCCACTTCACCGGATTGTCGAACAGGGACGTGTAGCTGGGCACCGGCAGCCACCGCAGGTTGTAGACGAACACCAGCAGCAGCACCGCGCCCACGAAGTAGAGCTGCAACGACGCGCCGGTGAGCGAGAAGCCGATGGCCGCCCGGTCCAGCCATGTACCCCGACGCAGCGCCGAGACCATGCCCAGCCCCACCCCGAGCAGCAGCCAGAGGATCGCCGCCGGGATGACGATGCTCAGCGTCACCGGCAGCACCCGGGCGATGGTGTCCGAGACGGCCTCGTTGGTGACGTACGACCAGCCCAGGCAGGGCGCGTCGCACCGGCCACCCTGGGCGCTGCCCAGGTCCCGACCGGTGACGATGCCCTTCATGTAGCCCGCGTACTGGCTGATCAGCGGGTCGTTGAGGCCCAGGTCGTCGCGGACCCGTTCCAGCCGCTCCGGGTTGCAGTTCTTGGAACAGATACTGCTCACGGGATCACGTGGCAGGGCGAAGAACATCAGGAACGTCAGCACGCTCACCGCGAACAGGGTGAGCACGGCGGAGAACACGCGCTTGAGCAGGAATCGCGTCATGGCGAACCCCCTACCGGGACGACTTCGGGTCGAGCGCGTCCCGCAACGCGTCGCCGAAGAGGTTGAAGGCGAACACCAGCGCGAAGATCGTGATGCCCGGGAAGAACACGTACGCCGGGTCGGTCTGGAGGAAGTCCAGACTCCGGTAGATCATCCGGCCGAAGCTCGGCGTCTCGTCGCTGAGACCGACGCCGATGAACGACAACGCCGCCTCGCTGGTGATGAACTGCGGCACCGCCAGGGAGAACGACACCAGGATCGGCGCCCAGATGTTCGGCAGAAGCTGTCGGAAGATGATGTGCCCCAACCCGGCGCCACTGGCCTTGGCGGCCTCTACGAACTCCCGCTCGCGCAGCGCGATCACCTGCCCGCGCACCAGGCGGGCCGTGCCGGTCCAGCCGAAGATCGCGAAGACGGCGATCAGCACCCCCACCCCGAACGCGGACGACACCTGCCCCCGCTCGCCGTAGAAGCGCAGCGTGATCGTGGGGGTGAGCGCCAACGCGATGATCAGGAACGGCATGGCCAGCGTCAGGTCGGTGATCCAGTTGATCACCGCGTCCAGCCAGCCGCCGAGGTAGCCGGCCAGCGCGCCGAGCGCGATGCCGATCGCGGCCGTGATCAGGGCCGCGGCGAACGCGATGAACAGTGACGTGCGCAGCCCGTAGATCAACCGGATGAAGATGTCCCGGCCCAACCCCGGTTCCAGGCCGAACCAGTGCTCCCCGGTGACCCCGCCGACGTAACCGAGCGGCATGCCGAAGCCGTCCAGCAGGCTCTGGAACTGCTCGCGCGGCCCGACGCCGTAGACCATCTCGATCAGCGGGGCGGACAACCCCAACAGCATGAAGAACACCAGGAGTACGCCGCTGACCACAGCCGTACGGTCGCGGCGCAGCCGCATCCAGGCGAGCTGGCCGGGTGAGCGCCCGACGACACCCTTCGTCGCCGGCCCGCTCGCCTCCGAGCCGGCCTCGATCTCGGCCAGCGCCACACCCTCCACCGGGGACAGGCTCACGACGACACCTCCTCGACGATCGCGTCTGTCGTCCCGGCCCCGACAGCCGCCCCACTCTCCGGGCCGGTGCCGCCTGCTTCCCCTTCGGGGCCGGTGCTGCCTGCTTCCCCTTCGGGGCCGGTGCTGCCTGCTTCCCCTTCGGGGCCGGTGCTGCCTGCTTCCCCTTCGGGGAAGTGGCACGCGGTGGCCTGCCGGCCTCCGTCGCGCGGCGTCAGCGCGGGCTGCTCGGTGGCGCAGACGTCCTGCGCCTTCCAGCAGCGGGTACGGAACCGACAGCCCGACGGCGGGTCGAGCGGTGTGGGCACGTCACCGGTCAGCCGGATCCGGCCCGCCGGGCCGAGCTGCGTGACGTCCGGGATCGCCGAGAGCAGCGCCCGGGTGTACGGATGCTGCGGGCGCTCGTAGATGTCGTCCCGGTCGCCGATCTCCACGATCCGGCCCAGGTACATGACCGCGACCCGCTGACAGAAGTGCCGGACCACGGCCAGGTCGTGCGCGATGAACACGAACGCCAGCCCGAGTTCTCGTTGCAGGTCGCGCAGCAGGTTGACGACCTGCGCCTGGATCGAGACGTCCAGCGCGCTCACCGGCTCGTCGGCGACGATCAGCTTCGGTCGCAGCGCCAACGCGCGGGCGATCCCGATGCGCTGGCGCTGCCCGCCGGAGAACTCGTGCGGGTACCGGTTGTAGTGCTCCGGGTTCAGCCCGACCAGCTCCAGCAGCTCCTGCACCCGCGCCTTGATCCCGCCGGGCGGCTTGATGCCGTTGACCTGCAACGGCATCGCCACGATCCGGCCCACCGTGTGCCGGGGGTTCAACGACGCGTACGGGTCCTGGAAGATGATCTGGAGTTCCTGGCGCAGCGGGCGCAGCTCGCGCCGGCCGGCGTGGGTGATGTCCCGCCCGGCGAACTCGATGCTGCCGCTCGTCGGCTCCAGCAGCCGCACCAGCATCCGGCCGGTGGTCGTCTTGCCGCAGCCCGACTCCCCCACCAGGCCGAGCGTCTCGCCGGGGCGCACGTCGAAGTCGAGCCCGTCGACCGCCCGCACGGTGCCGGTGGCGCGCAGTCCCTGCCGTACCGGAAAGTGCTTGGTCAGCCCACGGACCCGCAGCAGTGGTTCGTCGCTCATCGGGCCACCCCCACGGATGCCACGTTCTCGGCGTAGATCGCCGCACGCTCCTCGGCGCTCAGGTGGCAGGCGACCAGGTGGCCGTCGCCGCCCGCCGGCCGCAACTCGGGCACCTCGACACGGGACCGGTCGCCGACCCGGTCGTCGTACCGGCAGCGCGGGTGGAAGGCGCACCCGGACGGCAGGTTGATGAGGCTCGGCGGATTGCCGGGGATCGGCACCAGGTCCGCGTCCGCGTCGCCGTGCAGCGACGGCACGCTGGAGAGCAACCCCCAGGTGTACGGATGCTGCGGCGAGCGGAGCACCTGCTCCACGCTGCCGCGCTCCACGGCCCGCCCGCCGTACATGACCAGCACCTCGTCGGCGACCTGGCCGACCACACCGAGGTCGTGGGTGATCAGGATGATCGCGGAGTGGAACTCGGCCTGGAGGTCGGCGAGCAGGTCGAGGATCTGCGCCTGCACCGTGACGTCCAGCGCGGTGGTCGGCTCGTCGGCGATCAGCAACGCCGGGTCGTTGACCAGCGCCATGGCGATCATCGCCCGCTGGCGCATGCCGCCGGAGAACTCGTGCGGGTACGCATCGAAGCGGCGGGCGGGCTGCGGGATGCCGACCCGGTCCAGCATGTCCACCGCCCGCTGGCGGGCCGCCCGCCGACCGACCTTCGGGTGGTGCACCCGGTACGCCTCGGCGATCTGCCGGCCGACGGTGTAGTACGGGTGCAGCGCGGACAGCGGATCCTGGAAGATCATCGCCATCTCCTGGCCGCGCAGTTGGCGTACCTCCTCCTCGGGCAGACCGACGAGCTGCCGGCCGCCGACGGAGATCTCTCCGGTGATCGTGGCCCGCTTGGGGTCGTGCAGACCGAGGATGGCCAGCGACGTGACGCTCTTTCCGGAGCCGGACTCACCGACGATGCCGAGCGTGCGGCCCCGCTCGACGGCGAAAGACACCCCGTCGACCGCGCGCACGACGCCGTCCGAGGTGTCGAAGCGGACCCGCAGGTCACTCACCCGCAGGTAGGGATCCGAGCTGTCCACGGCACCTCCCTCAGTGACGAAGAGAACTTACAACAATGTCCAGAGGGTGAAAATAAGCTACAAGTTCGGCACGTGTCAGCGGGCCCGAGCGTAACGACTCCGCATCAGCCCCGCACGCCCGTCACCTACGGCGTTCATGGCCTCGGACGCACGTCAGGTGCGACCATGGGGCGAGCGACCAGCAGAGGATGCACCCGGCACGAGGTGGAGGTGACGATGACCGCGGCGGTGTTCAACCACGAAGGCCCGTGGACCGAAGAGGATTACCTCGCCCTCGGCGAGACGCAGCAACGCGTCGAACTTTTCGACGGGAGCCTCCACGTGACCCCAGCCCCCACCCCCCGACACCAGCGCATCTCCCGCAGGCTCGGCAACATCCTCGAAGCAGCCACCGGGCCCGCCGGCCTCGAATTGCTGGAGGCGGTCAACGTCCGACTCCGGCCCGGTCGGATCCCGATCCCCGACCTCGTGATCACCGGTCCGATCGACTTCGACGAACTCAACGTCGAAGCGGGTGACGTGCGGCTGGTATGCGAGATCATCTCACCGAGCAATGCATCCACCGACAAGGTGTTGAAGATGCACTACTACGCCGCCGCCGGGATCGGGTGGTATCTGTTGGTGGAACAGGAAACCGGCGCGCTGCGCCTCTACCGTCGCCAAGGCGGCCACTACGTCGAAGTAGGGGCCGCGAAGCGCGGCGAGGTTCTGGAACTGACCGAGCCGGTCAAGGCCACCATCCGGCCGGAAGAACTTCTTCCCTGACGGGCGTCGGTCCGCTGCCCTAGGGTCGTCGCATGACCGAGTTCGACGCGGCCACCGCCGCCGTCCAGGCCGCTCTCGACGCGGGCGCCCGGTACGCCGACGCGCGGGTGATGCACCGCCGCTACGAGTCGATGACCGCACGCAACGGCGACGTGGAGGAGCTGACCCAGGACGAGAGCATCGGGCTCGGCGTCCGGGCGCTGGTCGGCGCCAGCTGGGGCTTTCACGCCGTACCCGATCTGTCGGACGCCGCCGCCCGCGACGCCGGCCGGCGCGCGACCCGGACCGCGATGGCCAGTGCCCGGGTGCCCGGCCCCGCGGTCGACCTGGTCGCGGTCGAGGCCGTGACGGCGAGCTGGTCCTCGGACTGCCGGATCGACCCGCTCGCGGTTCCGCTGTCCGACAAGGGCGACCTGCTCGTCGGCGCGACCCGCACCATGGCCGAGCACGGCGCGGACCTGGCCGAGGGGCTCTACCAGATCTGGGACACCGCCAAGTGGTTCGTCTCCAGCGAGGGTCACCGCATCGACCAGCGCATCCGCGAGTGCGGCGGCGGTATCTCGGCCACCTCGATCGGCGACGGCGAGACGCAGCGGCGGTCCTGGCCCAGTTACCGGGGGCAGTACGGCACCACCGGCTGGGAGCTGGTCGAATCGCTCGACCTGGCCGCGCACGCCGCGCAGATCGCCGAGGAGTCACGGGCGCTGCTCACCGCGCCACCCTGCCCGGCCGGCGAGACGGATCTGATCCTCGGCAGCGAGCAACTGGCCCTGCAGATCCACGAGTCGGTGGGCCACGCCATCGAACTGGACCGGATCCTCGGCTGGGAGGCCGCGTTCGCCGGCACGTCCTGGCTGGACCTGGCCCAGCTCGGCTCGCTGCGCTACGGCTCCGAGCTGATGAACATCACCATCGACCCGACGATCCCCGGCGCGCTGGGCAGCTTCGGTTTCGACGACGAGGGCTCCCCCGCCGTCAAGCGGGACGCGGTACGCGACGGCCGGTGGGTGGGGGTGCTCGCGGGTCGCGACTCCGCGGCTGTGGCCGGTCTCGGCTACGGCGGCAGCGTACGCGCCGACGGGTGGGCCCGGCTGCCGATGGTGCGAATGACCAACGTGGGCCTGGAACCCGGTCCGCACACCCTGGAGGAGATCATCGCGGCCACCGACGACGGCGTGCTGATGGACCTCAACCGCTCGTGGTCGATCGACGACAAGCGGCTCAACTTCCAGTTCGGTTGCGAGATCGGGTGGGAGATCAAGAACGGTCGGCGGGGGCGGATGCTGCGCAATCCGACGTACACCGGGATCGGCCCGCTGTTCTGGCGTTCGATGGACATGCTCTCCGGCGAGACGGTGCCCTGGGGGACCCCCAACTGCGGCAAGGGCCAGCCGGGCCAGATCGGGCACACCGGCCACCCGGCCGCGCCGGCCCGCTTCCGCAACGTCCGGGTGGGGGTGTCCGCGTGAGCGCGAGGAGTGAGCCGGTTTTGCGAGCCCCGCAGTCGCGAACGAAAGGCGGCCCAGCATGAACGAGTTGGAGCTGGCGGGGCAGGTCGTCGAGTTGGTCCGGCGGCTCGGTGGCCCGGCCGTGCAGGCCGAGGTGGTGGCGACGCGGGCGGATCTGGCGCTCACCCGCTTCGCCAACTCGGCCATCCACCAGAACGTCTCCGAGTCGACGGTCGGCGTCCGGCTGCGGGTGCACCTCGACGGACGCACCGTCGCCGGCAGCGGGAGCATCGTCACCCCTGACGGGCTGCACGCGCTTGTCGAGCGGACCCTGGCCGCGACCCGCCTGGGTCCGCTCGACCCGGGATGGCCCGGCCTGGTGCCGCCCACGCCCGCGCCGGCCGCGCCGCCCGTCGACGAGGCGACCGCCCACGCCGAGCCGGACCAGCGGGCCGACCGGGTGGCCGCGTTCGTGGCCGCCGCCGCGCCGCTCACCACGGCGGGGTACTGCCGTACCGCGCACCGCTCGTCGGCGTTCGCGAACTCGGCGGGGCACAGCGCGGACGGCCGGTCGGCGGAGGCGGCGATGGACGGCATCGCCCGCCGCGACGGCGCGGACGGCGTCGCGCGGCACAGCGCGGACCGACTGTCTGACCTCGACGGGGCCGAGTTGGGCGCGCAGGCGGCCGCGAAGGCACAGGCGGCAGCGGATCCGGTCGAGTTGCCGCCGGGGCGCTACGAGGTGGTGTTCGAACCGGCCGCCGTGGCGGACCTGTTGCAGAACCTGTCCTGGTACGGCTTCAACGGCAAGCGGTACGCCGAGCGGCAGTCCTTCGCCGAGCCGGGGGCGGCCCAGTTCGACCCGCTGGTGACCCTGGTGGACGATCCGCTCGGCGCGTCCGGCCTGCCGTTCGACGCCGAGGGCACCGGCCGGCGGGCGGTGACCCTGGTCGAGGCGGGCACCACGCGGGCCGTCGCACACGACCGGCGGACCGCCGCCGACGCGGGCGCGGAGTCCACCGGACACGCGATCGCGGGCGGCGCCACCTGGGGCCCGATGGCCCGCAACCTCCGACTCTCGCCTGCGGCGGCCGGCCCGGCCAGCGCGGTGGGCCGGAACACCACGGGCACGGCCGCCGGCGCGGTGGTCGACGCGGACACGGCCGCGCTGGTCGCCGGAGTACGACGGGGGCTGCTGGTCAGCGACCTCTGGTACACCCGTGTGCTCGACCCGAAGAGCCTGGTCGTCACCGGGTTGACCCGCAACGGGGTGTGGCTGATCGAGGACGGCATGGTCGTCCGGGCGGTCCGCGACCTGCGGTTCACCGAGTCGTACCCCCGGGCGCTCGGGCCGGGCGCGGTGCTCGGGCTGGGTTCTCGGACGGTGCGCCAACCGGACCGGGTGGACGGTGCCTGGTGGGCGGCGCCCTCGGTGCGGCTGGCGTCCTGGCACTTCACCGGAGGCGCGTCGGGCTGAGGAGCGCGACGGTCCGCGCGCCTCGGCGTTTCACCAGGCCAGACACACGGGACGCTCCCTTGCGCGGACGGCCCGCAAAGATCGGCGTAACGTGTGTCACTTAGCTGCGTCGGTCGATCCGGCGTGGTCGTTGGTGTGCGCATGACGTGGCAGCGGGTGCGGGTTCGCCGGTCCGCGTGCCGACCGGAGACAGCAGCCCGCCCGTACGGGCCCGTCGAGGAGACGACTCGAATGACTTCAACGGCAACGAGGCCGCGGGGGGCGCGGGCGCGCGCCGCCATCACGGCGAAGACGTTGCGTACCGACCGATGGTGGTTCGCCCCGCTGATCACGGTGATCGGGCTCGGCGCCTGGGTGGCGTACGCGACGGTCCGGGTGTTCATGCACGACCACTACTGGGTCGACGCCTACCACTACCTGACCCCGTTCTACTCCCCGTGTGTGACCGACCGGTGTGTCGAGCAGGCCTCACACTTCGGCCGGTTCCTGCCCGGCTGGTGGATCATCCCGGACGCCGCGCTGACCCTGCCGTTCCTGCTGCTGTTCCGGCTCACCTGCTACTACTACCGCAAGGCGTACTACCGGTCCTTCTGGCTGTCGCCGCCGGCCTGCGCCGTCCCGGACGGTCACAAGGAGTACGGCGGGGAGACCCGTTTCCCGCTGCTCGGCCAGAACCTGCACCGTTACTTCTTCTACGCCGCCGCGATCATCTCGCTGATCAACACGTGGGACGCCATCCTCGCGTTCCACTCACCCAAGGGCTTCGGCTTCGGGCTGGGCAACCTCGTCCTGCTGCTCAACGTGGTGATGCTCTGGGCGTACACGATCTCCTGCCACTCCTGCCGGCACATCATCGGCGGCCGGCTCAAGCACTTCTCCAAGCACCCGGTGCGCTACCGCGCGTGGACCGTCGTCTCGGCGTTGAACGTCCGGCACATGCAGCTCGCCTGGATCACCCTCGGCACCCTCGCGCTGACCGACTTCTACGTGCTGGCGCTGTCGGCCGGCTGGTTCAACGACCTGCGGTTCATCAACTAAAGGGCCCCTGACATGACCACTACCACTCGTATCGAACGACACCACTACGACGTCGTCGTCATCGGGGCCGGCGGCGCCGGTCTGCGCGCGGCCATCGAGGCCCGCCTCGCCGGCAAGAAGACGGCGATCATCTCGAAGTCGCTGTTCGGCAAGGCGCACACGGTGATGGCCGAGGGCGGCGCCGCCGCCGCGATGGGCAACGTGAACAGCCGTGACAACTGGCAGGTGCACTTCCGCGACACCATGCGCGGCGGCAAGTTCCTCAACAACTTCCGGATGGCCGAGCTGCACGCGAAGGAGTCGCCGCAGCGGATCTGGGAGCTGGAGACGTACGGCGCGCTCTTCGACCGTACGAAGGACGGCAAGATCTCCCAGCGCAACTTCGGTGGGCACGAGTACCCCCGACTGGCGCACGTGGGCGACCGGACCGGCCTGGAGCTGATCCGCACCCTCCAGCAGAAGATCGTCTCGCTGCAACAGGAGGACAAGCGCGAGTTCGGCTCGTACGACGCCCGGATCAGGGTCTTCTCCGAGACGACCATCACCGAGTTGGTGCTCGACGGCGACCGGGTAGCGGGCGCGTTCGGCTACTACCGCGAGTCCGGCGAGTTCATCCTCTTCGAGGCGCCGGCGGTGGTGCTGGCCACCGGCGGTGTCGGACGCTCCTACAAGGTCACCTCGAACTCCTGGGAGTACACCGGGGACGGCCACGCGCTGGCGTTGCGCGCCGGGGCGACGCTGATCAACATGGAGTTCCTCCAGTTCCACCCGACCGGCATGGTCTGGCCGCCCTCGGTGAAGGGCATCCTGGTCACCGAGTCGGTCCGTGGCGACGGTGGTGTCCTCAAGAACTCCGAGGGCAAGCGGTTCATGTTCGACTACGTCCCCGACGTCTTCCGCAAGCAGTACGCGGAGACCGAGGAGGAGGCGGACCGCTGGTACACCGACCCGGACAACAACCGGCGTCCACCGGAGCTGCTGCCCCGCGACGAGGTGGCCCGCGCGATCAACAGCGAGGTCAAGGCCGGTCGGGGCTCCCCCGCCGGCGGGGTCTTCCTGGACATCGCGAGCCGGCGCTCCGCCGACGAGATCCGCCGACGGCTGCCCTCGATGTACCACCAGTTCAAGGAGCTGGCCGACGTCGACATCACCGCCGAACCGATGGAGGTCGGGCCGACCTGCCACTACGTGATGGGCGGCGTCGAGGTGGACCCGGATTCGGGTGCCGCCTTCGGCCACGTACGCGGTCTGTTCGCCGCCGGTGAGGTCTCCGGCGGCATGCACGGCTCCAACCGCCTCGGCGGCAACTCCCTGTCCGACCTGCTGGTGTTCGGCAAGCGGGCGGGCGGGCACGCGGCCAGCTACGCCGACGGGCTGTCCGCCCGGCCGAAGGTGGCCGTGGACGCCGTCGAGGCGGCCGTGGAGACCGCCCTCGCCCCGTTGCAGCGGGACACCGGCGAGAGCCCGTACACCCTTCAGCAGGACCTCCAGGCGGTCATGGGGGATCTGGTCGGCATCATCCGGCGCGAGGGCGAGCTGGCCGACGCGCTGGTGCGACTGGCCGAGCTGCGCGAGCGGGTCGCCAAGGTGAGCGCGGCCGGCGGCCGGCGCTACAACCCGGGGTGGCACCTGGCCCTGGACCTGCGCAACATGCTGGTGGTCTCGGAGTGCACCGCGAAGGCGGCGTTGGAGCGGCAGGAGTCGCGCGGCGGGCACACCCGCGAGGACTATCCGGCGATGGAGCCGAAGTGGCGGCAGGTGAACCTCGTCTGCTCCCTGGACGGCGACACCGTGCAGCTGACCCGTAAGCCGCTGCCGACGATGCGGCCGGAGCTGATCGGCCTCTTCGACCGGGCCGAGCTGGCCAAGTACCTCACCGACGAGGAGCTCACCGACTTCGACGCTCTCGTCGCCGACGCTGGAGAGGCGGACAACCGATGAGCGCGAAGCGTCAGTTCCGGATCTGGCGGGGCGACGAGACCGGCGGCGACCTGCAGGACTACATGGTCGAGGTGAACGAGGGCGAGGTCGTCCTCGACGTCATCCACCGCCTGCAGGCCACCGACGCGCCCGACCTGGCCTGCCGGTGGAACTGCAAGGCCGGCAAGTGCGGCTCCTGCTCCATGGAGATCAACGGCAAGCCGCGACTGGGCTGCATGACCCGGATGTCGACCTTCGGCGACGACGAGACCGTCACGGTCACCCCGCTGCGGACCTTCCCGGTCATCCGGGATCTGGTCACCGACGTCTCGTTCAACTACGAGAAGGCGCGGGAGACCCCGGCGTTCGCCCCGCCGGCGGACGTCGCCCCGGGCGACTACCGGATGCAGCAGGTCGACGTCGAGCGCTCGCAGGAGTTCCGCAAGTGCATCGAGTGCTTCCTGTGCCAGACGGTCTGCCACGTGATCCGTGACCACGAGGAGAACAAGCAGGCGTTCTCCGGTCCGCGGTACTTCATCCGGGCGGCCGAGCTGGACATGCACCCGCTGGACGCCCGGACCGACCGCAAGGAGTACGCACAGGCCGAACAGGGCCTCGGTTTCTGCAACATCACCAAGTGCTGCACCGAGGTCTGCCCCGAGCACATCAAGATCACCGACAACGGGATCATCCCCATGAAGGAACGCGTCGTCGACCGCAGGTACGATCCCCTTGTGTGGCTTGGTAGCAAGATCTTCCGTCGGGGCGAGACGCCCCAGACCAGCGTGACCACCGCCCGTCAGGGCTCGGCGACGTCGTCGGGTGCGACTCGGGGCGGGTTGCACTCGCACGCGGGTGGCTCGCACGACCAGCGGGCCGAGGCGCAGGCGCAGGCCGGCGTCAACTGGGACCGGGAGGTGCCCCACCCGACCGCTCCGGCGGTCGACGACCGGGGCCGGCTGCCGCTGACCGAGCTCACCTTCGACCGGCCCGCCGCGCCGTCGCCCTTCGGCGACGACGTGACCTTCCCGCTGCCTCCGGAGCACCTCAACTTCGCGCACCCGGACCAGGACGACAAGCACTAGCAGGACCACCGGATACGGGGGGTGTGGGGATCGCCGGCCGGCCCCCCCCCCCGGGCCCCCCCCCCCCCCCCCCGCCCGCGCCCCCCCCCCCCCC
>NZ_JBFAOC010000078.1:0-28400 GCF_040675055.1 Micromonospora sp. NPDC049662
GGCGGGGCGGGGCGGGGCGGGGCGGACGGGGCGGGGCGGACGGGGCGGGGCGGGCGGGTTAGTGGGGGTGGGAGGTGTGGTGGGCGGCCAGGATGTCGGCGCCGAAGTCGCTGGCGGGGCGGCGGAGCACGGTGTGCGCGTGGTTGCCGTCGTCGCTGGTGTTGTCGTACTCGATCAGCAGGTCGTCGCCCTGCACCCGGTAGTAGTGCCGCTGATCCGGCCGGGTCGGCCCGGCCCAGGCGAAGTGCAGCGGGCCGCCGGCGAGGCGGGTCGCCTCGCGTACGGCCAGTTCGGTCGGTAGCCGGTCCAGGTAGAGCGCGACGATCTGGTCGAGCAGCGCCCGGCCGGTGGGGCCGAGTCGGTCGGCCGGTACGCCGAGGGGTTCGAGCGGGCCGTCGACCCGGGCGCGGGTGGCGCTGATGATGTCCGTCGGGGCCTCGTCGGCGATGATCGCGGCAGCCCGTCCGGCGGGGCCCAGCGCGTCCAGCAGGGCGCGGCCCAGATCCTCCTCCACGCCGAGCGGTCGGGAGACGGGGCGCCCGGCGTACCGCACCGCGGCCGGGTTGGCGCCGAAGAAGACCGGCGCGGGGGAGACCTGGTCGTCCACGACGGTCATGGTCACCGACAGGTGGTGCCCTTCGAGCCGCCACGCCCAGCGGTCGTCGCGCGCCGGGTCGCCGAAGACGGCGATCCAGTAGTCGCCGCTGTGCCGCCCGCGACGCCACCCCTCGGCCCGGTCCAGGACCTCCTCCAGCGCGATGATCGCCATGGCCTGGGCGTACGCCGATGGGCTGAGCGCGGTGGCCAGCAGTCGGTGCGCGGCCTTGCGCCCGGCGATGTCCAGCGCGGCGAGGCAGACGCCGGGGCGCGGGCGCGGGCGGTACTCCAGCCACCGCCGGGCCGGCTCGTCGTCGAAGGGGTACACGGCGTCGGCGCGGG
Organism: Micromonospora sp. NPDC049662; assembly: GCF_040675055.1. Taxonomy (NCBI): domain Bacteria; kingdom Bacillati; phylum Actinomycetota; class Actinomycetes; order Micromonosporales; family Micromonosporaceae; genus Micromonospora; species Micromonospora sp. NPDC049662. The sequence continues at coordinate 940 of NZ_JBFAOC010000078.1, forward strand.
TCGCGGGGTCGAGCGCGGTCAGCAGGGCGCTGCCGGCGGCACGCATCTGTTCGGGCAGGGGATCTTCCACCGCCCCTGTATACCGTCAGTCGGCCCGCAGCAGCCGCACCATCTCCGGCAGGTCGAAGAACTGCGCGGTCTCGAGCGCCGAGGGATTGCCGTACGCCGGGTCGGCTCCGGCGGCGAGGAGCGCGCGGACCGCGTCGGCGGCGCTGCGAAAGACCGCGGCGGCGAGGGCGCTCTGACCCCGGTCGTTGGTGCGGGTGTGGTCCGCGCCGCGAGCCAGCAGCGCGGCCACCGTGTCGGGGTGGGAGTGGTAGGCGGCCAGGATCAGCAGGGTGTCGCCCTTGTCGTTGGTCAGGTTGACCGGCAGCCCGGCGTCGACCTGGGCGGCCAGTTCCTCGGTGGCACCCGCGCGGGCCAGGTCGAACATCCGGTGCGCGAACGCCAGGGTCGCGGCGTCGAGGTCGTCGGTCACCGGTCCAGGTTAGGGCCGTTTCAGCAGAACCGCCCGGCCTGCGGCGGGTCCGGGCGGCGATCCGGCAAGGCGCGGCCGCCCTGGTGAAACGGCCCTGGCCGCCGGAGCCCTGATAGGTTGCTCGGCCGGCACGTGGGGGAGGTCCGATGGGTGAGACGGTCTACGTGGGTAACGCGGGCGTCGACGGGGTCGGCGACGGCGGCTGGCTGCTCGGGCACTTCGCGCCGCCGGGCGAGATCCGGCACAGCACCGACGTCGAGGTGAAGTGGGGTGTGCACCCGCCTGGGGAGACCCGCTCGCGGTGGGCGACCAATGAGCGCCGCACGACCCTGCTGGTGCTCGTCAACGGGTGCTTCCGGGTGGAGTTGCCGGACCGGACGGTCCGGTTGGCCGCCCCCGGCGACTACGTGGTGTGGGGGCGGGGAGTGGACCACTCCTGGTACGCGGAGCGGGCTTCGGTGGTGCTGACCGTCCGGTGGCCGTCGCTGCCCGGCTACCGGGTGGAGCCGCCGGTCCTGCGCTGATCAGGCCGGCCACCGCACGGGTCATCTCGACATGTGGAATTACCTACTAAACCTATAGGCTTTGCCGTCTAGAGTACGGGGGCACCCCACGCACCGACCCGCGAGGAACCACCGATGACCCACGATCGTCCGGCCGCCGACCTGCTCGCCGTCGCCGCCCGCTGGGCCGACCCGGCCGGCTGGCCGGTGACGCTGCGCTTCGACCCCGGCGAACGCTGGTACGCCCGACTCGCCACCGCCGACGACCACGAGGTGTGGGCGCTGAGCTGGCTGCCCGGCCAGGGCACCGACCTGCACGACCACGGCGGCTCCGCCGGCGCGTTCCGGGTGGTGGCCGGCGCCCTCACCGAGGAGGCGGTGAGCCGGGGACGGCTGCTGCCCCGCGTGCTGCCCGCCGGCGCCGGCCGTCGTTTCGGCGCCCACCACGTCCACCGGGTCACCAACCGCGGCGCGGACCCGGCGGTCAGCGTGCACGTCTACCGGCCGGCGTTGCGCCGGATGACCCGCTACGACCTCCTGGACGGTCGGCTGCGCGCCGCCGAGGTCGCCGAGGCCGGCCGGTCGTGGTGAATCGACCCGACCCTCTCGTTCCCGGAAGGATTCGATAATGCAGCTCACCGCCGAGCAGTGTCCGGCGCCCGTGCCCCCGCCGGGCTCCCGTGGCATCGACGAGATCCTGGCGGCCGCGCGTGCCCGGCTCGACCGGCTGGACCCGGAGCGGGCGCACCTGGCGTACCGGGCCGGGGCCCTGCTGGTCGACATCCGGCCGGCGGCCCAACGCGCCGCGCACGGCGTCGTGCCCGGCGCGCTCGCCATCGAGCGCAACGTGCTGGAGTGGCGCTTCGACCCGCGCTGCCCGGCCCGGCTGCCCGAAGCCGTCGACTACGACGTGCCGGTGGTGATCCTCTGCCAGGAGGGCTACACCTCGTCACTGGCCGCCGCCGCGTTGCAGGACATCGGCCTGCGCCGGGCCACCGACGTCGACGGCGGGTTCGCCGCCTGGCGCATCGCCGGCCTACCGGCGCTCGGCCCGACCCCCCTGCACCGCGCAACCCCCCTCGCGTCCCCGGTCACCGCCGGCTGGGCGCGCCGCTGACCCCCACGCCGCACCGGGCGTGGCGGGCGTACCGCCATCAGGAGGCATGATGTCCGTCGTCGCGATCCCCACCCGTCCCTACTCGCCGGGTCACCCGGGACGGGCCGTCGGCCGCCCGCGCACCGGACCCACCCTCACCATCACCCTCGACCTGGCCCCCGGGCCGATGAGCCCCCGGCTGGCCCGGCTGGTGCAGTTGCTCGGCGAGCTGGCCGAGGCCGGCGAGGGTCGGCTGGGCCCCGCCGACGACGTACCGCAGACGCCGCGACCGCTCGCGCGCCCCACCGTCGTCGAGGCGTCCGCGGTGGCCGACACCGCCGACGTCCGCATCCTGGCCGGCTCGCGGACCGTCCGGCACGGCGACCGGGTGGTCGCCCTCACCCGCATCGAGTACGACCTGCTGCTCTTTCTCGCCGAGCGCCCGCACCGGGTCTTCACCCGCCTGCAGTTGCTCTCGAACGTCTGGGGATACGAGCACGCGGTGGCCCGGACCGTGGACGTGCACGTCCGGCGGCTGCGCGCCAAGCTCGACGGCGCGGAGGTGGTCACCACCGTCTACGGGGTGGGTTACCGCCTCGGCGACGAGGCGCGGATCAGCGTGGACCACACCCGCTGAGCGGGCCGGCTGGCCGGCCGGGGCGCGGCGGTATCCGCATGGTGAACAGGACGGGGACCCCCGTAACGGGGTATCCGGGTGGCTCTGCTGTAATCATCTGGCTTCGTACGCAGAGCGAGCGTCTGGCTCCGATGCGTTCGTCAATTGTCACATTCATGCAACGCAGCCGCCTCTTGACCCTCGCCCGGACGCCGGGAAGCATCGATGAAGCGGCGTCCCGGGCCGTGGGGAGATACCCGGACCAGCCCAAGGAGGACCATGTCGGTCAGCCCCGCCTCGTCGCGCGCCGGATGGCATACGTCCCAACCCGCGGTGCCCGGTCGACCTCCCGGCGGTCAACGCCGCCCGGCGAACACCGCCGCGCCCGTGCTCACCGTGACGCTGTCCATCCCGCTGACCTGCGAGGAGTCGCTGACGCCGCCGGCCCTGCGGTTGCTCGAAGCCGCGCGTGAGCTGCTCGAACGTGGCGAGGGCGTGGTCACCAGCTCCGCTCCGGCCGAGCGCCGCGCCGACGGTGTGCCGGCCAACCGGTCACCCGTGCGGGCCCTCACCCCGACGATTCCCGCCCTGCACATCCTCGCGTCGTCCCGGTCGGTGCTGCGCGACGACGAGCCGCTGCCCCTGACCCGGTTGGAGTTCGACCTGCTGCTGCACCTCGTCGCACACCCCCGCCGCGTCTTCACCCGGCTGCAACTGCTCAACGCCGTGTGGGGCTACGAGCACGCCGGGGTTCGCACCGTCGACGTGCACGTGCGCCGGCTGCGCGGCAAGGTCGGCGTCGACGTGCCCCTGGTCACCACGGTCTACGGCGTGGGTTACCGGTTGGCCGACGACGCGCGGGTCACCGTCGACCGCACCGGCTGACCGCCACCACCGCTCGCCGCTCCCGGGCGGGGCAGGATGGACCGGTGCGCATCCGTCCCATCTCGCCCGACCTGCTCGTCGCCGAACTGACCGGCCGCCTCGCCGACGCCTCGGCCACCGTCGAGCCCGCCCGGCTGCGCGTCGCCGTCGACGGCGCTCCCGCCGCCGGCCCGGACGAGCTGGCCGCCGCGCTGGTCGACCCGCTGCGAGCCCGGGGTCGTCCGGTCCTGCACGTACGCGCCGACGACTTCCTCCGCCCCGCGTCGCTGCGCTTCGAACTCGGCCGCACCAACCCGGACGCCTACTACGAGGGCTGGCTCGACGAGGCCGGCCTGCGCCGTGAGGTGCTCGACCCGGCCGGCCCCGGCGGCGACGGGCGGGTGCTGCCGTCGCTGTGGGACCCGGTCGCCGACCGGGCCAGCCGCGCCGCGTACGTCGACCTGCCGCCGGGAGGCGTGGTCCTGGTCAGCGGCGCGCTCCTGCTCGGCGGAGCGCTGCCGTTCGACGTGACCGTCCACCTTCAGGTGTCCACGGCGGCCCTGCGCCGCCGCACCGATCCGGCCCGGGGGTGGACCCTGCCGGCCTTCGACCGTTACGCCGACGAGGTGGTTCCCGCCAGCTTCGCCGACGTGGTCGTACGCGCCGACGACCCCCGCCATCCCGCGCTCGTCGAGGCGCCCGGCGAGGGCTGAAATTGGCTCGTTTGCGGGCCGTGTCCGGCGGGTACTCGCCCGGCTCACAGAGCGTGGGTGATCGCCCGCGTACCGCATGCGACCGCTACCCGGGGCGCCACGCCGCCGGACCCGGTTCACCGGAACCACAGGCCAGGAAAGGCAGGCAGCGATGCTCGTCCACGACACGGTCGACACCGGCCGCTCCCAGACGGAGATCGACCAGATCAGGCAGTCCCTGCAGGCGCGCTACGACGACCTGACGGCGGAGTACGACCAGGCCGTCCTGCAGAGTCAGGTGCTGCGTCTGGTGGAGGTCGGCGACACCGCCGGCGACGACCAGGCCGACAGCGGCACCAAGACGGCCGAGCGGGACACCGCCCAGTCCCTCCTGCGGACGATCCTCGACCGGCGCGCCCAGTACGAGCACGCGCTGGGCCGCCTCGCCGAGGGCACGTACGGCTGGTGCGAGGGCTGCAAGGCGGCGATCCCGGTCGAGCGGCTGGAGATCTTCCCGGCCGCCACCACCTGTGTCACCTGCAAGCAGACCCGCGAACGGCGGGCGGCCTGAGCGACGGCAGCGGTTGCCGGTCGGTCCGCGACGCGATGGACTCCATCCATGGGTGACATTCTGGTGGGCACCGCGTCCTGGACCGACCGCACGCTGCTCGACTCGGGCTGGTATCCCCAGACGGCGGACAACCCCGAGAAACGCCTCGCGTACTACGCCCGGCAGTTCCCGCTGGTCGAAGTGGACGCGACCTACTACTCGCCGCCGGCCGAGTCGACCGCGCGGCTCTGGGTCGACCGCACGCCGGCCGGGTTCACGTTCAACATCAAGGCGTTCAGCCTGCTCACCGGCCATCCCACAAAGGTCAGCGCGCTCTACAAGGACCTGCGGCCGGAGACCGAGAAGAAGAACGTCTACCCCGACGACCTGCCCGCGCAGGCGTACGAGGAGGTGTGGACACGCTTTTTGTCGGCGCTGGACCCCCTCGTCGAGGCGGGCAAGCTGGGCGCGTTGCTGTTCCAGTTCCCGCCCTGGTTCACGATCAAGCGGGCCAACAAGCAGTACCTGCTGGAGGTGGCGAAGCGCTGCGCCCCGCTGCTACCGGTCTACGAGTTTCGGCACGCCTCCTGGTTCGACGGCGACAACGCCGACGAGACGTTGTCGTTCCTGCGCGAGCACGACCTGTCGTACGTCTGCGTGGACATGCCGCAGGGTCACCGCTCGTCGGTGCCCCCGGTGCTGGCCGCCACCGGTGACCTGGCCGTGATGCGCTTTCACGGCCACAGCGACAAGTGGACCAGCAAGGACATCCACGAGAAGTTCGGCTACCACTACTCCAAGCGGGAGCTCAAGGACTGGGCGCCGAAGCTGCGCGAGCTGGCCGACTCCGCCGGCCAGACGCACGTCCTCATGAACAACTGCTACCGCGACTACGCGCAGACCAACGCGACGACACTCATTGGCTTACTGAACAGGTAAAACCTTCGCGCTGGCCCAATGCGCCGCCTGGGGAGTCGGCGAGGCGGACGCCCCGATCGGTGGGCAGCACTTTCGGGGATGTTGCTGCCTCACGACGGCCTGAAGCAGCAACATCCCCGAAGTTGTGCTGATCATGGACGAGCGCGGTGCAGGGCTTGAACCCCCGCGTCTCACCCGATCCGGGTGGGGTGGGCTCACCCGCTCGCCGGGCAGGGTGGGCACGGTGGTGACGGCCGCCCGACGGCCGGAGACGACACGGAGGTGACGGGGGATGACGGTTCGACTGGTGACGGATCGACGGCGTGGTGCCGTCCTGCACGTGGTCGGCACGGCGGACAACGCCCGACGTGCCACCCAGGGCAGCCCGGTACGCGCCCGGCGCGGTCCCGTGGGGCCGCCGCGACGTACCGACGAGCGACGCTGGGAGGCCACGGAACGGGGGTCGACCGATGCCTGACGCGATGATCTCCGCGTTCGAGAGTTCGCTGGACAAGACCAACCTGATCCTCAAGGACATCGAGGACGCCTACGGGTGGCCGAAGGAGCGGCGCAACCAGTCGTACGCGGCGCTGCGCACGGTGCTGCACCTGCTGCGGGACCGGTTGGCGGTCGGCGAGAGCGTCGAGTTCGCCCAGCAGTTGCCCGTGCTGGTCCGGGGGATCTACTTCGACGGTTGGAACCCGTCCGACGTGCCGATCAAGCTCAACCGCGACGACTTCCTCTACGAGGTCCGCCAGGGCTTCCCGTACGACGCCGAGGGCGGCGCGGAGCGGGTGACGCAGGTGGTGCTCGACACCCTGCGTCGGCACGTCACCCAGGGCGAGTGGCAGGACGTGAAGGACACCATGCCCAAGGACCTCGCCATGATGCTGCCCTGAGACCGGCCTATCGAGCGGCGCTGTCCGGCGGGGACGGCACCCGGGACACCGGGTGGCCGGCCCCGCGGGCCAGCGCCGCGAACGCGACGGCGTCGGTGACCGCCGCGCCGCCGGGGTCGTTGTTGAAATAGACGTACGCCGGCTCGTCCGCGTCGAACTCGTCGGTGAGCCGGCGGACCCACGAGCCGAGCGCCGTCCGCCCGTAGTGCGGCCACGGTCGGGCCCGCCCCTCGTGCAGCCGCAGGTACCCGAAGTCGGTGGTCCGCCAGCGCGGGGCCACCGGTCGACCGAGACGATCCGCCCAGACCAGCGCCGCCTGCCGCCGTTCCAGGACCGCCCGGGTGGCGTCGGTCCACCACGACGGGTGCCGGGGCTCCACCGCCACCCGCACGTCCCGCGGGAACAGCCGCAGCGTCGCGTCGAGCGCGTCGACGTCCGCCCGCAGGTTCGGTGGCAGTTGCAGCAGCACCGGGCCGAGTCGGTCGCCGAGGGCGGTGGCCCGGCCGAGGAACCGCGCCACCGGCTCGGCCGGCTCCCGCAGACGTTTGATGTGGGTGAGGTAGCGGCTCATCTTCACCGCCACGCAGAAGTCCGCCGGGGTCCGTTCCCGCCACGCCGCGAACGTCTCGCGTTCGGGCAGCCGGTAGAACGCGTTGTTGACCTCGACGGTGGCGAAGCCCGACGCGAAGTGCTCCAACCAGAGGCGCTGCGGCATCCCCTGCGGGTAGTAGCGGCCCCGCCAGTCCCGGTACTGCCAGCCCGACGTGCCCACCAGGATCACCGCCTCATCCTGGCACTCTCCGCCGCCGCCCGCGAACCGACCGTGTCGTCCCGGTTCGGCGTCTACGGTGTGGGTTAGAGAAGATCGCGCGTGGGGTACCACCCGCAGCACGACGGACCCCGGCGTACGGCGGGGCGGCACACCCGAGGGAGTACCGATGGCACTCAACGACGATGACATGCAGACCACGGGCGGCGGCGGCCTGGAGGGTCCGGCCGATGGCGGTGCGACCCCGGGTCACCAGGACGGTGGCGCGGACGGTGGCGCGGAGGGTCCGGCCGACGGTGGCGCGACTCCGGGTCACCAGGACGGTGGCGCCGATGGTGGCGCGGAGGGTCCGGCCGACGGTGGCGCGACTCCGGGTCACCAGGACGGTGGCGCCGACGGTGGCGCGGAGGGTCCGGCCGACGGTGGCGCGACCCCGGGTCACCAGGACGGTGGCGCCGACGGCAGCGCCCGGTAGCGGCACGCCATGACGTACCTCGACCCGCCGGGCGGCCACGGCCGCCCGGCGGTTCCGTCCGTGGCCCCCGACGGCGTACCCGCCGCGGCGAGCGCCGTCGCCGCGCTGGCGCGTTGCGTCTCGGTCGAGCCCGCCAAGTTCGCCGCCGCGCACTGGGGCCACACCCCGCTGCTGTCCCGCGCCGCCGAGCTGCCCGACCCGTCCGGGTTCACCGACCTGTTCAGCCCGGACGACGCCGACGAGCTGCTCAGCCGGCGCGGTCTGCGTACCCCTTTCCTGCGCGTCGCCAAGGACGGACAGCTCGTGCCGGCGGCCCGCTGGACCGGCGGCGGCGGGGCCGGCGCCGAGATCGGCGACCAGGTGCTCGACGAGCGGATCCTCGAGCAGTACGCCGGGGGTGCCACCCTGGTGTTGCAGGGCCTGCACCGGATCTGGCCGCCACTGGTGGACTTCGCCCGCGACCTGGGCCTCGCGCTGCGTCAGCCGTTGCAGGTCAACGCCTACCTCACCCCGGCGGGTAGCCAGGGCTTCGCCACCCACTACGACACCCACGACGTGTTCGTACTGCAGGTGGACGGCCGCAAGCACTGGCGGATCCACCCGCCGGTGCTGCCCGACCCGCTGGAGAAGCAGCCGTGGGGCGGCCGCGCCGACGAGGTCGGCGCCACCGCTCAGGGTCCCGCCGCGCTGGATGTGGTGCTCGCGCCCGGCGACGCCCTCTACCTGCCGCGCGGGTGGCTGCACAGCGCCCAGGCGCAGGAGGCCAGCTCGCTGCACCTGACCGTGGGCATCCGCGCGTTGACCCGCTACGCGCTCGTCGAGGAACTGCTCGCGCTGGCCGCCGAGGACCAGCGGCTACGGGCCAGCCTGCCGTTCGGCACCGACGTCGCCGACCCGGACGCCATCGAGCCGGAGCTGACCGAAACGGTGGAGGCGCTGCGCGACTGGCTGCTGCGGGCCGACCCGGGCGCGGTCGCCGCGCGGCTGCGCCAGCGCGCCTGGCCGGCGGCCCGCCCAGCGCCGATCCGTCCACTCGCCCAGGCCGGCGCGCTGGCCGCGCTGGACGCCGACTCCCGGCTCACCCTGCGACCCGGCCTGCGCTGGCAGCTCCTGCCGCACGGGGACGGCCAGGTGGCGCTACGGCTGTTCGACCGCACGATCACGCTGCCCGCCGACTGCGAGCCAGCCACCCGCGCCCTGCTGAGCGGGGCCGCGACCCGGGTCGGTGACCTACCCGGCCTCCCGGACGACGCCGACCGGGTCACCCTGGCCCGCCGCCTCCTGCGCGAGGCCGTCCTGGTGCCGGCCTGACCCTCTCCCCGCGGTTGATCAAGAGGTTCGCGTCACGACACGCCGGATTGATGACGCGAACCTCTTGATCAACCGGAGAAGAAGGGGGCGGGCGGTCAGCGGCCTAGGGTCAGGAGCAGCACCGTTGTTACCAGGCCGGCGCCGAGTACCACCATGATTGGTTGGGGGCCGAGCATCGCGTGCCGGCGATCGGCCAGCGCCCGCGCCGGCACGAGCCCCATCAGTGGCCCGAACAGCGTCACCACCAGCGCCAGCACCGGCATGCCGACCGCCAGGTCGCCGCCGTACCCGACGCCGAGCGCCCGCGCGGCGACGCCCAGCGCGTACCCGAGCACCGCGCCGCCCACCCCGCACAGCGCCAGCAACGGGTTGACCGAACCCGGCAGCTCGCCCGGCTGCCCGGCCCGGTTCAGCAGGTCACGAACCCGGCCGAGGAGCAACGCCGGGTCGGCCGGGGCGCCGCCGTTGGCCGGCACGGGCGGTCCGCCGATGCGACGGGCGCCCAGCCGGGCACGGGCCTGCTGCCACAGGTGCGCCACCTCGGCGTCCACCCGTTCCTGCTCCTCCCGGGCGTCGACCAGCTCCTGCTCGGCACGCCGCACCTCGGCGACGGCCTCGTCGACCGCGCGTTCGGCCGCCGCGCACTGCCGCTCGTACCAGGTGTGCGCCTCGGCGCGCTGCTCGCGCACGCGAGCGGTCAGCTCGGCGAGCCGTCGTAGCTGCGCCGTGTACGTCTCACTCGCCACCGGCTCGTTCATCGCGACGGTCCATAGGGGATGATCACGTGGCCGGTGCGGTGCACGGCCCGGTCGAAGAAGAGCCCACGCCACGGGCGGGGATACCAGTCCGGGCCGCCGGTGCCCGGATAGAGCGACGCGCCCAGCTCACCGCCGTGCGCGTCCAACGCCACCCAGGCCCCGATCTGGTCGGTGCGGGCGGCGGGACCACCCAGGTCGGCGCGCATCCGCGCCACGCCCCGCCACCAGGCCAGCACGTGGGTACGCCGCTCCGGCCCGTCGTGCAGGATCCGGCGCAACTGCTCCAGGCCCGTGCGCCGGCCCGTCCGCGCCGCGAGGGCGCCGGCCGCCGCGTCGACCGCGAACAGCAGCAGGTAGTGCGGGCTGCCCGCGCCGGACAACCCGTCGGCCGTCTCGGTCATCAACTCGCCGACGGTCTCCTCGTCGTACCAGGCGGCGTCGTCGGCCAGGTCGTCGTAGAGCGTGCGGGCGATGCCGTCGGCGTCCGGGTCGAGGCAGGCGATGGAGAAGCGGGCGGTGCCCGGCGGGTGCTGGCGGGCCAGTGACCGGGCCGCCGCGTCCAGCACCGCGCACGCCTCGTCCACCCGCGTGCCGAGCACCGCCAGGTTGCGTCCGGGCGCGCGGGGCAGCCGCAGCGCCGCCGAACGCGCCTGCACGTCGATGATCTCGCCGAGCAGGGCCACCGGGTTGCGCGGGGAGCGGCCGTCCGCCGGGGCTTCGAGGGCCCGGAAGTCGGGGGCCTCGGTGAGCCGGGGGATCGCGTCACCGTCGAAGAGCCGGGCCGGGGCCGCGTCCGGCGTGCGCATCCGCCACAGGCGGTGCTGCAGGCCGCTCCACGTCTCCCAGTCGCTGGCAGCCGGGATCCGGGCGACCTCGTTGCCCTCGACCATGCCCGACTCGGCGTTGACCACCGCGTGCCAGCGTGGCAGCGACTGCGCCGCGTCGTTTCGTTCGGCGAGGATCCGCAACGCCTTGGGCAGCGCGATCCGCAGGGCGAACTGCGCCACCAGCGCGGGACGCCCCCACAGCGCCTCGATGCCCCGGACGTCCTGGGAGGCGAGCACCAGGTGGATGCCCTGCGACCGGCCGCGGCGGGCCAGGTCCTCCAGCAGGTCGGCCGCCTCCCGGGCCACCACGTCACGGCCGGCCAGCAGCATCTGGAACTCGTCGACCACCGCGACGATCCGCGGCCAGTGCCCGGTCGGGTCCACCGCGCGCAACTCGGCGAGCTTGGTGACCTCGTGTTTCTTGGCCGCGTCGGCCCGCCGCCGCAGCTCCTCGGCGAGGAAACGCAGCAGCGCCAGCCCGAACTCCCGGTCGGTGTTGACGTTGATCCCGACCAGGCGCATGTGCGGCAGCCAGCTCGGGTCACGCCGGCCCTGCGCGAACCGGGCGAAGGACACGCCCTCCTTGAAGTCCAGCAGATAGAACTCCAGCTCGGCGGGGGAGTAGCGGGCCGCCAGCGCGCCGATCCACGCGAAGATCAGGTTCGTCTTGCCGGTGCCGGACGGCCCTCCGATGAGGGCGTGCGGCGGATAGTCGGCGAGCGTCAGGCGGACCGGTCGACCCTGCGGTCCCTCGCCGATCGGCACGGTCAGGCCGTCCGCCGAGTTCTCCCGCCACATCAGCTCCGGCGGCGGCAACAGGTCGCCGAACGGCGTCGGCGGTGGGCCGGCGTTGACTTGGGCGGCGACCTCGCGGCAGGTCTCGGTGACCAGCGTCGCCGGCGGCGGCGGGTCCAGCCGGACCGACAGGCCCGACGGGCCGCCGATCCGGGCGCCCGACGCGTCCGCCACCACCCGGGTCACCGTCGGGTCGTCGGGCAGTGACCCGCCACGGACCACCAGGTGCACCCCGCAGGCCGCGCCGGCACGGACCACCCGGTCGAGCTGCCCGCGCTCGTGCCGGTTCAACTCGTCGCCGCCGAGCAGCACCGCGACCCGCCACGGCTCGGGGCGGCGGCCGGTCGCCGAGGCCAGTTCCCGCAGGGACCCGTACTCGCCGGCCAGCACCGTCTCGTTGATCCGCCGGATCTGCTCGACCAGGTCGTCCAGGAGCGGGCCCAGTCCGCCGGGGCCGACGAAGGTGAGCAGCCCCGCCGTGCCCAGCGGCGCGAACCCGGCCAGGCCCCCGCCGAGGTGCTCCGGGTCGTACCCGATCAGTCGTACCCCACCGGGGTCGGCGCGACCGACGGCCCGCAGCAGCAGCGCGGACACCACGGCGTCGCAGCCGGCGCGGTCGTCGCCCGACAGGTGGACGTGCCCGGCGTCGAGCAGCGGCACCAGCGCGGGTACCGGCTCGACGTCGTCGAGCCGGACCGTACCGACCCGCAGCGCGCCGGGTGGCTCGGCCCGGCGCAGGGGCGTGGGGGTCCAGCCCGGCCAGTCCGCGCCGGCGCAGCCGGGCGCCTCCTGGCGGGCGGCGTCGGCGGCGTGGCGGGCCAGCTCCGCGATGCGGGTGGCGTGCCGGGCGTCGATCTCGGCGAGGCGGCGGTCGCGTTGACCGCCCACCCGCTCGGGTACGGCGGCGGCGGCCCGGCGGACCCGGGCGAGCCGCTCGCGCCCGGCGCTCAGGTCGGCCTGCGCGGCCGACAGCCGGGTACGGGTGGCGCCCAGCGCCTCGGCGAGGGAGTCCCGGACCCGGGTGGCGAGCTGCCCGCGCCGGTCAGCCATCGGAGCCCCGGCGAGCCGGCGCGTCCCGCCACGGGCTGCCCGTGCGCGGCGGTACGACCCCACCCGACGCCTGCCCACCCGCCGCGCCGGAAGGCCGACCGCCGGCGCGCGGGACGTTCGGGCGTGGGCTCGCGCCGCTGTCGGGTCGACCGCCGGAGCGTGGGGTGCCGGCGCGCTTGTCGTCGCGGCGTGGAGTCGGGCCCGCGTCCGGCTCGGCGGCGGCCTGCGGCGCTCCCGTGGGCAGGTCCCGGCCCAGCCGGGCGAGCAGCAGCCCGGCCGTCACCCCGGCGGCCACGGCCGAGTCGGCGGCGTGCGGCGGCTCCCCGGACGAGCGGGGCGGCGGCATCCGGCAGACCCGGGTCAGCAGCGTCTCCAGCACCGGCGGTGGCAGCCCGGGCAGCAGGTCCCGTACCCGGCCGTCCAGCTCCCCGCGCAGCCGGCCGAGGTCGCTGGCGCGGGGCGGATGCCCCAGCAGCTCACCGGCCAGCTCGCGCAGCAACGGAGGCGCGAGCGCCGCCATGCCGAGGCCCACGTCGGCCGACGCGCGGCGCAGCTCTGTCCGCAGTCGGTCACGGTCACCGGCGCGTACGCCGCCCACGACCCGGCGCAGCAGCTCCTGTGAGTCGCGTAGTCGCTCGTCGGGCTCGTCCGCGTCGGTCTCGTGCCCGCCGGTCAGCTCCGCCACCCGGACGGACCACCAGCGACGCATCCGTACCTGCTCGGGCCGCTCCGGCGCCACGGTGGTGGGCCCGTCCGACGGCGCCTCGTCGTGGCGCTGGTCGCGCTGCTGCGGCCGGGGCGGCGGGGCGCCGTCGGCGGCCAGCCCGATCGCGACCAGGTACGCCGAAAGCTGCTCCTGCGCCACCCGAAGCGCGTAGTTCGCGCTCTCGGCGTGCTCGGTGGCGGCGGACAGCTCGGGCACGCCCATGGGGTTGGCCGACTCCTGGCGGACCCAGCGCAGCCGCTCGGCGGCCAGGCCGAACTTCTCCAGGGCCTGACCGAGCAGACCCACCGGGAACTCCTCGCTGGCCGCGCGGACCTGGCCGCCGATGTCCTCGATGATGGACACGCCGGCCTACAGGGTGGAGACGTAGAGCTGGGCCTGCTCCACCGCGACCAGTGTCGCGGCGAGACACTCCTCCAGCTCCTGGCTGGCCTGTGTCAGCGAGGCCTGGGCCGCCTCCACCGTCTCGTGCCCGCTGCCCTCCAGCGCGCCGGCCAGGGTTTGTTGCGCCTCGGCCAGCTTCTCACCCGCCGCCTGGACGGCTGTCTGCCCGTCACCGATCTGTTGGAGGGCGACATCGATGGCAGCCTTCAGCTCGGCGACGCTCGCCACGGCGGAACCTCCTGGGGGCGGGGAGATCTCCATTAGAGCCTATCGCCGTCCCCGGGAGAACATCCGCCCTGGCGGTGTTGATGCCCGCCTGACCGTTAACCCCCGTGAAGTGCCGGGAGTCCGTTCTGTGGGAGTCCCAGTGCGAGAACCTTTCAGTTTTCGCGGAGCCAGCGGGGGCCGTACACCTCCGCGCCCAGGGCGGTGACCCGCTCGCGTAGCTCCCGGTCGGCGGTGACCACCAGCCGGCGGCGCTGCGGGGCCGCCCGCACCAGCTCGACCACCGTGTCGTCACCCGAGCCGGGGGCGGAGACCACGCGCACCTCGTCGATGCCGGGCACGTCCCGCGCCGCGCCCTCGACCACGAGCACCACGTCGACCGGTGCCGTCAACCGGGCGGGCAGCCCCTCGGCGGCCACCGGCGCGAGGGCGTCCCGCAGCCGGGCGGCAGCCCCGGCCCGGTCCCGCCACCACCCGTTGGGGCGGGAGCCCACCACGTTGGCACCGTCCACGATCAGCAGCGGGTTCTCCGTCATGCCGCCAGCCTGCCACCACCCGACCGAACCGGCCGGACGCCACTCCACGGCGAGGTGCGCCACCGCCTGCGGCGTTTGTCGCGCCGGGTGCCGGGTAGCCCCTGCCGACCGTGCCGCGCCCGACTGCGGAGGAGAGACATGATGGGACCCGGTGATCTCGGCTCCGACCCGTGGGACGAATTCCTGGCCCGGTACTTCGGCCGGGGTGAGGGAGGACGCCGACCGCCGCACCGGGTCGACATCACCCGACTGATGACCGCCGACGCGCGGGAGATGCTGGCCGACGCGGCCCGTCGCGCCGCCCAGCGGCAGAGCAGCGACCTGGACACCGACCACCTGCTCTGGGCGGCGCTGCAACGCGAACCGCTGCGCGACCTGGTCCGCCGGGCCGGCGCCGACCCGGACACCCTGCTCAACGCGCTCGGCGGCAAGGGCGACGGCGCGCCGCGCGGCGAGGTGCCACCGAACCTGTCGCTGACCCCGGCGGCCAAGCGGGCGCTGCTCGACGCCCACCAGCTGTCCCGGGCGATGGGCGCGAACTACATCGGCCCCGAGCACATCCTGATGGCCCTGCCGCTCAACCCCGAGTCGCCCGCCGGCCGGATGCTGGCCGCCGGACGGATCCAACCCGAGTCGTTGCAGGCCGCCAACGCCGAACGCGGCCCGATGAACGGCCCGAAGCCGGACCGGGGTACGCCCACCCTCGACCAGTACGGCCAGGACCTCACCGACCTGGCCCGCAACGACCAGATCGACCCGGTGATCGGCCGGGCCGACGAGATCGAGCAGGCCGTGGAGATCCTGTCCCGGCGGACCAAGAACAACCCGGTGCTGATCGGCGAGGCAGGTGTCGGCAAGACCGCCATCGTCGAGGGGTTGGCGGAGCGGATCTGCGACGGGGACGTCCCGCAGACCCTGCTCGGCAAGCGGGTCGTGCAACTCGACCTCGCCGGCCTGGTCGCCGGCACCCGCTACCGGGGTGACTTCGAGGAACGCCTCAAGAAGGTCATCGACGAGATCCGGGCGCACCGGGACGAGCTGATCATCTTCCTGGACGAGATCCACACCCTGGTCGGCGCGGGTGGCGCCGGCAGTGAGGGCGGGATGGACGCGTCCAACATGCTCAAGCCCGCCCTGGCGCGGGGTGAGCTGCGGGTGATCGGCGCGACCACGCTGGACGAGTACCGCAAGAGCATCGAGAAGGACGCCGCGCTGGCCCGGCGTTTCCAGCCCGTGTTGGTGCCCGAGCCGAGCATCGACGACACCATCGCGATCCTGCGCGGGCTGCGGGACCGGTACGAGGCGCACCACCAGGTGCGCTTCACCGACGAGGCGCTGGTCACCGCCGCCGAGTTGTCCGACCGGTACGTCACCGACCGGTTCCTGCCGGACAAGGCCATCGACCTCATCGACCAGGCCGGCGCGCGCGTGCGGCTGCGCACCCGTACCCCGGCGTCCGACGTACGGGAGCTGGAGCAGGAGCTCGACGACGTACGCCGCGACAAGGAGCAGGCCGTCACCGACGAGCAGTACGAGCGCGCCTCGGCGCTGCGCGACCGGATCGCCGAGCTGGAGGCGGAGATCCGGCGCGCCAACGGCGAGGACGGCCCGTCGTCCTCGCAGGTGCCCGAGGTGGGTCCACAGGAGATCGCCGAGGTCGTCTCCCGGGCCACCGGCATCCCGGTCAGCCAGCTCACCGAGGAGGAACGGGACCGGCTGCTGCGCCTGGAGGGTCACCTGCACGAGAAGGTGGTCGGCCAGGACGACGCGGTCACCGCGGTGGCCGAGGCGGTCCGCCGCTCCCGGGCCGGGCTGGCCGACCCGGAGCGTCCGATGGGCAGTTTCCTGTTCCTCGGCCCCACCGGCGTCGGCAAGACCGAGCTGGCCCGAGCCCTGGCCGAGGCGCTGTTCGGCGAGGCGGACCGCATGGTCCGGGTGGACATGAGCGAGTTCCAGGAGCGGCACACGGTGAGCCGGCTGGTCGGCGCCCCACCCGGGTACGTCGGCTACGAGGAGGCCGGCCAGCTCACCGAGGCGGTACGGCGCCGCCCGTACGCGGTGGTGCTGCTCGACGAGATCGAGAAGGCGCACCCGGACGTGTTCAACATCCTGCTCCAGGTGCTCGACGACGGGCGGCTCACCGACAGCCAGGGCCGTACGGTGAACTTCAAGAACACCGTCCTGATCATGACGAGCAACCTCGGCTCCGAGCTGATCACCGGCACCCAGCGTGCCGTCGGCTTCGGCACCGGCGCGCCCGGCAGCGATCAGGAGAACGACGAGCTGCGCGAGCGGCTGATGCGCCGCCTGCAGGAGAACTTCCGCCCGGAGTTCCTCAACCGCATCGACGAGATCATCATCTTCCGCCGGCTCGAGGCCGAGCAGTTGCGCGACATCACCGCGCTGCTACTGGAGGACACCCGCCGCCGGATGCACGCCCAGGACATCCAGGTGGAGGTCACCACCGCCGGGGTGGACTGGCTCGCCGAGCACGGCTACCAGCCGGAGTTCGGCGCCCGTCCGCTGCGCCGGGTGATCCAGCGCGAGGTGGACAACCACCTGTCCCGGATGCTGCTGGAATCGGCGATCTCACCCGGCCAGAAGGTCGTCGTGGACGCCCGCGACGGGCAACTCACCTTCGACGTGACCGCGGGCGAGCGGGGCTACACCGCCGCCACGACAACACACCCACGATGAGCGGGCCGGCGGGACGCGAGGACCACGACGAGCCGCACGAGGACGCGGACGAGCACCCCGACCCGATCCTGGCGCCCCCGACCGCCAATCCACGCCGAACGCGGGTACCAGCCGAGGGCCTGCACCCCAAGACCGACCAGGACGACCCGGAGACGCGAGAGGAGACGTGATGGTACGCGACACGCGGCTCGACCCCGAGGTGGAAGTGCTCTGGGAGGACTTCCACGCCGAGGTCAACGTCCCGTCGGAGCAGCTGCGCACCTGGCTGTTGACCAGGGGATCGGGCGAGGAGTCGTTCAGCCCGAACCCGGACCTGGATCTGCCCCAGCCGGGGCGGGAGATCCTCAAGGTGCTCAACAAGCGCAAGGTCGACCTCACGCCGGAGGACATCGAGGTGATGCGCGAGGCGGTGGAGCGGATCCGCGAGCTGATGGACGCCAAGCCCCGGCGCGGCAACGCCGACGACGAGTGGCGGCACTCGCTGCTCGACCTCGGGCACGATCCGCTCGTGGAACGCTGAGCGCGGCCGTACGTGACGGCGCCGACCCGGTTCGGGTCGGCGCCGTCGTCGTGCCCTACTGGCCCTGGTCGGGCTCCAGGCTGCCGATGGTCAGCCCCGCCGCGTCGGCGGCGGCGTCGCGCTCGCCCCGGGTCTGGTCCTCGCGGGTGAGCAGGTTGGCGTACTCGGTGACGTCGGCCGGGTCGGGCACCTCCGGGAGCCGGCGCAGGAACGCCTCCACCTGACGGGTGGCGGCGGTGTGCGCGGCGGCGGCCTGGCGGAGCAGTTCGCGGTCGTCGGCGGGCGGGTAGAGATCGGTCATGTCCGCCAGATACCCGGACAGCGGCGGTTCGCACCGGCGGTGGCCCTCGTCTCGCCTCGCCTCACCGGCCGGCGATGCCGTCCAGGAGGGTGGTCAGGTTGTGGTCGAAGGTCTCCTCGGCGTCGAGGTGCGCGCCGTCGACGACGAGCCGGGCGATCGTGGGATAGCGGCCCGTGTCGAGCATGCGCGTCAGGTAGGGGCCGAGGCTGGCCTGCCAGGCGCTCAACTCGGTGCCGGTGGACCGGGCGGTACGTCGCTCGGTGACCTCCCGCCGCAGCGCTCCGATGATGAAGGCGTTGAGGGCGCCCAGGGCGCGCTGGAGGTCGTCGACGTCGCGTACGGCGGGGGCCTGGCTGAGCGCCGCGGCGGTCGACTCGCCCACGGTGAGCGCGTGCGGCCCGAGCTGCGGTCGTCCGCCGAGCAGGTCGGAGAACCACTCGTGGTCGAGGGCGGCGGCGCGGGTCCGTCGCACGATGGCCAGCACCGTGGCACGCCACCCGGGGTGCGGGCCACCCTCGGCGATCTCGGCGTAGACGGCGTCGACCATCAGGTCGAGCAGCTCTGACCGGTTGGTCACGTAGTCGTAGAGGCGCATCGGACCGACGCCGAGTTCCTTGGCGATCCGGCGGACCGACAGGCCGTCGAGGCCGTGCGCGTCGGCGAGCCGGATCGCCGTCTCGGCGATCTTCGCGCGGCTCAGCGGCACCGGCGTCGCCCGCGGGCGGGGCTCGGGCCGTTCCCACACCGGCACCACTTCGCTACCGTACGGTGTATCCACGCAATACAGTGTACGGTAAGGAGCATGGCGATGCGACTGGCGATCGTGGGCGGCGGCCTGGGCGGGCTGACGTTGGCACGGATCCTGCACCTGCACGGCATTGAGGCGGTGGTCCACGAACGCGAGGCGGACCGGGCCGCGCGCTCGCAGGGCGGGATGCTCGACCTGCACCCGGAGTCCGGGCAGCGCGCCCTCGCCGAGGCGGGCCTCGGCGAGGTGTTCCGGTCGTCGGCGCGGCCCGAGGGCGAGGAGCACCGCATCCTCGACCCCGCCGGGCGTACGCTCGTGCACCACACACCGCGCCCCGGCTCATTCGACGGACGCCCGGAGATCGACCGCACCGTCCTGCGTCAGCTTCTGCTGGACGCGCTCCCGTCCGACGCGGTCACCTGGGGTCATCGCCTCGTCGGGGCGACGCCGCGACCCGCCGGCGGTTTCCTGCTGACCTTCGACAGCGGTCGTCGCGTCGAGTGCGACATTCTCGTCGGCGCGGACGGCGCGCGCTCGGTCGTCCGACCGCTGCTGATCGACGCGCCACTGACGTACGTCTCCACCCACGTGGATCTCACCATCGGCGACGCCGACCGTCGCCACCCGGAGCTCGCCGAGATGGTCGGCCCCGGCAACCTGTGGTGCGTCGGCGTCAACCAGATCCTCGCCGCCCAGCGCCTCGGCGACGGCAGCATCCGGGTCGGGATCTCGCTCCGTGCCGAGGGCCGTGACCTGGACGCCTACCGCAGCAAGGATGCGCTACGGGCCCTCTTCGACGGCTGGGACGCGCGCCTGGTCGCCCTCATCGACGCCGGCGACGACGCGCCGACGCCGCGCCGGGTCGAGGCGATGCCGGTCGGCGCGCGCTGGGCCCACCAGCCGGGAGTCACCCTGCTCGGTGACGCCGCGCACCTCATGCCCCCGGTCGGCGAGGGCGCCAACCAGGCCATGCTGGACGCGGCCGAACTCGCCCACGAACTCGTCGCCCACCCCGGCGACCCGGACGCGGCGATCCGGGCGTACGAGGAGGCGATGTTCGCCAGGGTCCAGCCGATCGCCGAGATGTGCGCACGGGTCCAGGCCATGATGCTGTCCCCGACGGCGGCCGACGACCTCGTCCGCTTCTTCACGCGGCGTCCCGCCGAGCCCGTCGGGCAGTAGGCCCTCACGCCGCGCTGGGCTGTCGGACGCCGAAGGCCGGGTTGCGTACCAGCCAGTCCAGGTAGGTGGGGTGCGACGCCAGCGAGTCGGTGTACGCCGCCTTCGCCGTGGCCAGCAGCAGCTCCGCGTCGCGGGCGGCGGGCGACTCCGGATGCCACCCCAGCAGCAGTCGCCAGCGCAGCGGGACACCGGCCAACCGCCGGGTGACCAGACCGGCCACCGGCCGGAACGTCGCCTGGCACAGGGCCACCGCGACGCCCGCGTCCACCAGGTCGACGCAGCCGCGGATGTCGGTCTCGTACACCTTGCGCGGGGTGAAGCCGGCGCGCGCGCAGGCGGCGGCGAAACAGTCGCCGAAGCAGCCGTCGCCGGGCGCGGCCACCCACTGCTCGTGGCGCAGGTCGGCCAGGCGCACCTCGTCCCGGTCGGCGAGCGGGTGGCTCGCCGGCAGCAGGACCAGCACCGGGTCGACGGCCACCTCCCGCCATCGCAACCCGAACTCGGCCGACGGGGTGGCGTCGCCGCAGACGCCGGTGAGGGCGAAGTCCAACCGTCCGCCGGCCACCAACTGCGCCAGCTCGTCCACCGACCACGAGGCGTACGTGGTGATCTGGGCCGGCGGCTCCTCGGCGGCGAGGCGGTGCACCAGCCGGCCCAGGATCGGGCTGTTCACGCCGCCGAGCCGGTAGCAGCGTGACACCTCGGCGGCACCGGCCAGCCGCGCCGCCTCGTCCTGTAGGCCCTTCATGGCCGGCAGCAGCACCCGGGCCCGGGCGAGCACCAGCTCACCGAGCGCGGTGGGGCGGGCGCCGCGCCGGTCCCGGTCGAACAGCGGCCCGCCCAGCGTCCGTTCGATCCGCTGGAGCTGGGCGGTCAGCGCCGGCTGGGCGAGCCCGAGGGTCGACGCCGCCTTGGTCACACTCCCTGTCTCCGCGATCGCGCAGACCACCCGCAGGTGTCGCAGCTCCAGGTTCATACGGTGACGGTAGGACCACGTCGCAGCCGGCGGAAGGGGCCAAGTGGATCGGTGACATTGAATGCATTCTTTGGTGCGGCCCGCGCGTTTCAGTCGCGCGGCGGCTCCGGCAGGTCCTTCAGGTACGTCGGCCGCCGAGTCACCGCGTCGCGGAGCTTGTCCACCACGCCCACCGCCGGCTCGACGATGCGGTTCCACGGCGGCGTGGCCGGAGTGCCCGGGTGCGGCCGGGTCGGAGCGGCCTCCTCGGCGATCTCCAACCGGTTGCCCAGCCGGATCAGCTCCTCCGACGTCGCCACCGCGCGCAGCTCGGTGACGAGCGTGCCCACCCCGTCGACGTGGCGGCGGACCCGCTCGGCGACCTCGGTCACGGTCTCGTCGTTCAGCCCCTTGAGGGCGGCCAGCAACGCCGCGTCACCGTCGATCTCCGCGTCCACCCGGGCGGCCTCGGCCGGCAGCGCCGCCCGCACCGCTGGCAGCAGGTACTGCTCCTCGGCGGAGATGTGCCGCGACAGCGCGGCGGTGAGCACCGCGAGGGCCTCGTTCGGCGTGGCGTCCGGGCCGCTGAGCTGGTCCACCAGGGTCAGCAACTGCCGGTGCTCGCGGTCCACGATGTCGGCGACGCTACGGCCGCCGGGCCGGTAACCCTCGTCGGGGGCGGGCGTGGGCGGCAACGGGGGCAGGGGAACGGCGGACATGATGCCCTCCTCGACTGGCGGGCGGAAGCTCCGGCAGGGGTTGTGCGGTCGTGGGCGGCGGTACCCGAACGCGGCCGCCGCGAAACCGCCGCCCGATTCGTCGACCTGGATGCCCGGCCGCCTCCCCTCGGTGCGCCGGCCCGCCGGTAACTCGGGGCTGGTATGAAGGGGCGATGACGAGCGACGCCGCCTCCGCCCGACCGGACCCCACCGCGGAGGTCGTGGACCTCTGCCGCGACCTGCTGCGCATCGACACCACGAACACCGGTGACAACGACACCAGCGTCGGCGAACGCCGCGCGGCCGAGTACGTGGCGGAGAAGCTCGCCGAGGTGGGCATCGAATCGGTCCTGCACGAGTCCGCGCCAGGCCGGGCGAACGTGGTGGCCCGCATCCCCGGCGCCGACCCGAGCCGGGAGGCCCTGCTGGTGCACGGCCACCTGGACGTGGTGCCCGCCGACGCCGACGAGTGGTCGGTGCACCCGTTCTCCGGCGAGCAGCGCGACGGCTACCTGTGGGGTCGCGGCGCCATCGACATGAAGGACTTCGACGCGATGGTGCTCGCCGTGGTGCGGCACTGGCAGCGCACCGGCGTCCGGCCCCCGCGCGACATCGTCCTCGCGTACACCGCCGACGAGGAGGCGGGCAGCGACTACGGCGCGCGCTTCCTGGTCGAGAACCACCGCGACCTCTTCGACGGCTGCACCGAGGCGATCGGCGAGGTCGGCGGGTTCTCCTACTCGGTCAACGACAGCCAGCGCCTCTACCTCATCGAGACCGCCGAGAAGGGCATCGACTGGCTGCGGCTGCACGCCAAGGGTCGACCCGGGCACGGGTCGATGGTGCACGACGACAACGCGGTCACCGCCCTCGCCGAGGCGGTGGCCCGCATCGGCGGGCACCGCTTCCCGGTGGTGGTGACCGACACCGTACGGGCGTTCCTGACCGAGGTCTCCGACCTGCTCGGCATCGAGCTGGACCCGGAGGACCCGGAGGTCGCCATCGCCAAGCTCGGCCCGATCGCCAACATCATCGGCGCGACGATCCGCAACACCGCCAACCCGACCCGGTTGAGCGCCGGCTACAAGGACAACGTCATCCCGGGCCGCGCCACCGCCACCATCGACTGCCGCAGCCTCCCCGGCCAGTCCGAGCTGCTCGAGCGGCAGTTGCGCGAGCTGGTCGGCCCGGACATCGACATCGAGTACATCCAGCGGCAGCCCGCGTTGGAGACCACCTTCGACGGCGACCTCGTCGAGGCGATGTCGGCGGCGCTGCGCGCCGAGGACCCGGGGGCGCGGCCGGTGCCGTACATGCTCTCCGGCGGCACCGACGCGAAGGCGTTCTCGACGCTCGGCATCCGCTGCTTCGGGTTCGCGCCGCTGCGGCTGCCCGCCGACCTGAACTTCTCCGCGTTGTTCCACGGCATCGACGAGCGCGTTCCGGTCGACGGACTACAGTTCGGCGTGCGGGTTCTCGACCGGTTCCTCCGCACCTGCTAGCAGTGTCCGCGTTACCTCCCCATCGTGAAGGGACTGCCCCACATGACCGACCAGCACGGTGAGCTGGACGCCGCACTCGAGCGGGTGATCGAAGCGGCCCGCCACCACCTGGCCGCCGTACGCGCCGCGCAGGGCCGCGTCGACGACGACGACGTCTGGCAGGCGTACGTGGCGTTGAACAACGCCTCCTTCGCCTACGACGAGCAGCTCCTCGACGCCTTCGGTGAGGTCACGCCGTGGGACGTTGACTCGATCGACCCGGACGAGGCCGACGAGCGCTTCGGCGGCGACGGTGTCGAGGCCAGCGACCCGCACCCCCGCGTGATCTCGGTGCGCCAACGCCGCGACTACCGGGTGCCGAGCATCTCCGCGCTGCTGCGGGCGGCCGAGGCGGCCCGCCGCGAGGGCACCCCCGAGGACGACGAGCCGGCGCCGGTGGAGGGCGTCGGTGAGGCGGTGCTGGAGCTGCTGCAGAGCGGCGACGGCTCGCTCGGCGCACTCGACGTCCCGGAGCTGGAACCGCTCGACGGGGTGGTGATGGTCAGCGAGGTGGGCACCCCGGTCGACCTGGAGTCGTTCGACGACGACGACGCGGTCGGCCCGTTCCAGCCGGCCGCCGACGACCGGCTCGTCGGTCGTCTCGACGAGCACCCGTTCCTGGAACTCGACGACGACGACCACGACCACGCCGGGCACCAGCACTAGTTTGTGGCGGGCCGTACGACGCCCGGGGCCCGACCGTACGCGGTTCGGGTCCCGGGCGTTTCGTCGCGGTGCCCCGGCCCGGTGTCAGTACGACAGGCCCGGCTGCGGCTGGTTGACCCGCCGACGGCGCAACATGACCTGCCGCGTGCCGTCCCGGAACAGCCGTACCCGGGCCAGCTCCCATCCGGAGAACTCCGCCTGGATCGCCAACTGCGCCGCTGCGGTCAACCGGTCGACGTTCGGCGGCAGCCGCAGCGGCGCGTACTCGTAGTCCATGCCACCCATGCTGCCCAGCCCGGCGGCAGTCCGCCACCCCCTGGAGGGTGACCGACGCCGCTGCGGTGCCTGGTTCGTGCCGTCCTCGGGCCGTCTCGGGTCACCCGTCGCGTTCGGGGTAGCCGACCGGCACCCCGGAGACGTCCTCCAACGCGGTGGTGATCTCCTCGGGCAGCGTGATGCGCTCGACCTGCAACGCGCCGAGCAGTTGCCCGACCGTCCGGGCGCCCAGGATCGGCGCGGTCACCCCGGGCCGGTCCCGGATCCAGGCCAGCGCCACCTCCAGCGGCGAGACCCCCAGCCCGCCGGCCGCGGTCGCCACCGCCTCCACGATGCTGGAGCAGCGCGGCTCCAGGTAGGTGGAGACGAACCGCTCGAAGTGCGGGGAGGCGGCCCGGGAGTCCGCCGGACGCCCATGCCGGTACTTGCCGGTGAGTACCCCCCGACCCAGCGGCGACCAGGGCAGCACGCCGAGGCCCAGCGCGTCAGCGGCCGGCAGGACCTCCCGTTCCACCCCCCGCTCCAGCAGCGAGTACTCCACCTGGGTGGCGACCACCGGCGCCCGGCCCGGCCAGGCCGTCTGCC
Source organism: Micromonospora sp. NPDC049662 (assembly GCF_040675055.1). Taxonomy (NCBI): domain Bacteria; kingdom Bacillati; phylum Actinomycetota; class Actinomycetes; order Micromonosporales; family Micromonosporaceae; genus Micromonospora; species Micromonospora sp. NPDC049662. The sequence continues at coordinate 25,600 of NZ_JBFAOC010000078.1, forward strand.
AGGCGGCGGCCCGCGCGGTCTGCCAGCCGGAGAAGTTCGACACCCCCACGTAACGGACCTTTCCGCTGGCCACCGCGTGGTCCAGCGCCGCGAGCGTCTCCTCCAGGGGGGTGTCCGGGTCGTATCCGTGCACCTGGAACAGGTCGACGTGGTCGGTGCCGAGCCGACGCAGCGACGCCTCCAGGGTGCGCAGCAGGTGACCCCGGGAGCCGTCGCGCCGCCGGGCGCTGCCCGGACGCAACCCCGCCTTCGTGGCGATCAGCAGCTCTTCGCGCGGGACGAGGGTGCCCAGCAGCGACCCGATCACCGACTCGGCGTCGCCGTCGCCGTACACGTCGGCGGTGTCGATCAGGTTGCCGCCCGCGTCCAGGAAACTCTTGAGCTGGGCGGCCGCATCGTCGGCGTCGGTGTCCCGGCCCCAGGTCATGGTGCCGAGCGCGAGCCGCGAAACCGCCAGCCCGCTTCGGCCGAGCGGTCGCTGTTGCATGGGTGAACCTTATTTCGAACCCGCCGCCACGGATATCCTCGCTCCCGTCATCTCTGCCGGTTCTGCCGGTTCCGCCTCCGGAAGGCACCGCGACGGACGGGGGATCATTGGCGGTGAGCCGGTGATCGGGTCCGTTTTCGGCATTGCGTAACCTGATGCGACCTGTGCCACGGATGGGGGAGGACCAGTGCGACTCGGGCTCAGCCTCGGATACCAGACAGCGTGGAGTACGCCGGCCGACCACCTGGCGCTGGCCCAGGAGGCGGACCGCCTCGGCTACTCGGTGGTGTGGGCGGCGGAGGCGTACGGCTCCGACTCGCCCAGCATGCTCGCCTGGATGGCCGGCCAGACGCAACGGATCGACGTGGGCTCGGCGGTGATGCAGATCCCCGCCCGTACACCGGCCGCCACCGCGATGACGGCCGCCACCATCGACGCCCTGTCCGGCGGCCGGTTCCGGCTCGGCCTCGGCGTCTCCGGCCCGCAGGTCTCCGAGGGCTGGCACGGGGTGCGGTTCGCCAAGCCCCTGGGCCGTACCCGCGAGTTCGTCGACATCGTCAAGCTGGCCATCGCCCGCAAGGAGGTGGCGTACGACGGTGAGCACTACACGCTGCCGCTGCCCGACGGCCCCGGCAAGGCGCTGCGGCTGAGCTTCCACCCGCCCCGCGAGCACATCCCGATCTACCTGGCCGCGGTCGGTCCGAAGAACCTGGAGCTGGCCGGCGAGATCGCCGACGGCTGGCTCGCCGTGTTCTACGCCCCGGAGTTCGCCGACGAGCACCTCGCCGCCGTCTCCGCCGGCCGGGCCAAGGCCGGCAAGGAACTGGCCGGTTTCGACGTGGTGCCGTCCGTGCCGGTCGTCGTCGGCGACGACGTCGCCTCCTGCGCCGAGCTGGTCCGCTGGTACGCCGCGCTCTACGTCGGCGGGATGGGCAGCCGGCAGCAGAACTTCTACAACCAGCTCGCCACCCGGATGGGTTACGGCGACGCCGCCCGCGAGGTCCAGGACCTCTACCTGGCCAAGCGCCAGCGCGACGCCGCCGCCGCCGTACCCATGGAGTTCATCGACCGTACGTCGCTGCTCGGCCCGAAGGAGCGCATCGCCGAGAGGATGCGCGAGTACGCCGCCTCCGGTGTCACCACGCTGTCGGTGACCCTGTTCGTGGCCGACCGGGACAGCGGTGTGCAGACCCTGCGGACCGTCGCCGAGGCTCTCGAGCTCTCGGGAGTCGGCGAGTGACCTGGGTTGAGGCCATCGTCCTGGGCATCGTCCAGGGGCTGACCGAGTTCCTGCCGGTCAGCTCGTCGGGGCATCTGCGGATCACCTCGGCGATCTTCTTCGACCGCGACGCGGGCGCGTCGTTCACCGCGGTCACCCAGCTCGGCACCGAGGCTGCCGTGCTGATCTACTTCGCGAAGGACATCTGGCGGATCACCCGTACCTGGCTGGTCGGGCTCAGGGACAAATCCGTGCGTTCGAGCCTCGACTACCGGATGGGCTGGTACGTGATCGTCGGCTCGATCCCCATCGGGCTGTTCGGGTTCCTCTTCAAGGACCAGATCAAGACGGCCGGGCGCAACCTCTGGGTGGTGTCGACCACGCTGATCGTGTTCGCGTTCGTGCTGGCCTTCGCCGAGTACTGGGGTCGGCAGACGCGCACGCTGGAGAACTTCCGGATGAAGGACGGCGTCGTGATGGGCTTCGCCCAGGCGATGGCGCTGGTCCCCGGCGTGTCCCGCTCCGGGGGGACGCTCACCGCCGGCCTGCTGCTCAACCTGACCCGGGAGGCGGCGGCGCGCTACTCGTTCCTGCTGGCCATCCCGGCGGTGGTGATGTCCGGGGTGTTCAGCCTTGGGGACGTTTTCGAACCGTCCGCCCCGGGAACGTCCGTGCCCACGGTGGCCCAGACGATCGTGGCCACCCTCATCGCCTTCGGCATCGGGTACGCGGCGATCGCCTGGCTGCTGCGCTACGTCGCCCACCACACCCTGTACGTCTTCGTCCTGTACCGGGTCGCGCTGGGCACCCTGGTCCTCGCTCTCCTGCTCACCGGCACGATCAGCGCCACCTGACCGCACGCACCGAAGAACCGGCGATGGCCGGCACCCGTTGTCGGGTGCCGGCCATCTGTGTGTGTTAGCTGTTCCAGTTGTGGGCGACCAGGTCGGTGGCCTGCTGCTCCCACTGCGCGTAGGCGTCGGGGTAGGCGGAGACCTGTACGGTCTGCGCGGCGTCGGTCAGCGGCATGTCCTGCCAGCCGTCAACCTGACGCAGGCCCTTGAGGAACGCCGTCGTCGAGTACTCCGGGTCGGT
>NZ_JBFAOC010000079.1:0-26835 GCF_040675055.1 Micromonospora sp. NPDC049662
CCCTCCCCCACTCTTTCCGTTGGGGCCTAAATCTCCTCCTTTTTACCCCCCCCCCCCCCCCCGAGGGGCCCCCCGCCCACCCCGCCCCGCCCTTCTCGCACTCCCTCCCACCCCCGCGCCACCCCCACCCGGCCGCCCGCGCCACATCCCGGCCTGCGCCCACCTAACCCGGTGATCAAGAGGTTCGCGTCACCAAAACCCCGATTCCTGACGCAAACCTCTTGATCACGGGGGTGCCGCCGGGGTCCGTACCTCGATCCACGCGTCGATCATGGAGTTATTGCCCGGACACGCCGAGTGGGAAGGCAATGATTTCGTGATCGACGGGGGCGGGCCGGGCAGTCGCCGGGCGGGTAGGAGGGCGGGCCGGGCAGGCGGAGAGTGGGCCGGGCAGTCGCCGGCCGGGTAGGCGGAGATCGGGCCGGAGGCCGGGTGGGCCGGGCAGGCGGGGGCGGGGCGGGCGGGGTCGGGGTGCGGGGTACGGGGGGCTGGCTGGGCGGGGTTAGGGGTGGGGGGTGAAGGGGGTGGTTAGGTGGGGGGTGGCCAGCAGGGTGGGGTTTGCCGTGGTCAGGGTGGTTTCCCGGGAACGGCGGGCTTCGTCGGGGTCTTCCTCGTGGGCGTACGCCAGGGTGGGGTCGACCAGTTGCACCGTGTGGACCAGGAGGTCGCCGGTGATCAGCAGGCGCTCGTCGGCCACCGTCACGAGCACCGACTGGTGGCCGGGGGTGTGTCCGGGGGTGGACAGCAGTCGTACCCCCGGGGTGAGGTCTGTCTCGCCGTCGACCACCCGGAGCTGGCCGGCGGCGCGCAACGGCGCGATCAGGCCGGCCGGCAGGCCCGGGTTGAGCGTCCGGGCCGCGTCCACCTCGGCGCGCTGCAGCAGGTAGCTCGCGTTCGGGAAGTACGGCCGGCCGGGTGTGCCGGTGACCGCCCAGCCGATGTGGTCGCTGTGCAGGTGGGTCAGTACGACCGTGTCGACGTCGGTGGGGTCGATGCCGGCGGCGGCCAGTTCGGCGGGTAGCCGGCCGGGCACCGGCGCCCAGCTCGCGGCGGGCGCGTCGGTCGGGCCGATTCCGGCGTCGACCAGGGTCACCGGTCCGTCGCCGGAGCGGATCGCGAAGCTGCGGAACGGCAGCCACCACTGCCCGTCTGCGGTGACCGAACCAGGGTCGCGGCGGTCGGCCTCCGCCCAGTGTGCGGCCGTGGCGTGCGGAAATACCTCGTCGCGGGGCTGGAAGAACGCGCCCTCTCCGTCGGTGAGCGCGGTGATCGTGATAGACCCGAGAGTGCGGCTCAGTGGCATCGCGCGATCGTGTCAGGGAACTGCTGTGCCGTGCAGCCCCGGTTTCACCGGTCGGCCGAGGCCGGCTGGGGGCTGCCGGCCCAATTGCAGTACGCTCGTACTGCTTGAGCACGTGTCCCCCGAGAGGAGCGCCGGCCGATGGCGAAGATCAAGGTAAACAACCCGGTCGTGGAGCTCGACGGCGACGAGATGACCCGGATCATCTGGAAGCAGATCCGCGAGCAGCTGATCCTGCCCTACCTCGACGTCGACCTGCACTACTACGACCTGTCGATCCAGTACCGCGACGAGACCGACGACCAGGTCACCATTGACGCCGCCAACGCCATCAAGGAGCACGGCGTCGGCGTCAAGTGCGCCACCATCACCCCGGACGAGGCCCGGGTCGAGGAGTTCGGCCTGAAGAAGATGTGGCGGTCGCCCAACGGCACCATCCGCAACATCCTCGGCGGCGTCGTCTTCCGTGAGCCGATCATCATGTCCAACGTGCCGCGGCTGGTCCCCGGCTGGACCAAGCCGATCATCATCGGCCGGCACGCCCACGGTGACCAGTACAAGGCCACCGACTTCGTCGTCCCCGGCCCGGGCACGGTGACCATCACCTACACGCCGGCCGACGGCGGCACGCCGATGGAGATGGAGGTCGCCAACTTCCCCGGCGGCGGCATCGCCATGGGCATGTACAACTACGACGAGTCGATCCGGGACTTCGCCCGCGCCTCGTTCCGGTACGGCCTGGACCGCAACTACCCGGTCTACATGTCGACCAAGAACACCATCCTCAAGGCGTACGACGGCCGGTTCAAGGACATCTTCGCCGAGGTGTTCGAGTCCGAGTTCAAGGCGGAGTTCGACGCCGCTGGACTGACCTACGAGCACCGGCTCATCGACGACATGGTCGCCGCCGCGCTCAAGTGGGAGGGCGGGTACGTCTGGGCCTGCAAGAACTACGACGGTGACGTGCAGTCCGACACCGTGGCGCAGGGCTTCGGCTCGCTGGGTCTGATGACCTCGGTGCTGCTCTCCCCGGACGGCCGTACCGTCGAGGCCGAGGCGGCGCACGGCACGGTCACCCGGCACTACCGGCAGTACCAGAAGGGCGAGAAGACCTCGACCAACCCGATCGCGTCGATCTACGCCTGGACCCGGGGCCTGGCCCACCGGGGCAAGCTGGACGGCACCCCGGCGGTCACCGAGTTCGCCAACACCCTGGAGCAGGTCATCGTCGACACCGTCGAAGGCGGCCAGATGACCAAGGACCTCTCGCTGCTCATCTCGCGCGACGCCCCGTGGCTGACCACCGACGAGTTCATGAACGCGCTCGACGAGAACTTGGCCCGCCGGCTCTCCGCCTGATTCGACAGCACCAGCACCGGAGCCCGTCGGCACCCGCCGGCGGGCTCCGGTGTGTCCGGCGGGTGACACGCGTGCGGCGTCACCCCGGCCCGGCACGTCTCGTTGACCAGGGTGGACGAGATGCCAGTCGCGTCCAGAAGGTTGACCGAGGTCGACCGCGGTCTGCGTGCCGATCTGCCAGCCTTCCCGGCTGTGTCGCGCACAGCCAGCCGTCCCTTCCCTGCGGGGGGCCCTGTCCCGGGCCCCCCGCGCCCTGTTCTCCAGCAGGCGGCCGGCGCGCTGGCAGGTGTTAGGAAGGGCCCCCTCCTATACACGAGGCGTTAAGAAGGTGCCCTTCCTTCAGGCGGCGCGTAGTAGTTCGGCGGCGCGTTCGGGGGAGATGTCGTTGATGAAGACGCCCATCCCCGACTCGGAACCGGCCAGGTACTTCAGCTTGTCCTTGGCCCGCCGGATGCTGAACAGCTGAAGGTGCAGGTGGCCCAGTTCGCGGTCGATGCGCACCGGCGCCTGGTGCCATGCCGCGATGTAGGGCATCGGCATGTCGAACAGCCCGTCGAAGCGGCGCAGCAGATCCAGGTAGAGCGGCCCGAAGGCGTCCCGCTCGCCGTCGTCGAGGGCCGGGATGTCCGGCACCACGCGCCGTGGTGCGACGTGCACCTCGAACGGCCAGCGGGCCGCCGCCGGCACGAACGCCGTCCAGTGCTCGTTCTCGGTGACGACGCGGTCGCCGGCCGCGCGTTCGGCGGCCAGCACGTCCGCGTACAGGTTGCCTCCGCCGGTGCGCTCGGCGTGCCGGCGGGCCGCGGCCAGCAACGCCCGGGTGCGCGGCGTCACGAAGGGGTACGCGTAGATCTGCCCGTGCGGGTGGTGCAGCGTGACGCCGATCTCGACACCCCGGTTCTCGAAGCAGAAGATCTGCTCCACCCCGGGCAGTTCGCCGAGCACCTCGGTCCGGTCGGCGAGCGCGTCCAGCACGGTGCGGACGCGGCGCGGCGGGAGGCTGGCGAAGGAGGCGTTGTGGTCGGAGGTGAAGCAGACCACCTCACACCGCCCCTGGCCCGGTCGGACCGGTGTGAACGGGGTGATCTCGCCGGGCTCGTCGGCGACCCGGCCGCTCAACGAGGGGAACCGGTTCTCGAAGACCACGACGTCGTAGTTCGGTGCGGGGATCTCGGTCAGCCGGTCGCCCTCGGACGGGTCGAGCGGGCACTCGTTCGCGGGCGGCAGGAACGTACGGGTCTGCCGGTGCACGGCCACCGCCACCCACTCGTCGGTCAGCGGGTCGTAGCGCAGTTGCGACGCGGGTGGCGGCGGCGGCAGGTCACGGCGGTCCGGCTGGTCGCGGACGGCGTCGTCGTTCTCGTCGAAGTAGATCAGTTCCCGGCCGTCGGCCAGGTTGATCGCGGTGCGCTTCACGGCGCCGTCCCCTCACTCGTCGGCGTGCGCGTCGCGCGGCCCGCCCTCGTCGCCTTAACCATGATCAGTTGGCCCACCTGTTCGCCGAGTACCCGTCGCGCGGTCGGAGGCAACGCCTCGTCGCTGACCAGTACGTGGGCTGCCGCCAGCTCGACGATCGAGGAGATGCCGACCGTGCCCCACTTCGTGTGGTCGGCGAGCACCACCAGCTGGTCCGCCGCGGCGACCAGCGCCCGGTCGATCTCGGCTTCCATCAGGTTCGGGGTGGTGAAGCCGGCCCGCTCGGTGATGCCGTGGACGCCGAGGAAGAGCAGATCGAGGTGCAGCCGGCGGACGGCCCCGACCGCGAGCGGTCCGACCAGCGCGTCCGACGGCGTCCGGACGCCGCCGGTGAGCACCACCGTCTGGTCGGACCGACCGCCGGCGTGCAGGATCTCGGCTACCGGCAGTGAGTTGGTCACCACGGTCAGGCCGGGAACCTCCACCAGCCGGCGGGCCAGTTCGGCGGTGGTGGTGCCGGCGGAGAGGGCGACCGCCGCGCCGGGCCGGACCAGCGCCGCGGCCCGGTCCGCGATGGCGGCCTTCTCCGGTAGTTGCCGGACGGACTTGGCGTGGAAGCCCGGCTCGTCGGTCGAGCTGGTGCCGGCCGCGGTCGCTCCGCCGTGCACCTTGGCCAGCAGGCCGCGCTCGTGCAGCGCCTCCAGATCGCGCCGGATGGTCATGTCGGAGACGCCGAACTCGGTCGCCAGGTCGCTCACCCGGACACCGCCGGTGGCACGGACCCGATCGAGGATGGCCGACTGCCGCTGCCGTGCGAGCATCCGCCGTGCCTCCCAGGGTCCACGTACTCTCACGCGGTCGAACGTGTTCCAACAAAGATGAACACTAGCGCGTGCCCGGAACCGGCGGAAGGAAAGGGGGCGGGGCGAACGGTCAGGCTGACTGGATCTTCAACTCCACCCAGCCGGTCTCGGTCAGGTGATCCAGTACGGCCTGCACCGCCTCCGCGATGCTCACGCGGGAGGTGTCCAGCACCAGGTCCGCGTCCGTCGGCTCCTCGTACGGGTCGTCGATGCCGGTCATCCCGGTCAGCAGACCGGCGCGGGCCCGCGCGTACAGGCCCTTGCGGTCCCGTTGCTCGCACACCTCGAGCGGTGTCGCGACGTGCACCAGCACGAATCCCGCCCCGGCGGCCAGGGCCATCTCCCGTGCCGTCGCACGGGCCGCCGCGTACGGGGCGATCGGGCAACAGATGCCCATGCCGTGGTGCCGGGCGATCTCGGCCGCCACCCACCCGATCCGACGGACGTTGAGATCCCGGTCGGTCTTGCTGAAGCTCAACCCGGCGGAGAGTTCGCGGCGTACCACGTCGCCGTCGAGGAGGGTCACCGACCGGTCGCCGTTCTCCCGCAACGCGTCCGCCAGCCCTCGGGCGACGGTGGACTTGCCGGAGCCGGAGAGGCCGGTCAGGAACACCACGAGCCCCCGGTGCCGGCGCGGCGGCCGAGCCCGGGCCAACTCCTTCGCCACCGCCGGAGGGGTGTGCCACTCGGGCAGGGGGAAGCCGCGGTCGAGCAGGTCCTCGATCTCCTCCTGGGTGAGCGCGAGACGCCGGTTACGTGGCGGAATGTCCTCCCGCCAGCGCCACTGCCCGTCCCGGTTGTCGTACGCCAGCTCGCGCGGCACCAACACCCGCAGGCCCGCCCCGGAGAGCATCTCCCCGGTGGAGAGCAGGTGGGTGACCCCGTACGCGGCGGAGACACGGGCCCGCAGCAGCGCGTCGCTGATCTCGTCGCGGCGGTGCGACAGCGGCACGGCAACCAGGGTGGCCGGGGGCATCCGGTCGCGGGCGGCGAAGATCGTACGCACCAGCGCCTCCGGTGCGAGCCCACCGACACCGCCCTCGCCGACCGGGATCATCACCAGCAGGTGGGCGGCCAGGGTACGGGCAGCGTGCGCGATCTGGGCCAGCTGTGGCCGGTGCAGCGGACGGTCGGCGATGACTCCGAGCACGCGGCCCGGGGGAAGTAGCGCCCGAACCTCCTCGGGGCTGCGTCGCAACCGCTGGAACGGGCCCTGGGCGCCGTCGCCGAGCCGCCGGAGCGGGCCACCCAGGCCCGCGACGCCGTCGCGCACCGGCCAGACGTCCGTCACCTGAAGGGCGGCGGCCGGCGCGCCCTCGGCGTCGGTCAGCACCAGCGCCCGGCGGGCCTCATCACGCGGATCGAAGCCCTGTGCCAGCGCGGCCGGCACCTGCAGGGTCACCGGCACCTGCCACGGTGTGCCGTCGGCCAGCCGGCCGCGTCGACTCACCGACACCAGGTCGGCACGGGTCATGAAGCCGGTCAGGGGGGCGTACGCGCCGGTCAGCAGCAGCTCCAGATCCGCGAGCTCACCGGGACGCGGCGTGTACGCCGGCGCGTCCCGGAGCACCTCGTCGGGCAGCACCCAGCCGTTGCTCATCCACACCCCCCACTCGCTGACGGCACACAGTTTCGCAGCCGACCGCCGATCGGTCGAGGCCGCCACTCCACGACCTGAGCGGTCGGGTCAGCGACGGACCCGGCGCCCCACCGCCGACCGCAGCCAGTTCCAAGCCTTCCGCTCGTCCCGGATCCTCGGCGTCGCGCCGTCGGCCGGGCAGATGAAGAGCAGCGGCAGCCGCGCGTCCTCGGTCCATCCGGCGTTGGTGATCCGTGCCTTGAGGAGCCAGCTACCCCGCGTACGACCGCCGTTGAGGGCTCGGAAGTCGATCGTGGTGGTGGCGCGGTGCACCAGATGGACGGTGTCGGCGCCGCCGGGCGTGGCGACCCGCTCGACCTGGAACTTCACCGGCAGGAAGATCTCGTCACCGGTCTCCCGGCGGCGGGCGACCACGTCCAGTCGAGCCTTGCGGACCTGCGCGGTGGAGTCGAGCACGTCGGAGGGGATCTCGTCCACCGGGAGCACCAGCACGTCGCGTTCGCCGTCGGAGCGGAAGCCGATCGGCTGGTCCGCGGAGCGCAGCTCGGCGGCCACGCCCACGGTGACGGCGTGCTCGTCCGGCTCCAGGGCGTCGATCCTGGCTCTCCCGGCGATGCCCGACTCCCACTTGGCCAGCCGCCGCAGGTCCGCGACCCGCCCCCGCTCGACCAGGTACGCCACGGCTCGTTGCAGCGGCGGCAGGCCAGCCGCGACCCCGGGGGCGAACCGCTCCTGGATGATCTTCTGGGCCTCGGCGGCGACCTGCTCCACCCAGTCCTCGGGAGCGTCCAGGAGCCGCTTGCCGCGCAGCCGGTTGAGCATTTCGTTGCGCAGCCACCGCCGGTGCAACCGGTCGCGCAGCGGCCCCGGCTCGGTGTGGGCGGTGACGACGTCGAGCGCGTCGCGCACGCTCGCGAAGTAGCTCGCCGGCTCCAGCCGGGCCGCGGTGACGTTCTTGGCATCGGGCCGCTGGGTGTGGTGGTAGCAGGTGTAGTCGGACAGCACGCAGGTGCGGCGGGACGCGAAGTAGGCGCGTACGACGAGCGAATGGTCCTCGAGCCGCCGCTTACCGCCCTCCGGGAACCGCAGCTTGTGCTCGTCGAGGAAGGCGCGGCGGAACAGCTTGTGGCAGGTCAGGCTGTCGATCAGCGGCGCGTTCTCCAGGGTGGCGTCGAAGCGGTTCTTGCGGAACAGCTCCCGGGGCACACCGCGCCCGTGCCCGGCCATCTTCCCGATCACCAGGTCCGCGTCGTACTTCTTCGCGCAGTCGTAGAGCCGTTCCAGCGCCTGGTCGGCGAACCAGTCGTCGTCGTCGGCGAAGAACACGTACTCGCCTCGGGCCCGCTCGATCCCGATGTTGCGCGGGCGCGACGGCCAGCCGGAGTTCTCGATGTGCACCACCTGGATGTGCGGGTGCTTGGCGGCCAGCCGGTCCAGCCGCGCGCCCGTGCCATCGGTGGACCCGTCGTCGACGAAGATCGCCTCGAACTCGTCGGCTGGTAGCGACTGGCTCAGCAGCGAGGCCACCAGCTTCTCGATGTGCGGGCCGCAGTTGTACGCGGGCACCACGACACTGACCTTGGGGACGCCAACCTCGACCATCACGATCCTTCCCGCGTCGGCGGTCGAATATCCCCCGGAACACTGCCCGGTGAACGGGAAGTGAATCGTGCCACCCCGGAGCGGACTTTCCGGCGGCGGGGTCTGGGTGAGCGCGGGACCGGCGCAAACGTTCGCCTCGGCCCGACCGCCCGCACGAAACAGACCCTAGGGGTACGGCGCCGCGAGGATCAGGGGAGCGCCGGGGGCGCGCCGGTGTCGACCTGGGGCATCGACTCCCTACGCTGGCCTGGTGACACTGATCGCGACCCAGTCGCTCACCAAGACGTACGGAGGTCGGGTCACCGCGCTCACCGACCTCACCGTCGCCGTCGAGCCCGGGATCATCGGCCTGGTGGGGGCGAACGGCGCCGGCAAATCCACCTTGATCAAGATTCTGCTCGGCCTGATCGCTCCGACGAGCGGGCAGGTCTCGGTGCTCGGCATCGACCCGACCACCGAACCGGCGGCGGTCCGCGCCCGCGTCGGCTACATGCCCGAGCACGACTGCCTCCCACCCGACCTGTCCGCCGCCGAGTTGGTCACCCACCTCGGGCGGATCAGTGGCCTGCCGCGCACGGTGGCCCGCGAGCGCGCCTCCGAGGCGTTGCGTCACGTCGGGCTCTACGAGGAGCGCTACCGGCCGGTGGGCGGCTACTCCACCGGCATGAAGCAGCGGGTCAAGCTGGCCCAGGCGCTGGTGCACGACCCCGACCTGCTGTTGCTGGACGAGCCGACCAACGGTCTGGACCCGGCCGGGCGGGACGCCATGCTGGCGTTGGTGCACCGGATCGGCACCGAGTTCGGCATCTCCGTGCTGGTGTGCTCGCACCTGCTGGGCGAGGTGGAGCGGATCTGCGACACGCTGATCGCCATCGACGGTGGCCGGCTGCTGCGCGCCGACCACATCTCCGCCATGACCTCGGCCACCGACGTGCTGGCCGTCGAGGTCAGCGAGGGCACCGAGGAGCTGGCGGCCCGACTCACCGCGCTCGACCTGCCGGTGGCGCGCGACGGCCGGCTGCTGCTCGTACCGCTCGCCGACGACAGCACCTACGACCTGATCCTCGGCGCGGTCGCCGAACTGGACCTGCCGCTGCACCGGCTGGACCAGCGCCGGCACCGGGTGGCCGAACTCTTCGCCACGAGGGAGCTCACCCATGCCTGAGCCGTCATCCGCCGTCCGGTCCGCGCCGGCCGGTGTCATCCACGACATCGGCTACCAGCGCTACGAAGGCCCCCGCCTGGGCCGCCGGCACGTCTTCGGCGCGCTCTACCTGCACGGGCTGCGCACCATCTTCGGGCTCGGTCGCAGCGCCAAGGCCAAGATCTTTCCGTGGTTGGTGATCGGCATCGTCACCCTGGTCGCGGTGGCCCTGGCCGCCGTGCGCAGCCAACTCGGTGAGCCGGTCGCCACGTACGCCCAGTTCGCCGACGCGATGAGCTGGCTGGTCCTGTTCTTCGTCGCGGTGGCCGCCCCGGAGCTGGTCTCCCGCGACCTGCGCAGTGGTGTGCTGCCGCTCTACTTCTCCCGCCCACTGCCGCGCGCCGACTACGCGATCGCCAAGCTGCTGGCGCTCGTCACCGGCCTCTGGCTGCTGCTCGGTGGACCGCAACTGATCATGTTCCTGGGTGCCGCGTTCACCACCAAGGACGGCCTGAAGGGCGTCTGGAACGAGCTGCTCGACCTGCTCCCCGGTCTGCTCTACGCCGGGCTGTGGGCGGTGGTCTTCGCCTCGGTGGGGCTGCTCGTCGCGTCGCTGACCGGCAAGCGCGCGTTCGCCGCCGGTGGGGTGGTCGCCGTCTTCCTGATGACCACCCCGATCGTGGGCGTGCTGAGCATCCTGCCGTCGAACACGGCCAACGAACTGGCCGGCATGGCCTCGCCCTCCACCCTCGTGCAGGGGGTCGGCATCTGGTCGCTGGGTGACCTGCTGGTCGAGGGCGATCCGGGCGAGATGATGATCGGCCGATTCGGCCCGGTCTACGCCCTGGTGGCGGTGCTGCTGGTCGCCGGGGCGACCACCCTCCTGCTGGCCCGCTACCGGAAGGTCGCCTCCTGATGAGCAGCACCCTGAGCCTGACCGGGGTGTCCCGGTGGTACGGCAACGTGGTGGCCGTCAACGACATCAGCATGATCCTCGGCCCCGGGGTGACCGGTCTGCTCGGCCCGAACGGCGCCGGCAAGACCACGCTGCTGCACATGATGGCCGGATTCCTCGCCCCGTCGCGCGGCACGGTGACCCTCGACGACGAGCCGACCTGGCGGAATCCCGCCGTCTACCGCCGGCTGGGCCTGGTCAGCGAGCGGGAGGCGGTGCAGAGCTTCCTCACCGCGTACGAGTTCGTGCTCGCCAGCGCCAAGCTGCACCGACTGGCCGACCCGGCGGCGGCCGCCCGACGCGCCATCGACCTGGTGGAGTTGGAGTCGGCGCAGGACCGCCGGATCGGCACGTACTCCAAGGGCATGCGACAGCGCGCGCGGGTGGCCGCGGCGCTGGTGCACGACCCGCAGGTGCTGCTGCTCGACGAGCCGTTCAACGGGATGGACCCGCGTCAGCGGCTGCACATGATGGATCTGCTGCACTCCCTCGGCGACTCCGGCCGGACGATCCTGTTCAGCTCGCACATCCTGGAAGAGGTCGAACAGGTCTCCGGCACGGTGCAGGTGATGGTGGCGGGCCGGCTGGCCGCCTCCGGCGACTTCCGGACCATCCGCCGGCTCATGACCAACCGGCCGCACGTCTTCGCGGTGCGCTCCACCGACGACCGGGCGCTGGCCGTCGCACTGATCGCCGAGCCGTCGGTGAGCGGTGTCGAGCTGGACCGCGCCGGCCTGACCGTGCGCGCCGGCGACTACGGCGCCTTCACCCGGGCGCTGCCCCGGATCGCCCTGCGCCAGGGCATCCGGGTGCGTCAGTTGGTGCCGTCCGACGAGTCCCTGGAGAGCGTCTTCTCCTACCTGGTGGAGGCCTGAGAACATGTCGACCATTACCTGGATCACCGCGCGCGGCCTGTTCGGCCGGCGGCGGTTCCTCCTCCTGCTGCCCCTGCCGCTGGTGCTGCTCGGCCTGGCCGTCCTTTGCCGGTCCCTGGGCGTGGACCCGGGCGAGTGGGGCCCGCCGGTGCTGGTCGGCCTCGGCCTGGCGGTGGTGCTGCCGGTGGTGGCCCTGATCATCGGCACGGGCGTGCTGGGCGCCGAGATCGACGACGGCACGGTCGTGCACATCCTCACCAAGCCGCTGCCGCGCTGGCAGATCGTGCTGCCGAAGCTCGCGGTCGCCACCGGGGTCACCGCGGCCACCGTCGCGGTGCCGCTCTACGTCGCGGGCGTGCTTGCCGATTCGGTACGCCTCGGACTGGCGCTCGCCGCCGCGTCCGCGTTCGGCGCGCTCGCGTACTCGGCGCTGTTCCTCGCGCTCAGCCTCATCACCCGGCGTCCGGTGCTGCTCGGCCTCGTCTACGTGCTGATCTGGGAGGGGCTGCTGGGCAACTTCGTCAGCGGCACGAAGGTGCTCTCCATCCAGCAGTACGTGATCGCGCTCGCCGACCGGCTCGCCCCCAGCGGGCTGCTGGAGACCAGCGTGTCGGTGCCGGTGGCCGGCGTGATGACCGCGCTGGTGAGCGTCGGCTTCACCGTGCTGGCGATCGACCGCCTGCGCTCGTTCAGCGTGGCCGGCGAGACGAGCTGAGGCGTGCGGAGTCCGGCCAGCCCTCCGGCGACGGGTAGGGCTGGCCGGATGGACCGGGCGGGCCCCACCCACGAGGCTGGTGGACGTGACTGTCGAAGCGGAGCGCAGACCCTTGGCTGACCCGTACTCCCGCCGTAGCCGGGCGTGGCTGATCAGCCTCGCCGCTGCCGGCCTCGCGTCCGCGACGGTCGCGACGGCCGCCCAGGGCAGCGGCCGGTTCCACTGGTGGGCCGGCTTCATCCTGATCCCGGCCGCGCTGATCGCGGCCAGCGGCGGCCCGCTGCTGGCCCGCGGCGGTGGTCGCGCCTTCGCGGGTTACGTCGTCGCCTGCGTCGGGGCACTGGCGTTCGTGGTGGGCGCGCTGCTGATGTTCGGCGCGATGGGTGAGGGCTGGCCACTGCTGGTGGTGCTGCCCTGCCTGGCGGTGGCCGGCACGTACGGCTGGCATGCGGCTCACCCGCTGGCCCGTGGTCTGCACCGCGCGGTGGCGCTGCTCGCGCTGACCGGCGCGCTGGTCGGTGTGACCCTGCAACTGCTCCACGCCCGGGTGATCCACCTGGAGACGGGTTGGTGGGGCGCGTTCATGATGCTCGCCGGGGTCATCGTGCTGGGCAACGCGGCTGAGCTGGCCCGGCACCGGATGCCGTACCGGCTCCAGGCGATCACCCTGCTGGTCGGGCCCTCCGTGGTGGCCTTCCTGCTCGGCCTGCGCTTCCTGCGCGGCTGGTGACGGCCGGTCCGCCGCCGCCCCCGGGGGGTGGGCGGCGGCGGACCCGGTCAGAAGGCGCAGGCGATGACGAGGTCCGGGGTGCGGTCCGGCAGCAGGTCGAGCTTGCCGATCCGGCCCGCCGCCCGCAGGTCGTCGGCGACCAGGGTGAGCTGCTCCAGCATCGCCGCCGGGCCGAGCGCCTCGGCCAGCGGCACCTCCGCCTTCATCGACAGTTTCCGCTCCGACTTGGCCCGCCGCACCTGGCCCAACGCGTCCCCGGCCAGCCGCAGCAGCGCGGGCTCGCCCGTCCCCTCGATCGCGCGGGCCACCTCGTAGGTGGTGGGCCAGGGCGCGCGGTGCACCGACCCGTACCGCCACCACGACCAGATCTCCTCGGTGACGTACGGCAGCACGGGCGCGAACAGCCGCAACTGCACCGACAGCGCCGAGGCCAGCGCCGCCCGCGCCGAGTCGGCCGCCGCTCCGGTGCCGTACGCCCGTTCCTTGACCAACTCGATGTAGTCGTCGCAGAACCGCCAGAAGAACGCCTCGGTCACCTGGAGGGCGGCCGTGTGGTCGTACCCGTCGAAGGCCGTGCTCGCGGCGCTCACCACCGTGCCCAGTTCGGCGAGCATGGCGCGGTCGAGCGGGGTCGTCGTGGCGGCGCGCAGCGCGTCCGCGGCGCCCAGGCCGAGCGCGAACTTCGACGCGTTGAGCAGTTTGGTGGCCAGCCGGCGGCCGACCTTGATCTGCGCCGGGTCGAAGGCCAGGTCCATGCCGGGCTTGCCGCTGGCCGCCCAGTAGCGCACCGCGTCCGAGCCGTGCTGCTCCAGCAGCGCGAGCGGGGTGACCACGTTCCCCTTGGACTTGGCCATCTTCTTGTGGTCCGGGTCGAGGATCCAGCCCGACAGCACGGTGTCCCGCCAGGGCAGCACCCCGTGCTCGAAGTGCGAACGGACCACGCTGTCGAAGAGCCAGGTTCGGATGATCTCCTGCCCCTGCGGGCGCAGGTCCATCGGGAAGACCTGCGCGAACAGCTCCGGGTCGGTCTCCCAGCCGCCGACGATCTGCGGCGTCAACGACGAGGTCGCCCAGGTGTCCAGCACGTCCGGGTCGCCGATGAAGCCGCCCGGCCGCCCGCGCTGCGACTCGTCGAAACCGGGCGCCGGGTCACTGGACGGGTCGACCGGCAGCGTCGACTCGTCCGGCGTGAGAGGGTGGGACCAGTCCGGCTCGCCAGTGTCGTCGAGCCGGTACCACACCGGCACCGGCACTCCGAAGAAGCGCTGCCGGCTCACCAGCCAGTCGCCGGTCAGGCCGCCCACCCAGTTGTCGTAGCGGTGTTTCATGTGCGCCGGCACCCAGTGCAGCTCCGCGCCCCGGGCCAGCAGCGTCGCCCGCAGTTCGGCGTCCCGTCCGCCGTTGCGCAGGTACCACTGGCGCGTGGAGACGATCTCCAGTGGCCGGTCGCCACGCTCGTAGAACTTCACCGGGTGGGTCACCGGACGCGGCTCTCCGATCAGGTCACCCGCGTCGGCCAGCATCCCGACGATCTCCCGGCGCGCGCCGTTGACGGTCTGCCCGGCCAGCCCCGCGTACGGCGCCGCGGGCACCCCGGCCGGCGGCTCCGGCAGCAGACGGCCGTCCCGGCCGATCACCACCCGGGTGTCCAGCTGTAGCTCACGCCACCAGGTCACATCGGCGAGGTCGCCGAACGTGCAGACCATGGCGATGCCGGTGCCCTTCGCGGGATCGGCGAGCGGGTGGGCGCGCACCGGCACCTCGACGTCGAACAGCGGGCTGCGCACGGTCGCGCCCACCAGGTCGGCGTACCGCTCGTCGTCGGGGTGGCAGACCAGCGCGACGCAGGCCGGCAGGAGCTCCGGCCGGGTGGTGTCGATGAGCACCTCGCGCCCGCCGGGCCCGGCGAACCGCAGCCGGTGGTACTCGCCGGGACGTTCCCGGTCCTCCAGCTCGGCCTGGGCCACCGCGGTGGCGAAGCCGACGTCCCACAGCGTCGGCGCCTCCGCCTGGTACGCCTCACCCCGGCGCAGGTTGCGCACGAACGCCCGCTGGCTGGTGGCGCGGGCCATCCGGCCGATCGTCGTGTACGTCAGGGACCAGTCCACCGAGAGCCCGAGCCGCCGCCAGAGGGCCTCGAAGACCTGCTCGTCGGCGACCGTCAGCCGCTCGCACAGCTCGATGAAGTTGCGCCGCGAGATCGGCGTCGGGTCGCGTCGGGCGGCGTCGTCGACCGGGGTGGCCGGCGGCCGCCACACCGGGTCGTACGCCAACGCCGGGTCGCAGCGCACCCCGTACACGTTCTGCACGCGACGTTCGGTGGGCAGCCCGTTGTCGTCCCAGCCGATCGGGTAGAAGACCGCCTTGCCCCGCATCCGCTGGTAGCGGGCGACGGTGTCGGTGTGCGTGTACGAGAAGACGTGCCCCATGTGCAACTCGCCCGATACGGTCGGCGGCGGTGTGTCGATGGAGTACACGTCTTTCCGCTCCCGGGA
Organism: Micromonospora sp. NPDC049662; assembly: GCF_040675055.1. NCBI lineage: Bacteria > Bacillati > Actinomycetota > Actinomycetes > Micromonosporales > Micromonosporaceae > Micromonospora > Micromonospora sp. NPDC049662. The sequence goes on from NZ_JBFAOC010000079.1 coordinate 15,055, forward strand.
ACGGTCGAACGCGTACGTGCCCTCCTCCTGCCAACGCTGCGCCCAACGCTCCTCGAGCCCGTCCAGACTGGGACGCTCGGGAACGCCGGCGCGGGCGGTCCTCGCCGTATCGGTCATCTGCCGATCGTAGGCATCAGCCGGGTGCCGAGCCACGCAGTTGCGTATCGCCGGTCCTACCCGAGCGAGTCGCGCCACTGCCGGTGCAGGGCCGCGTACCGGCCGCCGGACCCGACCAGCACGGCCGGCGGGCCGTCCTCGACGACCTTCCCGCCGTCGACGACGAGCACCCGGTCGGCCGTCTCCACTGTGGAGAGGCGGTGTGCGATCACCAGCGCCGTCCGGTCCCGCAGGATGGTGCCGAGCGCGCGTTGCACCAGCCGTTCCGTCGGCACGTCCAGCGACGACGTCGCCTCGTCGAGGATCAGCACGGTCGGGTCGGCGAGGAACGCCCGGGCGAACGCGACCAGTTGTCGCTGGCCGGCGGAGAGCCGCCCGCCGCGCCGGTGCACCTGGGTGGCGTACCCGTCGGGCAACGCGGCGATGAACTCGTGCGCGCCGATCGCCTGGGCGGCGGCCCGCACCTCGGCGTCGTCGGCGCCCGGCCGGCCGAACCGGATGTTCTCCGCCACCGTGCCGCTGAACAGGTGGTTCTCCTGCGTCACGAGCACCACGGCGCGGCGCAGGTCGGCGTCGCACACCGCGCGCAGGTCGATGCCGTCCAGCAGGACCGTGCCGGCGTCCGGGTCGTGGAACCGGGCCACGAGCTTGGCGATGGTCGACTTGCCCGCGCCGGTCGGCCCGATCAGCGCGACCGTCTGCCCGGCCGGCACCCGCAGGTCCAGTCCGGCGAGGATGGGGGTGTTCGCGCGGTAGCCGAACGAGACGCCCCGGAAGGTCAGCTCGCCGTGACCGGGGCCGCGCGGCAGCGGCACCGGCCGGGCCGGCTCGGCGACGCCGGGCCGTTCGTCGAGCACCCCGGCCAGCTTCTCGAGCGCCGCCGTCGCCGACTGCAACGAGTTGTAGAACTGGCTCAGCTCCTGCATCGGCTCGAAGAAGCGTCGCAGGTAGAGCAGGAACGCGGCGAGCACGCCGACCTCGGTCCGCCCGCCGAGCACCCGCCACCCGCCGTAACAGAGCACGACCGCGACCGTGAGGTTGCCGATCAACTTGATCGCCGGCGAGTACGTGGCGATCAGCCGGAACGCGTGCAGGCTCGCCCGCCGGTAGTCGTCCCCGAGCGTCACGAAGATCCGCTGGTTGCGCGGCTCCCGACGGAACGTCTGCACCGCCCGGATGCCCCGCATCGACTCGACGAAGTGCACGATGACCAGCGCGACGGCCTCCCTCGTCCGCCGGTAGGCGGTGGCCGAAGCCCGGGCGAACCAGCGGGAGAGCCAGAACAGGAACGGGAACGCGAGCAGCGTCACCGCGGCCAGTGGCAGGTCCAGCCAGAGCAGGATGGCGGCCACCGACAGGATCGACAGCGCGGCGAGCACCAGGCTGTCGATTCCCCCGTCGACCAACTCGGCGATGCTGTCCAGGTCGCTGGTGAGGCGGGACACCATCCGACCCGAGGTGTACCGCTCGTGGAAGCCCACCGACAGTCGTAGGAAGTGCCCGAACACCCGCTGTCGCAGGTCCAGCAGGACGGCCTGGCCGATGCGGGCGGAGAGGGTCAGGAAGCCTCGGCGGGCCGCGTACTCCGTCACGGCGGCGGCGGCGAACGCCCCGGCCACGGCGACCAGCGGGGTGGCGTTCCCGGCGCGCAGCGGGGCGATGGCGCGATCGATGCCGATCATGACCAGGTACGGGCCGGCCATCGCGGCGGCGTTCTGCGCGAGCAGCAGACCGACGGCGGCGGCGAGTCGTCCCCGATGCGGGCGCAGCAGGTCGGCCAGCAGGGCCCGGCTGTGCCGGCGCAGCCGGGCGACGGCCTCCGGGGTGTCCTCCTCGGCCCGACTCCGGTCGGCCTCCGGGTCGGTGGCCGTCCCCCGCCAGCGGGCCAGCTCCGGCTCCCCCTCGGGAGACGGATCGGCCTGCTCCGGGGTTGTCACGAGCGCACCAGGCCCCAGCCGTCCGAGGTGGACGCGCCGGGCCCCGGCGGCCCGACACCCCCGGGCCCGGTTCCGGCTGGGTGGACGGCGGCGGCCGGTTGCGCGGGTGGTGGCTCGGCGGCTCCGGGGTGAGCCGGTTGCGCGGGTGGTGGCTCGGCGGCGAGCAGCGCCCGGTAGGCGGGCACGGTGGCGAGCAGTTCCGAGTGCCGGCCGATCGCGGCGATCCGTCCACCGTCGAGCAGGGCGACGCGGTCGGCCAGCGCGATCGTCGATGGTCGGTGCACCACCAGCAGGGCGGTGCTGGCCCGCAGCACCTGCCGTAGCGCCGCCTCCACCAGCGCTTCGGTGTGCACGTCAAGGGCGGACAGCGGGTCGTCGAGCACCAGCAGCGCCGGGCGACCGAGCACCGCCCGCGCCAGGGCCAACCGCTGCCGCTGGCCCCCGGAGAGGGACAACCCCTGCTCACCCACGCGGGTGGCCAGGCCCCACGGCAGGTCGTACGCGAAATCGGCCTGTGCCAGCGCGAGGGCCGCGCGGACCTCGTCGTCGCCGGCGTCCGGGCGGCCCAGGGTGAGGTTCTCCCACACCGACATGGAGAAGAGGGTGGGCTCCTCGAACGCCACCCCGACCAGCCGGCGCAGCGAGGCCAGCCGCAGGTCGCGCAGGTCGTGCCCGTCGAGGGTGATCCGGCCGCCGGTCACCTCGTGCAGTCGGGGCACCAGCGAGAGCAGGGTGCTCTTGCCGCAGCCGGTGGCACCGACCAGGGCCAGCGTCTCGCCGGGCTCGATGGTCAGGTCGATCTCGTCGAGGACGCCGGTGGCCGCGCCCGGGTAGCGGAAGGCGACCCGTTCGAAGCGGAGCCGACCCTGGACCGCGTCGCGGCTGAGCGTGAGCGCGTCGGGAGCGTCCACGATCTGCGGTGGAGTGTCCAGCACCTCCTGGACCCGGTCGGCGGCGGTGGCGGCCTCCTGCCCGTTGGCGATGATCCAGCCCAGCGACTGCACCGGCCAGATGAGCATCAGTTGGAGGCTGGCGAACGCCACCAGCTCCCCGATCGTGAGCACTCCCCGCGCGGCGGCGGCGGCACCGGCGACCAGCACCACGCCCAGCGTCAGGTTGGGCACCAGGTCGAGCAGCGCCGCCGTGTTCGCCAGCAGCCGGCCCTTGCCCACGCCGGTGTCGTGCAGCGCCCGGGCCCCGTCGGCGAAGCGGGCGGCCAGCTCGGGCCCTCGCCCGTACGCCTTCATGGTGCGCAGGCCCTGCGCGGTCTCCTCGACCAGCGTCGCCACGTCGCCCTGCTGGTCCTGCATCCGCCGGGACGCGGTGTGGTAGTGCCGACCGAACCGGCGGGTGATCAGCAGCAGTGGCACGGCGCTGGCCGCGACCAGCAACCCGAGCGCCGCGTGCAGGTGGATCAGCAGCAGCACCACCACCACGTAGGTGGTCAGGTTGAGCACCAGGAAGAAGACACCGAAGGACAGGAACCGGCGGATCACCGACAGGTCGCTGGTGATCCGGGAGAGCAGTTGGCCGGACTGCCAACGGTCGTGGAAACTGGCCGGCAGCCGTTGCAGGTGCGCGTAGACGTCGGCGCGCAGTGCCGCCTCCATGCCCACCGCCGAGGACGACTGCACCCACCGACGGATGAAGATGAGCACCGCCTCGACCACGCCGAGCAGCAGCGCCAGAGCACCGAGTTGGAGCAGGCCCGCGGGCTCGTGGCGGGCCACCGGCCCGTCCACCACGCGCTGCACCACCAGGGGTACGGCGATCCCGGCGGCCGTGCCGGCGAGCCCGGCGACCAGCAACCAGGCGAACTCGGTGGCGTACGGGCGCAGGTAGCGGCGCAGCCGCCAGAGGTTGTGCACGGGGTGGCGGCCCGCGGCGACCGGGGCGGCCCGGTCGCCGTCGCTCTCCACAGGCACTACCCGACGGTAGCGTCATTGGGTGCCCGTGTAGTTGTCAGCTTGCCGTCAACCGCCGCTCATGACCGAGAAGCCACTTCTTCACGTCCAGCCCCCAGCGGTAGCCACCGAGGCTCCCGTCGGTACGCAGCACCCGGTGGCAGGGCACGAAGAGCGCCGCGGCGTTACGCGCGCAGGCGGCGGCCGCGGCCCGCACCGCGGGTGGCCGCCCGGCCAGCGCCGCGTATCCCGTGTAGGTGACCGGCGCGCCCGGCGGCACGTCCCGCAGCACCTGCCAGGCGTACGCCATGAACTCGCCGCCGGTGTGCTGCCGTACCGGCACCGAGTCGATGGCGGTGAGATCCCCGTCCAGGTAGGACCGAACGGCCACGGTGGTCGGCCCGAGATCGGCGCGTGGTCGTACCGGCGCTCGCAGACTCGGGTGGATCAGGGGCGGCAGCGCCTCCGGGTCGGGGGTGAAGCCGGCCGCCAGGACCTGACCGTCGCGGTCGGCGAGGATGCTCAGCGGACCGGTCGGGGTGGTCAGGACGGTGCTGTCGATGCTCATGCGGCTCTCCAGAGTCTGATCGTGGCGTAGGACCGCCAGGGGCGCCACCGTTCGGCGTGCGCGTCGAGGGTCGTGTGGGGTAGGCCGAGCGCCGTCGCGCCGCGGCGGATCGCGAGGTCGCTGTCGAGGAGGACGTCGGGGTCGCCGAGGGCGCGCATGGCGAGGTAGTCGGCGGTCCACGGCCCGATCCCGGGCAGCGCGAGCAGCCGCCGCCTGGTCTCCGCGCGGTCACCCCCCGGCGCGAGATCCACGGCCCCGTCCACCAATGCGCGGGCCAGCCCGCGAATGGCGTCCCGCCGCCGCCCCGGCATCCCGAACTCCCCGTCGGAGATCCCCAAAACCTCCTCCGGCGTGAGGAACCCCCGCAGGTCACCCCGTTGATCATGAAGTTGTTGTCGCGACACGCCGTCGTCGGTGGCAACAACTTCATGATCGACGCGGGTGGCCAGCAGGCGGGTCAGGGTGGTGCGGGCGGAGCGCACCGAGACCTGTTGGCCCACGATCGCGCGTACGGCCATTTCGAAACCGTCGACCGCGCGGGGGACGCGGATCCCGGGCTCGGCCGTCACCGCCGGGGCCAGGGCCGGGTCGGCCGCCAGCGTGGCGTCGACCGCCTCCGGGTCCGCGTCGAGGTCGAGCAGACGCCGGCAGCGGGCCACCGCCGGCGCGAGGTCGCGCAGGTCGGCCAGGCGCAGCGTCGCCGCCACGTGCCCGTCCGCCGGGGTCAGGGCCGCCTGGCCGGGGCCGTGTGGCAACCGCAACCCCCGGCGGTACGTCCCGTCGCGTACCTCCTCGACACCTGGCAGCGCGCGCAGCGCGAGGAAGTCCAGCAGCGCGTGGGCGTGCAGCGGCGGGCGGTACGCCAGCCGGAGCGTGATCGTCCCCGCCCCGATTGCCGCCAGGTGTCGGCCGCGAGCGGTCCGCAGTTCCGAGGGGGCGCTCGCGTACACCTCGCGGACCGTGTCGTTGAACTGCCGCACGCTGCCGAAGCCGGCGGCGAACGCGATCTCGGCCATCCCCAGCCCGGTCGTCTCGATGAGGATCCGCGCGGTCTGCGCACGCTGGGCCCGGGCCAGCGCGAGCGGCCCGGCCCCCATCTCGGCGCGCAGCATCCGGTGCAGGTGCCGTTCGGTGTAGCCCAGTCGGGCGGCCAGCCCCGGTACGCCGTCCCGGTCGACCACCCCGTCGGCGATCAGCCGCATCGCCCGGCCCACCACGTCGGCGCGGACGTCCCACTGCGGCGAGCCGGGCGCGGCGTCCGGCCGGCAGCGGCGGCAGGCGCGCAGCCCGGCGCCCTGGGCGGCAGCGGCCGACGGGAAGAACCGGACGTTCTGCCGCTTCGGCGTGATCGCCGGGCAGGACGGCCGGCAGTAGATCCCGGTCGACGTCACGCCGGTGTAGAACCAGCCGTCGAACCTCTGGTCGCGACTGTCCACCGCCCGGTAGCACCGTTCGAAGTCCATCTCCACGCCACCGATGATGCCCCGCTGCTCAAGCCGTCGGCTGGCGGAAATCAGACCCGACCATCACCACCCCCCGCACCCACCCCCGCTTTTCCCGGTGATCAAGAGGTTCGCGTCACGACACGCCGTACCCCGTGACGCGAACTTCTTGATCACCAGGGCGAGGAGGTGGGGGTGGGGGATTTCCGCCCGGGAGTGTCGGTCGTCCCGGGTAACGTCTCGCCACCAACTCAAGAAGGGGGGCGGCGATGGCGAGCGTTGCGGGTTGGGTGGCGGCGTCGACACACGGCTCGATTCCGCCGTTGCCCCGCGCCGTGGTGCAGTCCTTCTACCGCCGGATGCGGGCCGTCGCGCCGGCCGCCGTCGGCGCCATCGAACGGGACCGGTCCGCCGACCAGGGGGAGCCGTTCGCCGACACCGCCTGCGGCCGGCTGGTCCGGTCGCTCGACGAGGCCGGCCTGCGGGCGCTCGGCATGTGGACGCATCACCGGTGCATGCGTTTCTACGACGACGACACGACCGTCGGCCGGCGGCTGATCGCGGAGATCGCGGCCCGGCCCAGCCTCGGCTGGACGGCGGACGAGGTGCGCTGGATGCTGCGCGAGTCGAATTCCGCAGGCCCGGCGGCAGCGGACCGGTTCACCCTGCCCCGCGCCGCGTGCGCGCAACTGCCCGCGTCCGAGCGGCCGTGCGACGACCTGCCCGCCGAGATCGAGCCTCCCGCCGGAGGTGCGGCGGCGAGACACCGGCCCGATCCGCAGGCGACTCCGTCGGCCGCGTCGAGCGGCACCGCCGACCCGGCCAACGCGCGGCCCGCTCTCATTCCCCGGCAACGCCGCGCCGGCTGAGCGGGTTGGGCCGACGGCCCGCCGGCTGAGCGGGTTGGGCCGACGGCCCGCCGGCTGAGCGGGTTGGGCCGACGGCCCGCCGGCTGAGCGGGTTGGGCCGACGGCCCGCCGGCTGAGCGGGTTGGGCCGACGCCGTGTCGGAAGATCGACGGAGGTCGGGCAGGTCGACGCGCCCGAATGCTGATAGCCCCTGGACAATGATCGACTACGGCAGGATGGAGGGCAGAGCACACCGACGGAAGGATCGCTCATGCCCGCCAGCGAACCCACCATCCTCGCCACCAGCATGGGCTTCTTCCGTGGTGACCGGGGGCCGTCCGACCTGCGTCCCGGCCCGATCTTCGAGCTGGCCGCCGAGTTGGCCGAGGCCGGTCCGCAGCCACGGATCTGCTACCTCGGGCAGGCCGTCGGTGACCAGCCGACCTCGTTCACCGCTGTCTACGGTGCGTTCGCCGACACGCGGTTCCGTCTGTCGCACCTGGCGCTGTTCCCGATGCCGAACGTCGACGACGTCCGAACCCACCTGCTCGCCCAGGATGCGATCTGGGTGGGCGGCGGCAGCGTCGCCAATCTCGTCGCGGTCTGGCGGGTACACGGGCTGGACGAGATCCTGCACGAGTGCTGGCAGGCCGGCGTGGTGTTGGCCGGCGTCTCGGCCGGTTCGATCTGCTGGCACGTGGGCGGCGCCACCGACAGCTTCGGACCCCGTCTGCGGGGCTACACGGAGGCGTTGGGTTGGCTGCCGTACGGCAATGGCGTGCACTACGACAGCGAGAGTGAGCGCCGGCCGCTGATGCACGAGCTGGTCGGCGACGGGACGTTGCCGACCAGTCACTGCACCGACGACGGTGTCGGCCTGGTCTACCGGGGGACCCGCCTGGTCGAGGCGGTCGCCGACCGCGAGGGCGTCTCGGCGTACGAGGTGAGTCGTCGCGCGGACGGCAGTGTGCGGGAAGAGGTCATCGCGCCCCGCCTGCTCCGGTGAGCGCGGGTCAGACCCGATCCTCGAACGCGGCGCACACGGTCGCCCGCACCTGCTGCCCCTCGATCGCCCGCAGCAGCTCCCGGGCCAGGGCGATCTGCTGCGCCTCGTCGACCGACGGGTCCATCGGCGTCACCTCCACCCGCCACTGGAAATAGAGATAGCCGTCCTCGTCGGTGGCGGCGAGCCTCGGGTCGGCGCCCTCGTTGGTGTTGATCTCCAGCAGGTTGGCCCGGACGTCGACCGAGTCCCGGCGGTAGGGCTTCGCGTCGGGCAGCCGGGCGCGGATCAGGTCGAGCAGCTCCGCCGCCGTCAGCGGGCCGTCGACCATGATGAGGAACCGCAACGTCGGCACGTCTGCCACCTTGGCAGACGCGCTGAGGGGCGACCAGGGCCGCGTCCGGCCCGGTGGATTCGGAGCCGCGTGGACCGGTCCGCTCGGCACCGGCGTAAGCTGGCTCGTCGTGAGTCTCACCATCGGCATCGTCGGCCTGCCCAACGTCGGCAAGAGCACGCTTTTCAACGCGTTGACCAAGAACGACGTGCTGGCGGCGAACTACCCGTTCGCCACCATCGAGCCCAACGTCGGCGTGGTCGGGCTGCCCGACGAGCGGCTGGGCAAGCTCGCCGAGATCTTCTCCTCGCAGAAGGTGCTGCCGGCTCCGGTGTCGTTCGTCGACATCGCCGGCCTCGTGCGCGGCGCGTCGAAGGGGCAGGGGCGGGGCAACGCGTTCCTGGCCAACATCCGGGACGCCTCGGCGATCTGCCAGGTGGTCCGGGCCTTCTCCGACCCGAACGTGGTGCACGTCGACGGCAAGGTCTCCCCGGCCGACGACATCGAGACGATCAACACCGAGCTGATCCTCGCCGACCTGCAGACCCTGGACAAGGCGCTGCCCCGGTTGGAGAAGGAGGCCAAGCTCCGCAAGGACCGGGCCGCCGCGGTCGCCGCCGCGAAGCAGGCCATCGAGGTGCTGGACGGCGGCACCACCCTCTACTCCGGGGCCGCCGCCGCGAAGATCGAGCTGGAGCACCTTCGCGAGCTGCACCTGCTCACCACCAAGCCGTTCCTGTACGTCTTCAACGTCGACGAGGCCGAACTCGCCAACGAGGCGTTCCTCGACGAGCTGCGGGCCCTGGTCGCCCCCGCCGAGGCTGTCTTCATGGACGCCAAGATCGAATCCGAGCTGGTGGACCTGCCCGAGGAGGAGGCTCGCGAGCTGCTGGAGTCGATCGGCCAGAACGAGCCCGGCCTCAACCAGCTCGTCCGCGTCGGCTTCCGTACGCTCGGGCTCCAGACGTACCTCACGGCCGGCCCCAAGGAGGCCCGGGCCTGGACCGTCCCGGTCGGCGCGACCGCGCCGGAGGCCGCGGGTGTCATCCACAGCGACTTCCAGCGCGGCTTCATCAAGGCCGAGGTGGTCTCCTACGGCGACCTGGTCGAGGCCGGCTCGATGGCGGCGGCCAAGGCGGCGGGCAGGGTCCGCATCGAGGGCAAGGAGTACGTCATGCAGGACGGCGACGTCGTGGAGTTCCGCTTCAACGTCTAGGTGGGCCGCGTTCGCGCAGTTCACGGGCTACGTCACGCCTCCTTGGTCCGCAGGGAGTCCGCAGGCCGTTCGGCGAGACCCAGCGTTTCGGTCATCAGAGCGGCCGTCGCTTCGCGGGTCCGATCCTCGACCGTCGGCCACAGGTGGCTGTCTAGTGGCGTAGGTCGTGCAGTGTGAAGCCGGTGACCCCGGCGTCGACGGTGGTGCCGACCGGCCTTTCATCCTATCTTTGCTGCGGCTTTTGTCGGCATTGATGGAATTACAGGCTTCGGCACAAGATAGATGAGTCCAAATCCTTGACTCGGTGCCCATGTTGCCGGTTAATCACATCTACGTGTCGGCCGTGTTCACCCTCCCGGGTGACCGACGCCCCTGGCGGACCGTCGAATCGATTCGACTACTGCCAGCAGCGAAGCCTTGACCCGGAGTTGTAAGGCTGCTGGGTGAGTCACAGGAGGTTGCCGTGCATCGTACGAACGTCCGCTGGGGTGGCCGATTGTCGGCGTCGGCCAGAGGGCTGGCCGCGGCCGTGGCGCTCGCCCTGCCCCTGACGCTGGGTGGCCTGACCCTGGCGACTCCCGGGTCGGCCCTGGCCGTGCCGGTCGCGACGCAGAGTGTCGCGGCCGCCGGAGTTGACGGTGTGGCGGCCGGTAGCGCTGCGATCGCCTCGGTCGATCTGAGCGGGACGTGGAGCTTCACGCCCTCGGGTCGGGGAACGACGTCGATCGCGGTGCCCGGTGGCGGCTGGTACAAGCAGGGCTTCACCGACGTGAACGAGGCGGTGTACTCGCGCAGCATCACCGTGCCGGACTCGGGGCAGCCGCAGTCGACCTGGATCGAGTTCGGCGCCGTCAACCACCAGGCGACACTGTCGGTCGACGGCCGGGTGGTGGCGACCCAGACGACGGCGTTCACCCCGTCGAACTTCGACATCAGTAGCTACGCCGCACCGGGCACCACCCACACGATCAGCGTGCAGGTGAAGGGCCGCGGTGCGTTGCGGTCGTCCGACGGCAAGTACCTGGTCCCGATCGCGGCCGACTGGTCCGAGGCGGTACCGCAGGGCATCTACCGGTCCGCGTCCCTGCGGGTGTACCCGGCGGTGTACGTCAGCGACGCGTTCGTCCGTACCTCGGTGGCGAACCGCACCCTCAGCTACGACGTGTCGGTGACCAACTCCTCGGCCGCGACCAGAACGGTCACCCTGGGCGGGTCGATCACGTCCGACGGCGCGGGCTCTTTCAGCTACCCACAGTTGCCGCAGCAGAGCGTGACGGTGGCGGCCCGTTCGACGGCGAAGGTCACGGTGGGCCCCGTGGCGTGGGACCTCGGCGCCACCTCGTACTGGTGGCCCAACGTGCCGTACCGGTCCGGGTACCGGGCCCAACTGCACCGCCTGGCGATCCACGCCACCGCTGACGACGGCCGCACCAGTGACGCCACGTACCGCTTCGGGTTCCGGGAGAGCACGCAGAACAGCGAGTACTACTACCTCAACGGCGTGCGGGTGAACTTCCGCGGCGACAGCCTGCAGGGCGCCGACTACGACCGGGTCAACAACGGCGGGAAGGGCGACGCGTACGACACCCTGCCCGGCTTCCTGCCGCCGTCGTCTGGCAACGGCGGCTGGCCGCAGGCGGTGGACAACTACCAGCGTCTCAACTACAACGTGGTACGCATGCACATGGAACCGGCCAGCCCGTACATGCTCGACGTGGCCGACGAGATGGGCCTGATGGTCATCGACGAGACGGCCATCCGCAGTGGTTCCCAGGACTTCGTGTCCGGACGCACCAACATGGTGGCCCACGCTCGTGCGCTGACCCTGCGCGACCGCAACCATCCGGCGATCATCCGCTGGAGTCAGATCAACGAGCCCAGCTCCAACAGCAACGACTCGCAGCAGTTCCAACAGGACCTGTACGCGGTGATGAACGGCAACGACGGCACCCGGCCGATCAGCATCGACGCCGGCATTGGCGCGGACTCGCCCAGCCGGTACCCGGCCATGACCTACCCCAACTTCACCATCTTCGCGCACTACCTGGACGGCGTCGGCCGCTACGGCGAGGCCCTGAATCGCCACACCGGGCGCCCGGACGGCGAAGGCGAGTACATCTGGCCCGCCTGCAGCACCAAGCAGGGCTTCACATGGTTCGCCACCGCGACTGCCGCCAAGCGCGGCAAGGACGCCAGCGACCTACGCCCGTACACGCTGCTCTCCGCCTGGGCCAGCGTCGTACCCGGCGTGCGAACCACCGACTTCACCACGGAGGAGAACACTCGCCCGGTCTACGGCGCGGACAACCTGCCCGACCCGTGGAGCAACGCGCAGATCCAGCGTGTGCAGGCGGCGTTCAACCCGGTGGCCGCGATCGACCTCCCGTACTGGTCCGCCTCCGGCAATTCGGA
>NZ_JBFAOC010000080.1:0-25553 GCF_040675055.1 Micromonospora sp. NPDC049662
TTCCCGCGTGTCCCCGGCCGGCGCCCCCGGCCGGCGACGCCACCGGCGGCCCGAGGGCCAGTGCCCCGGGCGCGGGAGCGGCGGAAGGACGACCAGGCCGTACCGCGCGGTGTCCGGCAGGGCCGGAGCCGTCAGGGTACGGCGAGCGAGAGGAGACGCTGATGGGTCCGCTGCGTTCGGTGGTGCTCGCGGGAGGTGGCACCGGGGGGCACATTTACCCGCTGCTCGCCTTCGCCGACTGCCTGCGCCGACACGACCCGGGCGTCCGGATCACCTGTCTCGGCACACCCAAGGGCATGGAGAACGAGCTGATCCCGCCGCACGGCTACGACCTGCGGCAGATCCCGGCGTACCAGCTGCCCCGGTCGGTCAACCTGAACCTGGTGCGTACCCCGGGCCGGATGTGGACCGCGGCCCGCGCGGCGGGCAAGGTGATCGACGAGGTGCGCGCCGACGCGGTGGTCGGCTTCGGCGGGTACGTCTCGGTGCCGGCCTACCTGGCCGCGTGGCGGCGTGAGCTGCCGATGGTGATCCACGAGGTGAACGTGCCGCCGGGCGTCGCGAACCGCCTCGGCATGAAGTTCACCAAGAACGTGGCGGTCGGTTTCCCGCACCAGCCGAGTCAGGCCGAGTCGCTGCGGGACGCCACCGTGGTGGGTGTGCCGCTGCGCCGCAGCATCGCCGCGCTGGACCGGTACGCGATGCGCAACGCCGCCCGCGCCCGGTTCGGCCTCCGCCCGGATCTGCCGGTGCTCTTCGTGGCCGGCGGGTCGTCCGGCGCCCGCTCGGTCAACCTGGCGGTCTCCGGCGCGGCCAAGGAGTTGGCCCGCAACGGCGTGCAGGTGCTGCACGTGATGGGCGCCCGCAACGAGCCGGTGCCGATCCCCACCGACCTGCCGGTTCCGTACGTGACACTGCCGTACCTGTCCGAGATGGAGCTGGGCTACGCCGCCGCCGACCTGATGCTGGCCCGGGGCGGGGCGATGACCGTCGCCGAGGTGGCCGCGATCGGCCTGCCGACGATCTTCGTGCCGTATCCGCACAGCAATCAGGAGCAGCGGCGCAACGCCCTGCCCGTGGTGGAGGCCGGCGGCGGTCTGCTGGTCGACGACGCGGAGCTGACTCCGGACTGGCTGGAGCGTGCGGTCATCCCGCTGATCCGTGACCCGCAGCGGCTGTACGCGATGGGCGCGGCGGCGTCCGCGTACGGGCGGCGCGACGGTGACGAGGCGCTGCGCTCGTTCGTCCTCGAGGCGGTGGCCCGATGACCGCGCAGTTCACCCCGGCCGGCACGCTGACCGCCGAGGACCTGGGCGCGGTGCACCTGATCGGCGTGGGCGGGGTGGGCATGCTCGGAGTGGCCCGGCTGCTGCTCACGAGGGGCATCCAGGTCTCCGGTAGCGACCTGCGCGAATGGCCGTCGCTGGCAGGCCTGCGGGCGCTCGGCGGCACCATCTACCTCAGCCACGAGGCGTCCAACCTGGACGGGGTGGACACGGTCGTCTACTCCTCGGCCATTCCGAAGGACCACCTGGAGTTGGTCGAGGCCCGTCGCCGTGGCCTGCGGGTGCTGCACCGCTCGGAGGCCCTCGCGGCGGCGATGACCGGCCGCCGGGCGATCGCGGTCGCCGGTACGCACGGCAAGACCACCACCACGTCGATGGTGACGATGGTGCTCCAGCAGGCCGGTGTGGACCCGTCCTTCGTGATCGGTGGGGAGATCTCCGAGGTCGGCTCGGGCGCCCACCACGGCACCGGCGAGCACTTCGTGGTCGAGGCCGACGAGAGCGACCGCTCGTTCCTCATCTACCGCCCGTACGTCTCGGTCATCACCAACGTCGAGCCGGACCACCTGAACACCTACGGCGACCTCGCGACGCTGGAGGCGGCGTTCGCGGAGTTCGCGCGGCTCACCGACCCGAGCGGGTTCATCATCACCTGCGCCGACGACCCGGGCGGTCGGCGGCTGGCCGAGACCCTGCGCGCCGAGGGACGGCGGGTGTTCACCTACGGCGCGGCCGAGGACGCCGACCTGCGGCTGACCGACATCGCCTCCTCCGCGCGCGGCGTGCGCTACCTGGCCGCGATCGACGGACGGTCGCTGGGCGAGTTCCGGCTGCCGGTGCCCGGGCGGCACATGGGGCTCAACAGCGCCGCGGCGGTGCTGACGGCGTACCTTCTCGAACTGCCCCTGGAGGCGGCGGAGGCCGCGCTCGCGGTCTTCCCCGGGGTGCGGCGGCGCTTCGAGCGCAAGGGCGTCGCGGACGGCGTGCTGGTCTACGACGAGTACGCCTACCACCCGACCTCGATCAGGCTGGCGTTGCAGACGCTGCGCGAGGTGGCCGGGGACGGGCGGCTGATCGTCGTCTTCCAGCCGTACCGGCTGTACCGCACCCGCGACAACCAGGCGGAGATCGCCGAGGCGCTGGCCATCGCCGACGAGGTGGTGCTGCTGGAGGTCTTCGGGCCGGGCGAGCTGCGCCAGCCCGGCGAGGGCTCGGCGGCGCTGATCGCGGCGGTGGACCTGCCCGCCGACCGTAAGGTGTTCGTCGACTCGTGGGAGGCCGTGCCGGGCGAGGTGGCCCGGCGGGCCGGTACGGGCGACGTCGTGGTCACCATGGGCGCGCCACCGATCTCGCTGATGGGTGACGAGCTGCTGGCGGCGCTGGGGGCGCGTACCGCCGGCTCCTCGGCGACCGCGGCCGTCGATCCGCTGGCGACGACCCCGGCGATCGGCCAGCCGGTGCCGGGCGGGTCCACGGCGGGTGGCGACGGGGCGGCCCTCGGCGCCGCCGCACCGGACGGCGCGACGCCCACGGCCGGATGAGCCCCGGCCCCGCCCGCGGGCGGACCAGCCCTCCCGACGGCGGCTCTGCGCGGCGCGGTCCGGTCCGGCGTTGGCAGCTGGTCCGGGCCGGCAGCGACGCGGTGCCGGCGTCGACCCGCCGGTTCATGGCCCGCGCCCGCCAGCGCCGGATGCGGGCGGCGATGCCGTGGGCGGTGGCTGCCGGCGTGCTGGCGCTGCTCGGGCTGATCGCCTGGACGGTGCTCGGCACCGGACTGTTCGGTGTCCGGTCGGTCAGCGTCCAGGGCGCCAAGCTGGTCACGGACGTGCAGGTACGGGACGCGGTGGGGGTTGCCGACGGGGTGCCGCTGGCGCGGGTGGACCTCGCGGCCGCCGCGCGTCGGGTCGGTGGGTTGGCGCCGGTGGAGCGGGCCACGGTGTCGCGGGACTGGCCGGGCACGCTGGTGGTGAAGGTTACCGAGCGGACGCCGGTGGCGGTGGTGCCGCAGGCGGACGCGTTCGCCGTGATCGACGGCAGCGGTGTGGCGTTCCAGACGGTGGACCGCCGCCCGGCCGGGCTGCCGCTGGTGCGGGTGGTCCGACCCGCCGCGGCCGACCCGGACACCCGGGCCGCGCTGGAGGTGCTCGGCGCGCTGACCCCGCAGTTGCGTGCCGAGTTGGTGGACGTGAGCGTGGCGGGTCTGGCCCGGATCAGCCTGCGGCTGCGGGGGAACCGCACGGTGGTCTGGGGAGACGCCACGCGGAGCGCGGACAAGGCCCGGGTGGCCACCGCGCTGCTCGGGGAGGAGAGCGAGCGGATCGACGTGAGCGCGCCGGACGTGGTGACCTTCCGCTGACCGACTGAGCGGGCCGTGGACGTGACGAGTCGCGCTCCGGCCGGCGACACGCCGACCGGGTCCTTGGCTCATGGCGCGGCGGCGCTTACGTTGCCCCGAAGAGGTTCAGTGGTTGACATAACTGTAAGCCTCTAGTAGAGGGTGAGGGTTCACCTCTGATCCTCGCTGGTGGCGCTGTCGTCGGCCGCTGGGCTGGCCACGCCGTACCCGGTCGGCCGAAGCCAATCTCGAAGGGAAAGGACCGGAGATGACACCTCCGCACAACTACCTGGCGGTCATCAAGGTCGTCGGCATCGGGGGTGGCGGCGTCAACGCCGTCAACCGGATGATCGAGGTTGGGCTCAAGGGCGTCGAGTTCATCGCGATCAACACCGATGCCCAGGCGCTGCTGATGAGTGACGCCGACGTCAAGCTCGACGTCGGCCGCGAGCTGACCCGCGGGCTGGGCGCGGGCGCCAACCCGGACGTCGGCAAGAACGCCGCCGAGGACCACCGCGACGAGATCGAGGAGGTGCTCAAGGGCGCCGACATGGTCTTCGTGACCTGCGGCGAGGGCGGCGGCACCGGCACCGGCGGCGCGCCCGTGGTGGCGAACATCGCCCGCAAGCTCGGCGCGCTGACCATCGGCGTGGTGACCCGGCCGTTCTCGTTCGAAGGCAAGCGCCGGCAGGTGCAGGCCGAGTCCGGGATAGACGAACTGCGTAACCAGTGCGACACCCTGATCGTCATCCCGAATGACCGGCTGCTGGCGCTCGGCGACCGCAACATCAGCATGATGGACGCGTTCCGCACCGCCGACCAGGTGCTGCTCTCCGGTGTGCAGGGCATCACCGACCTGATCACGACCCCGGGTCTGATCAACCTGGACTTCGCCGACGTCAAGAGCGTGATGAGCGGCGCGGGCAGCGCGTTGATGGGCATCGGTAGCGCCCGCGGGGAGAACCGCGCGGTCGAGGCGGCCGAGGCGGCCATCTCGAGCCCGCTGCTGGAGCAGAGCATGGACGGCGCGCGCGGCGTGCTGCTCTCCATCGCCGGCGGCTCCGACCTGGGCCTCTTCGAGATCAACGACGCGGCGCAGCTGGTCACCGACGCGGCCCACCCGGACGCCAACATCATCTTCGGCGCGGTCATCGACGACGCGCTCGGTGACGAGGTGCGGGTGACGGTCATCGCGGCGGGCTTCGACGGCGGCACGCCGGCCTACAAGGCGGCCGAGCCGTCCCGCAAGACCAACACCAACCAGCCGGCGCCGCAGACCACCCCGGTGCCGCCGCCGGCCACCCTGCCGGCCCCGACGCAGTCGCCCCGCCGGGTGCTCTTCGACGACGTGGACGTGCCCGACTTCCTCAAGAACGGCTCCTGAGCGCCGCCGATGACCGACAGCTCAGCCACGGTACGACCGGACCGGAGCGCCGAACTCGCGGCCGGTCTGGCGACGGTACGGGCCCGGATCGCCGAAGCCTGCGCCGAGGCGGCCCGGGATCCCGCCGACGTCACCATGATCGCCGTGACCAAGACCTACCCGGCCGGGGACGTGCTGGCGTTGGCCGGGCTCGGGGTGACCGACATGGGGGAGAACCGCGACCAGGAGGCCGCCGGTAAGGCGGCCGAGGTGGCCGCCGCGGGGATACGTCCACGCTGGCACTTCATCGGGCAGTTGCAGCGCAACAAGGCCCGTTCGGTGGTCCGTTACGCCGACGTCGTGCACTCGGTGGACAGCGTACGGCTGGCCCGGGCACTGGACGGCGCGGCGGCGCAGCGGGAACGGCCGTTGGACGCCCTGGTGCAGGTGAGCATCGACGGTGACCCGGCGCGGGGCGGCGCTCTGCCCGGGTCGGCCGACCCGGAGTCCGGCCTGGACACGGTCGCCGCGGCGGTCGCCGAGTCGCCGGCGCTGCGCCTGGCCGGCCTCATGGCGGTCGCGCCGCTGGGCTGGCCGCCGGATCGCGCCTTCGCCCGGCTGGCCGAGATCGCCGAGGCGTTCCGATCGGTCCATCCGGGAGCGACAGCGTTGTCGGCGGGGATGAGCGGCGATCTGGAAATCGCGATCCGTTACGGCGCGACACATGTCCGCGTCGGTAGCGCGTTGCTCGGAATGCGTCCCACGCTGCGGTAGCCTGACCGCGAGACAGGCAAATTACATCAGTGTTGTTTCAGGGACGGCTGATCCTGTGGGGGTCGTGACACGCGACGCGAATCGCATGTCACGGGATTGCCGTCCCGGTCCGATGGGCATGGTTGTCCACTCGCGACGGGCGACATGGCACGGGGGCGAGTGCCGCACGGCGGACGGAAGGGCGCGGGATGGGTGCACTGCGCAAGGCGGGGGTCTGGCTCGGTCTCGTCGAGGAAGACGACGAGCGGGCCTACGACGACGGTGACTACGACAAGGGTGGTTACCGTGACTCGCGCTACCGGCAGAGCCGGTACGCCGAGGAGTTCGCCGACGAGGACGACGACGACACCGAGGAGCCGCCGGCTCCCCGGACGCGCGCGAGCGAGCGGGGCCGGCTCTCCGAGCGGTCGGCCGGGCGGCTCGCCGACTCCGACCGTGGCGACTCCGACCGGGCTGAGCGGGCTGAGCGGGCTGAGCGCTCCGAGCGGGCTGAGCGCTCCAGCGTACGGTCGATCACGCGGTCCTCGGCGAGTGAGACGTCGGGCGCGCTGACCTACCACACCCGCGACAACCTGGCCCTCGCGCCGCAGGCCGTGACGCGGGAGCGCGTGGTCGTGCCCGAGGAGGAGCAGCGCTACCAGATCACCACCCTGCACCCGACCACCTACCGGGAGGCGCGCACCATCGGTGAGCACTTCCGCGACGGCGTACCGGTGATCATCAACCTCACCGAGATGGACGAGGCCGACGCCCGCCGTCTGGTTGACTTCGCGGCCGGCCTGGCGTTCGGGCTGCGCGGTACGATCGAGCGCGTGACCAATCGGGTGTTCCTGCTCTCACCGGCCAATGTCCAGGTCACCGCTGAGGACAAGGCCAAGATCGCTGAGGGCGGTTTTTTCAGCCTGAGTTGACCCCGCCCGACCCGAGGGACGTCGCTGACCGTGTTGTCGATCTTGCTGCAAGTGTTGTACCTGGTCCTTTATGTCTTCCTGCTTCTTCTTCTGTCCCGGTTCGTGTTGAGCGCCGTCCTGCAGTACGGCCGCCGGTGGCAGCCGGGGCGCGGAGCGGCGGCAGGACTGGAATCCGTGTGGAGCGTCACTGATCCCCCTCTCAACGCGTTGAGGCGTGTGATCCCTCCGCTGCGAATTGGTACCGTGAGCATCGACCTGGCCTCCCTTGTGCTCCTGGTTATCCTGTTCGTGCTGATGGAGTTCGTGTTAGGGCCGTCGATCAGGGCATCTGCCTGATGACCGACGCGCTTTCGCGGCCGCAACTGACCCGAGGAGTTTCGATGCCGCTGACCCCGGCCGACGTACACAACGTCGCCTTCAAAAAGCCGCCGATCGGCAAGCGGGGGTATGACGAGGAGGAGGTCGACGCCTTCCTGGACGAGGTCGAGCGCGAGCTCGCCCGTCTCATCGAGGAGAACAACGAGCTGCGCGCCCAGGTGGAGCGCGGCGGCCGTGGCGGTGCCCCCGCCGGCCCCGGCGGCGACGCCCGACTGGCGGCGGAGCTCAACGACGTCAAGGCCCAGCTCGACCGGGTCCAGCGCGACAAGTCCGCCGCCGAGCAGGCCGCCCGCGCCATGCAGGCCGAGCTGGAGCAGGTCCGCGCGACCGGCGGCCCGGCCGGCGTCACCGGTGACGGTGAGCAGCAGGCGCTGCGGGTGCTGATGATGGCCCAGCGCACCGCCGACGACCACGTGTCCGACGCGCGTCGCGAGGCCGACTCGCTGCTGTCCGAGGCGCGGAGCAAGGCCGAGGAGGTGACCCGCGAGGCTCGCGCGAAGGCCGACGCCCTGGAGCGGGACGCCCGCCAGCGGCACCAGGAGGCCATGGGCGGCCTGGACGCCAAGCGCACGGCCCTGCAGAAGCACATCGAGGAGCTCAAGCAGTTCGAGCGCGAGTACCGCACCCGGCTCAAGGCGTACCTGGAGAGCCAGCTGCGGGACCTCGACGGTCGCGGCCAGGGCCTCGAAGCCGAGATGACCCGCTCCGAGGCGGGCCGGGTCGCCGGCGGCAACGGGCTGGCCGCGGCGGGCCTCGCCGGTTCGTACGGCGGCGGGCGCTCCGGCGCCCTCGAAGCCGGACGCTGAGCACCGGCCGGCGATCGCTCTCCGCAGATGGTGACGGTCGCCGGCCCCGCCTGGACGGTACGACGCGGCAGGGGTGAGCCGTGATAGTCGCGAGTCTCCTGCTCATCCTCGTCGCCGTGGTGCTGCTGGTGTTCGGCCTGGCCGGTGGCTCCAGCACTCTGTTGACCATCTCCATCGCGGCCAGTCTGCTGGCCGCCGTGGCGCTGGTGGTGGGCGCCCGCCAGGCAGCCGCCAACCGCGCCTCGGCGGATCCCGGCCGGGCCGGCCTGCGGGACCGCGGGGCATTCCGCACGGCCAGCCGGGCCGAGCCGGGTGCCGCGTACGGGCCACCGCTGGCCGAGCCGGATGTGCCGGTCCAGCACGTACCTTCGACGGTCGGCGACGGCGGCACCGGGTGGCGGCAACCACCCGAGCCGCCGTCCGACCCCGAGCCGGCGTATGACGTGGCCTCGCCGTACGAGCCCGACGCGGCGGCCGACGGCGGTGCACGCACCTCGCCCGTCAGCCCGGCGTCCCCGTTCGTGGCCCGCGCCGACGAGGCGTACCGGGCCGACGCCGTGACCGCCGACCCGCTGGCCGACGAGCCCGCGGAGCAACCGGTCACCCCCGCCGAGGCGGCCCGGATCTCCCGGCTGCCCGACTCCGTCGAGGTGGTGGACGGACGGCCCCGCTACCACCTGGCCGCGTGCCCGCACCTGATCGGCCGGACCCCGGAGACGCTTCCCGTCGCCGAGGCGGTCGAGCTGGGCTTCACGCCGTGCGCGGCGTGCGCGCCGGCCACCGCCCTGCTCATCGACGCCCGGCCGTTCTGAAAAGCGGTGCCGGTGCCCCCGCAGGACGCGCTCACCGTTGCGGTACGGGTGAAGCCGGGCGCCTCCCGCGATGCCGTCGGTGGTCGCTTCGACGGCCCGCACGGCCCTTCCCTGGTGATCGCCGTCCACGCTCCGGCGGTGGACGGTCGGGCGACCGAGGCGGCCCGCCGCGCCCTCGCCGCCGCGCTCGGCGTCCGGCCGGCGGCGGTGTCGCTGCGGACCGGCGCGACCAGCCGGGACAAGCTCTTCCTCGTCGACCGGCCCACCCCCGAGCTGCCCGACGTGCTGCGCCGACTGCGCGACGGAGCCGCGGGGTGAGGATCGCCCGGGCCCGGCGACCGTGACGCCCGGCCTGGACATCGCGCTGTTGCTCGGCGCGGCCGTGCTGCTGGTGGCGGTTGGCGCGGTCCGGCTCTCGACCCGCCTCGGGGTGCCCAGCCTGTTGGTCTACCTGGCGCTCGGCGTGGCCATCGGCGAGGCCGGGCTCGGTATCCGCTTCGACGACGTCGACCTGACCCGGACCCTCGGATTCTGCGCGCTGATCGTGATCATCGCCGAGGGCGGCCTCACCGCACGGTGGAGCACGCTGCGTCCGGTGCTCGCGCTGGCGTCCGCGCTCTCCACGGTCGGCGTGGTCGTGAGCATCGTGGTGGTCGGCGTCGCCGTACACCTGCTGCTGGGCCTGGACTGGCGGTTGGCGCTGCTCTACGGCGCGGTGCTCTCCTCCACCGACGCGGCGGCGGTGTTCGCCACCCTGCGGCGGCTGCGGTTGCCACCCCGGCTGGTGGCCACCCTCGAGGCCGAGTCGGGCATGAACGACGCCCCGGTGGTGCTGCTGGTGGTGCTGCTGTCCCACGAGGGTTGGGCGCACCCGTGGTGGTACGAGGTCGCGCTGGTCTGTTACGAGCTGGGCGTCGGCGCGGCCGTCGGTGTGGGCGCTGGCCTCGCCGGCACCTGGGCGCTGCGCCGGGCGGCGCTGCCCTCGGCCGGCCTGTACCCGATCGCGGCGGTGGGGATCACCGTCCTGGCGTACGCCGCCGGCGCCGTGCTGCACGCCTCGGGCTTCCTCGCCGTATATGTGGCGGGGGTGCTGCTGGGCAACGCCCGCCTGCCGCACCGACAGGCGATCCTCGGCTTCGCCGACGGGCTGGCCTGGCTCGCGCAGATCGGCCTGTTCGTGCTGCTCGGCCTGCTGGTCGCGCCCGGCCGATTGGACGCCGCGGTGCTGCCGGCGGTGGTCGCCGGTCTGGCGCTGGTGCTGCTGGCCCGGCCGCTGTCGGTGGCGGTCTCGGCGTTGCCGTTCCGGGTCGGCCTTCGGGAGCAGGCGTTCCTGTCCTGGGCCGGACTGCGCGGGGCGGTGCCGATCGTGCTGGCCACCATCCCGCTCTCGCAACGGGTGCCGGGCGCGGAACGCCTCTTCGACGCGGTCTTCGTGCTGGTGGTGATCTTCACGCTCGTGCAGACCGGCACGCTCGGTCCGCTCGCCCGCCGGCTGGGGACCACCGCGCCGGCGGAGGCCGCCGAGATCCACGTGGAGACGGCGCCGCTCGAGCGGATGCGCGCCGACCTGTTGCAACTGGAGGTGCCGCCGGGCTCCCGGCTGGCCGGCGTGCACGTCGACGAGCTGCGGTTGCCGCTGGGCGCCTCGGTGACCCTGGTGCTGCGCGACGGGGTGGGTTTCGTGCCCGGCCCGGACACCCGGCTGAAGACCGGCGACAGCCTGCTGATCGTCGCCGCCGGTGGGGTACGCGACGCCGCCGAACGGCGGCTGCGGGCCGTCAGCCGACGGGGTCGGCTGGCCCGATGGTTTGGCGAGTACGGAGATGAAGCGGTCGGTTGATCTGCTAGCGTTCCCTTTGCCCCAGTTAGGCAGGGCTAGGGGCAGTTGAGCGGTGCGACGGTGCGCCACGTTGTCGGACGCCTGTACGTTCCGTATTCTTGCCAACCTCGGGAGTGCGCGGCCATTGTCGCCGTGCGCCCCTTTTCGTACTCAGGGGACGCCTTCGTCGGCGCCCCCTGACCAGGTGCCGCGACCGCGCGGCTCCCCGGCCGAGGGAGCGACCCATGGCGAAGCCAGCCGACACCAGGACCGCCGGCCGCAAGCCGGTGGCCAAGGCCACCCGCAGCGCGGCGGAGACCGAGAAGATCCGGGCGGCGCTGGCGGCGCGCCGGGACGAGCTTCGCGCCGAGTACGATCAGACGCTGAGCGAGATCACCGAGCTGCAGCGCGAGCGGTTGACGGACTCGGCCGGGGACGACCAGGCCGACACCGGCACCAAGACCTTCGAGCGGGAGCAGGAGATCTCTCTCGCCAACAGCATTCTGGAACGGATCACGCAGGTCGAGCGCGCCCTGGAGCGCCTCGACGAGGGTGGTTACGGCTGGTGCGAGCGGTGCGGCAACCCGATCCCGGTCGAGCGCCTCGCCGCCTTCCCGTCGGCCACCCTGTGTGTGACGTGCAAGCAGTTGGAGGAGCGGCGCTGAAAGCCCGGTCCCCGTCTGCGACGAGACGGTGAGCGATCACCGCCGAGACACCTCGATGGGGAGCGCATGACCGCAGCACCGCCCGCCGAACCCGGCCGCACCGACCCGGACGGCGGCAGGGCCCGTCCCCGGGCTGTCGCGATCCTCGCCGCAGTGGCCCTGGTGGCCCTGCTGGCCGACCTGGTGACCAAACACCTCGCCCTGGCCGGCCTCACCGACCGCGAGCCGGTCCGGATCCTGGGCGGGCTGGTCTACCTGAGCCTGACCCGCAACAGTGGCGCCGCGTGGAGCATCGGGGCGGACTACACCTGGGTGTTCCCGCTGATCACCATCGGCGTGGTCGGCTGGATCGTCTGGATGGCGCTGCGGCTGCGCTCGCTGCCGTGGGCGATCTCCCTCGGCCTGGTGCTCGGCGGCGCGCTGGGCAACCTCATGGACCGGATCTTCCGGGCGCCCGCGCCCTTCCACGGGCACGTGGTCGACATGATCAGCGTCTTCGGGCCGTACGGCGAGTACTTTCCGGTGTTCAACCTGGCGGACAGCTCGCTCGTCTGTGGCGTGGTGCTGGCCGTGCTGCTCGAGCTGACCGGTCGGCAGCGCGACGGCCGGCGGGCCGGCGGTGACGGCGCCAGCGGCGACGCGAACGCCACCGCCGACGCCGAGCAGCGGGAGCGGGCATGACCTCCGCCTTCGCCGCTGGCGGCGACCACCGTTCCCTGCCCGTACCCGACGGTCTCGACGGCATGCGCCTGGACCAGGCGGTGTCCCGGCTCTTCGGTCTCTCCCGGACCGCCGCGGCGGCCCTCGTCGACGCGGGCGACGCCCTCGTCGACGGCGCCGCCCGACCCAACTCCCACAAGGTCAAGGCCGGCTCCTGGCTGGACGTCACGCTGCCCGCTCCGGTCGCGCCGCCGACCGTGGTGCCGCAGGCGGTCCCGGGCCTGCGCGTCGTGTACGCCGACGACGACATCGTCGTGGTGGACAAGCCCGTCGGGGTGGCCGCGCATCCCAGCCCGGGATGGACCGGCCCGACGGTGATCGGCGCGCTCGCCGCGATCGGCCACCGCATCTCCACCAGCGGCGCCGCCGAGCGCCAGGGCGTGGTGCACCGCCTCGACGTGGGCACCACCGGGATCATGGTGGTGGCCAAGAGCGAGCAGGCGTACACCGCGTTGAAGCGGGCCTTCAAGTACCGCGAGGTCGACAAGGGCTACCACGCCGTGGTGCAGGGCCACCTGGACCCGTTGCGGGGCACCGTCGACGCGCCGATCGACCGGCACCCCACCCACGACTACCGCTGGGCCGTGGTGTCCGGCGGTAAGCCGAGCATCACCCACTACGACACTCTCGAGGCGTTCCCGGCCGCCAGCCTGGTCGACGTCCGGTTGGAGACCGGCCGGACCCACCAGATCCGGGTGCACTTCTCCACCCTGCGGCACCCCTGCGTGGGTGACCTCACGTACGGCGCCGACCCCACCCTCTCGGCCCGTCTCGGCCTGGCCCGTCAGTGGCTGCACGCCCGCGAACTGAGCTTTTTGCATCCCCGTTCGGGGGACGAGGTCCGGTTCGTCAGCGACTACCCTGACGATCTGGAACGTGCGCTTGAGATCCTGCGTGACTGAGCGGCGACCACCCGACATCGATCCGACGAGGGGATCCCGCCCGTGCGCGCCGGCGACCTGCTGCGGCAGCTGGACCAACGGCTGCTGCCGCCGTTGACCCGGGCGGTGGCCCGTCTCGGTGACACCCCGACGCGGTCCGGCGTGCTCAGCTGGGCCGCGGTGCTCTCCGCGGCGGCGGTGCTGGGCACGGCCGTCTGGGCCGTCGACGACGCACCGGTCAGCGACCCGACGGTGGGCGAGGTGACCCGCGTCGGGGTGGCCGACGGCGACTCCGTGCCGGGCTACCTCAGCTCCGCGGCGGCCGACCTGGCCGCGTTGGGTCCGACCGCGCCGGCCACCGGGGACGGGACGTACGCGTTGGTCACGCTCGGCACGTACCTGCCGCCACAGCGCCTGGCCACGGTCCTCGGCGACGTGTCGGTCTCGGCCGTCTTCGGGCGGGTCCCGTTGCCCGGTCGGCAGACCGAGATCGTCCGCATCCCGGCCCTGCGGGTGCCCGACGACGTGGTCGCCCAGATGGAACGCGTGGCCGCCCGCAAGGACGGCGAGGCCGCCGACTACCGGGCGCGGGCCGCCGCGGTGCGCGGCGACGGCGTCGCCGAGCGCGAGCTGCGGGAGCGGTACGCCGTCGACGCGGACGTGGCCGGCGCCGAGGCTCGGGCGTACCGGGCCGGCTGCGCCTGCGTCTACGCGGCGGTGGTGCGGGCCGCGCCGGAGGCGCTGCGCCGGGTGGCCGCCCGCCCGGACGTGCGGGCCGTCGATCCGGCGCCCGAGGTGTACCGGCTCGACCGTACGGTCTTCACGCCGCCGCTGCCCGAGCAGCGCGACGTGGTCCGCCCGCCGGCCGACACCGGGCCGAGTCCGTCGTCGACGCCGCGCCCGAGCGCCGGGTCGACGTCGAGCACGCCGATGCCGCCGGTGCCGATGGGCGAATCGTCGGAACCCGCACCGCTCGTAACGATTGCGTCACCCGAGCCGACCCCGGCGCAGTCCACCGCGCCTGCCCCGCCGGCGCTCACCACCTCCCCGGACGCGACCGACGCCGGGTTGCTGGCAACCTCCCCGCCGTGATCTACGCCGGGCGGCGTGCGCCCACAGGAGTGGTCCGAATAGGGTTTGGTTCGTAGCCTGTCAGGCAGAGATCGATGGCGCTGGGAGGGCGGGCCGTGGAGGGCAGTGAGACCGGCTGGGGCCGGCCGGCCGAACCAGCGCCGAGGTGGCGGGCGTTGCTCGACCGTGCCCGGCTGGGCGGTCGGGCGGCGGAGCAGCCCGAGCCCGAGCGCCGTGCCGACGAGGCGGCCCCGGACCCACTGCCGCGACGCGCGGCCCCCAACGGCTACGCGGGGCGCGCGTCGGCCATCGGGCATCCGGCCGATCTGTCGTACGGCCAGGAGCCCGGTTACCGGGCCGAGGGGACGTACCGGGTCGACCCCGCCTACCGGGCCGAACCGGGATACCGCTCGGAGCCGGACTACCGTGCCGAGCCGGCGTACCGCTCGGAGCCGGACTACCGCGCCGAGCCGGCGTACCGGTCCGAGCCGGACTACCGTGCCGAGCCCGCGTACCGCGCGGAGCCCGGGTACCGGTCCGAGCCGGACTACCGTGCCGATCCGACGTACCGCGCCGAGCCCGGCTACCGGGCCGAGCCGACCTACCGGGCCGAGCCGGGTTACCAGGTGGAGCCGGGTTACCAGGCGGAGCCCGAGCCGCCGCGCCGCGCCGAGCCGGAATCGCGCTACGCCATCCTGGACAACGGCTACCGGCCGGGCAATCCCGTCGGCGAGTCCCGCTACGCGCTGCTGGAGACCGGTTACCAGCCGGAGACCGGCTACCCGGCGCCCGCGCCGCCGGTGACACCCGCCCCCCCGATCGCGCCACCGCCGGTCGTTCCACCCCCCGCCCCGCCGGTCGCGCCGCCGCCGGTCGCGGTGGTCACCCCGCCCGGCTCGGCCCTCGCCGAGCGCGGCTACCCGGCCCGGGTCGAGTGGCGCCCGCAGGGCGTCGACCAGGAGTCCGAGCGCGCCACCGGGGTGCTCCGCCGCGACCTGGGCACGCCCCGGGTGTTCGCGTTCGCCAACCCCAAGGGCGGGGTGCACAAGACCACCGCCACCGTGCTCGCCGCCGCCACCGTCGGCAGCGTGCGGGGGCGGGGCGTACTGGCCTGGGACGACAACGAACTGCGGGGCACCCTCGGGTTGCGGGCCGGCAGCGCCCGGCACGCCCGCACCATCCGACACCTGGTCAGCGACCTCGCCCAGATCGAGATCCTGGAGGGCGCGACCCTGCTGGAGCGGCTGGACGACTACCTGCGACACGCCTCCGACGGCTCGTACGACGTGCTGGCCGGCGAGGAGAGCCCCCGTTTCGCCCAGCGGCTCGACCAGTTCACCGTCAAGCGGGTACTCGAGCTGCTGCGGCGTACGCACGACGTGATCTGCGTGGACACCGGCAACAACGTGGAGAGCCCCAACTGGCGCACCGTGATGCACGCCGCCGACCAACTGGTGGTCACCACCGTGCCCCGCGAGGACGCGGCGTTCAGCGCCGACTGGATGCTCGACCTGTTGCACGAGGAGGGGATGGGCGAGCTGGCCGACAACGCGATCACCCTCATCTCCTGCCCCACCCCCGGGCGCTCGGCACTACAGGACGACCTGGAACGGCACTTCGCCACGCGTACCCGCGCGGTGGCCGTGGTGCCGTACGACCCGGCGTTGGAGACCGGCTCGTCGATCGAGTATCACCAGCTCCAGCCGGAGACCCGCCAGGCGTGGCTGCGCGCCGCCGCGGCCATGGCGGAGCCGTTCGCCCGGTGAGCTGGTTCGCCGCCACCGGCGCCCCGGCCCGTCGCGCGGCCTGAGAGGATCATCGGGTGAGCCCGGACAACCCCGACCCTGAGCGGCACGCGGACATCTCCGACGACCGCCCCGCGCCACCCCGACCGTCGGCCGTGCCGCCGCCGAGCGAGTCCGCCCCGCCCGCCGGGTCGGCGTTCGGGTCGGTTCCCGACGGGAGTGCCGCCGTGACGGCGTACCCGAGCGGGGTGGAGCTGACCCCCGACGAGCCGCGCCGGCCGGTGCGGGCGGTGGCGACGGTGCTCGGCGCGGCGCTCGCCCTGGCCGTGCTGGGTGCGCCGCTCGGGCTGCTCTGGGCGGCGTTCGCGCCGGACACCCCGGTGCTCAAGACCGCCGAGGGGGCGATCTACGCCGAGCCCCAGCCGGAGCAGCCGATCGCCGCCGACGGCTGGTTCAGCCTGCTCGGGCTGGCGTTCGGCGTGCTCGCCGCGCTGGCCCTGTGGTTCCTGCTGCGTCGGCGACGCGGCCCGGTCGGACTGCTCGGCGCGGTGCTGGGCGCCCTCGCCGCGGCCCCGGTGGCCTGGCAGGTGGGGCGTCGGGTCGGGCTGGCGACGTTCGACCGGCTGTTGGCGAGCGCCCCGGCGGGGCAGGCCTTCACCAAACCCGCCGACCTGCGGGCCGGCGGGATCGACTGGCTCGGGCACGTGCTGCCGGTGCCGCACGGCAACCTGCTGCTGCCGGCCTTCGGTGCCGCCGTCACGTACACCCTGCTGGCCGGCTGGTCGCGGTGGCCGTCGCTGCGCCCGGAGCCCGACCCGGCGTCGTTCAGTTGGGTGTCGGCGGGGACGCCAGCTCCGACAACGACACCGGAACCGCCCGCACCTGGCGCAGCAGAGCCGCCTCGCGGTTGAGCAGCCGCAGCTCGGCGCGCAGCCGGGCCGCGGTGTCGTCGATGGCGAGCAGCCGCTGCCGGTCGTCGACGGTCAGGGCGGCGGTGGCCGCCACCAGGTGCGACAACACCGTCGGATCCTCCGGAAGCTGCTCGGAGATCTCCTCCGGGTCGGGCCGGATCAGGCTCAGGTACTGCCGGAACACCGCGATCACGCGGGCGGCCAGCAGGTCGGCCACCTCGTCCGGCCCGCTGGCCTCGGGCAGCCATTCCACCGCGGCCGTCAGGTACGGCGCGGTGTCGTCGTCGACGTCGGCGATCCGGAATCGACGTCGGCCGACCGTGACGATGTCGAAGCCGCCGTCGGCCAGCTCGGTGACCTGGCGCAGCTCGGCGGTGCAGCCCACCTCGTGCAGGGTGACGTCGCCGACCCCGTTGCCGGCGCGGGCGCCGGGCCCGGTGGGGGCCACCTCCCAGCCGGCCTGGATGGCCACCACGCCGAACTCGCGCGGCGCGCCCTCGGGCAGGTCGACGAGGTGCCGGACCAGGGCCCGGTAGCGCTCCTCGAAGATGTGCAGTGGCAGCACCAACCCGGGAAAGAGCACCGTTGCGAGCGGGAACACCGGCAGCCGTGCGGTCACGCCGTCGAGCCTAACCAATCCCGTCCGCGACGGCGTGGCCCGGCTCACCGTCCCGCCGACCGGACGGCCCGGGTGGGCGACGGGCGGGCCGCCTAGACTCGCAAGGGTGCTGAATCGGATCGACCTGCGCGACGGTCTCGGTGACCCGCGCCGTCTGCTGCCCCGTGCCCAGCTCGACGTGTCCGTTGCCGTCGAGCGGATCCGCCCGCTGGTGGAGGCGGTCCGCGAGCATGGGTACCCGGCGATCCGGGAGGCCAGCGAGCGGTTCGACGGCATCTCGCCGGAGGTGTTGCGGGTGCCCGTCGAGGCGATCGCCGAGGCCGAGGGGGTGCTCGACCCGGCGGTGCGCGAGGCGCTGCTGGAGTCGATCAGTCGGGCCCGCAGGGTGCACGCCGACCAGCGGCGTACCGACCACGTCACCCAGGTGGTGCCCGGCGGCACGGTCACCGAACGGTGGCTGCCCGTCGACCGGGTCGGCCTCTACGTCCCCGGCGGCCTGGCGATGTACCCGTCGACGGTGGTGATGAACGTGGTGCCGGCCCAGGCGGCCGGAGTGCGTTCGCTGGTGGTGGTCAGCCCGCCGCAGAAGGACAACGGCGGCCTGCCCGACGCCCGGGTGCTCGCCGCGTGCGCGCTGCTCGGCGTCGACGAGGTGTACGCGGTCGGCGGCGCCCAGGCGGTCGCGATGCTGGCGTACGGCTCCGCCGTCGACCCGGCTGGTGAGCTGCGCTGCGAGCCCGTCGACCTGGTCACCGGCCCCGGCAACATCTGGGTGACGGCCGCCAAGCGGCTGCTGCGCGGTGTGGTCGGCATCGACGCCGAGGCCGGTCCGACCGAGATCGCCATCCTGGCCGACGACACCGCCGACCCGGCGCACGTCGCCGCCGACCTGATCAGCCAGGCCGAGCACGACCCGCTCGCGGCGAGCGTGCTCGTCACCCCGTCGCTGGCGCTCGTCGACGCGGTCGAGGCCGAGCTGGCCCGGCAGGTACCGGCCACCAAGCACGCCGAGCGGGTGACCACGGCGTTGACCGGCGAGCAGAGCGGCGTGGTCCTGGTCGACGACCTTGAGGCGGGGCTGCGGGTGGTCGACGCGTACGCGGCCGAGCACCTGGAGATCCAGACGGTCGACGCGCGGGAGTGGGCGCTGCGCGTCCGCAACGCCGGGGCGATCTTCGTGGGCGCCTGGTCGCCGGTGTCACTCGGCGACTACTGCGCCGGCTCCAACCACGTGCTGCCCACCGGCGGCTGCGCCCGGCACTCCTCGGGACTGTCGGTGCAGTCCTTCCTGCGCGGGGTGCACCTGATCGAGTACACCGAGGCCGCGCTGCGTGACGTGGCGCCGCACGTGGTGACCCTGGCGACCGTGGAGGACCTGCCGGCGCACGGCCAGGCCGTCCAGGCCCGGTTTCCGCAGGAGTCGGCGTGAGCGGCCTCGACGATCTGCCGATCCGCGACGACCTGCGTGGCCTGTCGCCGTACGGGGCGCCCCAGCTCGACGTGGCGGTGCGGCTCAACACCAATGAGAACTCCTACCCGGTGCCCGAGTCGGTGGTGGACGCCATCGGCAAGGCGCTCGCCGCCGAGCTGCGTGACCTGAACCGCTACCCGGACCGGGACGCGGTGGCGCTGCGCGCCGACCTGGCCGAATACCTGGGGCACGGGCTCACCGTCGAGCACGTCTGGGCGGCGAACGGCTCCAACGAGATCCAGCAGCAGATCCTTCAGGCGTTCGGTGGGCCGGGGCGCAGCGCGCTGGGCTTCGTCCCGTCGTACTCGATGCACCCGCTGCTGTCCCTCGGCACCGGCACCCGGTGGGTGCCGGCGCGGCGCGGCGTCGACTTCGGGTTGACCGCCGACGAGGCGGCCGCCCAGGTCCGCGAGCACCGGCCCGACGTGGTCTTCCTCTGCTCACCCAACAACCCGACCGGCACCGCTCTCGACCCGGCGGTCGTCGCGGCCGTGCTCGACGTCGCGCCCGGCATGGTGGTCGTCGACGAGGCGTACGCCGAGTTCGCCCGGCCCGGCACGGTCAGCGCCCTCGCGGTGCTGCCCGGCCACCCGCGGCTCGTGGTGACCCGCACGATGAGCAAGGCCTTCGGCTTCGCCGGGGGCCGGCTGGGTTACCTGGCCGCCGACCCGGCCGTGGTGCAGGCGGTGCAGCTCGTCCGCCTGCCCTACCACCTGTCCGCGCTGACCCAGGCCGCCGCCCGCGCGGCGCTGACCCACCGCGACGCCCTGCTCGGTACGGTGGCCGCCGTGATGGCACAGCGGGACCGGATCGTGGCGACGCTGCGCGCTCGCGGGCTGCGGGTGGCCGACAGTGACGCCAACTTCGTGCTGTTCGAGGTCGGCGGCGACCAGGCCACCGTCTGGCACGCCCTGCTGGAGCAGGGGGTGCTGGTCCGTGACGTCGGCCTGCCCGGCTGGCTACGGGTGACCGCCGGCACGCCGGCCGAGACCGATGCTTTTCTGACTGCGATGGAGACCCTGTGATGAGCCGGACCGCCCGGGTGGAGCGGATCACCAAGGAGACCAAGGTCCTCGTCGAGATCGACCTCGACGGCACCGGCGCCGCCGAGATCAGCACCGGCGTGGGCTTCTACGACCACATGCTCCACCAGATCGCCCGGCACGGCGGCTACGACCTGACCGTCCGCACGGTGGGCGACCTGGAGATCGACGCGCACCACACGATGGAGGACACAGCTCTCGCGCTGGGCGCCGCGTTCGATCAGGCGCTGGGCGACAAGGCCGGCATCCGGCGGTACGGGTCGGCGACCGTCCCGATGGACGAGGTGCTGGTCCGGGCCGCGGTGGACCTGTCCGGCCGCCCGTACGTGGTGCACGACGAGCCGCTGCTCGCGCCGTACATCGGGCCGGTCTACGCGACGAGCATGACCCGGCACATCTGGGAGTCGTTCGGCCAGGCGGCCCGGGTGACCCTGCACGTCGACGTGCTGCGGGCGGCGCGTCCCGGTGGGCACCCGGACGCGCACCACGTGGTGGAGGCCCAGTTCAAGGCGGTCTCCCGGGCGCTGCGCGAGGCCACCGCGATCGACCCGCGGGCGGCGGGCGCGATCCCGAGCACGAAGGGTGCTCTCTGATGAGCGCGAGGAGCGCAGCGCAGCGGAGCCCCGCAGTCGCGAATGGAAGGTGGCTCTGATGGGTGCCGCGTTGCCGACGTTGCTGTTGATTCTCGCCGGAGTGCTGGTGGGTGGGGCGTGGTCGCTGCACCGGCAGGGCGCTCCGCGCGGCGCCGTCGTGGTGACCGCGCTGCTGGCGCTGCTCGCCACGGCCGCCGGGGTGCTGCGGCTGATCCCGGAGTCGGGGTCGTGACCGCCGACGTGGTGGTGCTCGACTACGGCTCGGGCAACCTGCGCTCGGCGGAGCGGGCCCTCGAAGCGGCCGGCGCGAGCGTCCGGGTGACCGACGACCTGGCCGCGGCGGCTGCCGCCGATGGTCTCGTGGTGCCGGGGGTGGGCGCGTACGCCGCGTGCATGGCGGGTATCGAGGCGCTCGGCGCGGGCCCGGTGATCGCGGAGCGGGTGGCGGCGGGCCGGCCGGTGCTCGGCATCTGCGTGGGCATGCAGGTGCTCTTCGAGTACGGCGAGGAGCACGGGGTCGTGACGAAGGGCCTCGGGCTGCTGCCAGGCGGGGTGACCCGGTTGGCGGCGCACCGCCTGCCGCACATGGGCTGGAACACGGTCCGCGCGCCCCAGGGCTCGGTGCTGTTCGCCGGGTTGCCGGCGCAGAGCCGCTTCTACTTCGTGCACTCGTACGCGATGGGCGAGCCGGCGGCGTTGGCGGGCGCGGGCGCGCTGGTGACCACGGCCCACCACGACACCGACTTCGTGGCGGCGGTGGAGCGTGGGCCGCTGTCGGCGGCGCAGTTCCACCCGGAGAAGTCCGCTGACACCGGTGCCGCGCTGCTGCGCAACTGGCTCGCCACGCTGCCCGCCGGTGACTGAGCGTCGACGCCGCCCGGCGTTCGCCCAGCGGGCGTCGCGGTGAGCCGCGAGCGGGCCCGCCGGCGGGCGGAACGTGAGGCGGAGCAGGCGCGGGAGCGGGCGGTCCGGCAGCGCCGGGTGGCCCGTCGGCAGCGCCGCCGCGCGGTTCTGCGCCGGTTGACGCCGCAGGTCCGGCGGGGTCGTTCGGGCCGGCTGGCCCGGCACTCGCGGGGTGAGCGCGCGGCGATCGTGCTGCTCACCGGGGCGGCGATGATTCTGATCTGGACGTTCGTCGACGATCTGGCGCTGCGGGTCGCGTTGATCGTGTTGTTGCTACTCGTACTGCCGGCGATCGTGGTGATCGCCCTGGACCGTCGTACCTGATCGAGGAGAAGACGTTGAGCCTCACCCTTTTACCCGCCGTGGACGTCGCCGACGGCCGGGCCGTCCGGCTCGTGCAGGGCGCCGCCGGCAGCGAGAGCGTCTACGGCGACCCGCTGGACGCGGCGCTGGCGTGGCAGCGCGACGGCGCCCAGTGGATCCACCTGGTCGACCTGGACGCGGCGTTCGGTCGGGGCAGCAACGCGCACCTGCTCGCCGAGGTGGTGCGCCAGATGGACGTGCAGGTCGAGTTGTCGGGCGGGATCCGCGACGACGAGTCGCTGCGGGCCGCGCTGGGCACCGGGGCGGCCCGGGTGAACATCGGCACCGCCGCGCTGGAGAACCCGGAGTGGTGCGACCGGGTGGTGGGGGAGTACGGCGACCGGGTCGCCATCGGGCTGGACGTCCGGGGTCAGACGCTGTCCGCGCGGGGGTGGACCCGCGACGGCGGTGACCTGTACGAGGTGCTGGAGCGCCTGGACAAGGCGGGCGCCACCCGGTATGTCGTCACCGACATCACCAAGGACGGCACGATGCGCGGGCCGAACCTGGACCTGTTGCGGGACGTGTGCGCCCGCACCGACCGGCCGGTGATCGCCTCCGGCGGCGTGTCCACCCTGGATGACCTGCGGGCGCTGGCCACGCTGGAGCCGCTGGGTGTGGAGGGCGTGATCGCCGGCAAGGCGCTGTACGCGGGCGCGTTCACGGTGTCCGAGGCGCTGCGCACCCTGGCCGAGGCGTGACGGTCACCCGGCTGGGCTCGGGCGGGCCGTGGGAGCAGAGTTACGGCTACTCCCGGGTGGTCCGCGCCGGTGACCTGGCTCTGACGGCCGGTTGTACGGCCACCGTGGACGGTCGGGTGGCGCACGTCGGGGACGCGGCCGCGCAGACCGCGCAGGCGTTACGGATCGGGTTGGCCGCGCTCGCCGAGGTGGGCGCGGAGCCGGGTGACGTGGTCCGGACCCGGATGTACGTGACCGACCGGCTGCACGCCGACGAGGTGGGCCGGGCGCACAACGCGGTCTTCGGCGCGGTCCGGCCGGTGGCGACGCTCGTGGTGGTGGCCGGTCTGCTCGATCCGGAGCACCTCGTCGAGGTGGAGTTGGAGGCGTACGTCGGCGACCGCTGACCGCTTCGGTGGCGGTCGTCACGGCCGCATCCCGTACCGATAAGTTGTGCACAACTTAATTGCGGGCTACGGTTCACCGGTGACCGATGACCTGGTGCTGCGCCGGCAGGTGTGCTTCGCGCTCTACGCCGCGTCGCGCGCCCTCACCGACGTGTACCGGCCGATCCTCGACGAGGTCGGGCTGACCTACCCGCAGTACCTGGTGCTGCTGGTCCTCTGGGAACGCCCCGACGACCCGCCCGCCGTGTCCGAGCTGGGCGCCGAGCTGCGGCTCGACTCCGGCACCCTCTCCCCGCTGCTCAAACGGCTGGAGAGCGGCGGCCTGGTGGTACGCCGACGCGCGGCGCGCGACGAACGGCGGGTCGAGGTGAGCCTCACCGAGCGGGGTCGGGCGCTGCGCGAGCGGCTCTGCGACGTTCCGCTGCGGATCGCGCAGGCCACCGGCCTGGGCATCGACGAGCTCGTCGCGTTGCGCGACACGCTCACCCGGGTCACCGAGACCGTCCATCGACAGAAGGAGCAGTGACCATCATGAAGGTTCTCTACACCGCGTCCGCGACCGCCACCGGTGACGGCCGGGACGGCCACGTCGAGACCTCCGACGGCACCTTCGCCATGGACCTGGCGTCGCCGAAGGAACTGGGCGGCGAGGGTGGCGCCACCAACCCCGAACAGCTCTTCGCCGCCGGCTACGCCGCCTGCTTCCACAGCGCCCTGCGCATCGTCGGCCGCCGCGCCAAGGCCGACGTGACCAACTCCGTCGTCTCCGCCGAGGTCGGCATCGGCCCCAACGGCAGCGGTGGCTTCGGGCTCACCGCCCAGCTCATCGTGGACCTGCCCGCCGTTGCGCGGGAGACCGCCGAGCAGCTCGTCGAGCAGGCCCACCAGGTCTGCCCGTACTCGAACGCCACCCGCGGCAACATCGACGTCGCGCTGACCGTCCGCGAGACCCTGGCCGCCTGACCGTCGCGGCCCCGGACCCCACCCGCGAACGAGAGGACGACCCCCGATGACCAGCAACCGCGAGATCCACCTGGCCCGCCGCCCCGACGGCTGGCCCACCGAGGACACCTTCCGGCTCGTCGAGACCGACGTCCCGACGCCCGGACCGGGCCAGATCGTGGTCCGCAACCAGTACGTCTCCGTCGACCCGTACATGCGGGGACGGATGAACGACGTCAAGTCGTACGTGCCGCCGTTCGCGCTCGACGCCCCCCTCGACGGGGCCGCCGTCGGCGAGGTGGTGGCCAGCGAGTCACCCGACATCGCCGTGGGCGACACCGTCCTGCACGGGCTCGGCTGGCGGGAGTACGCGCTGCTCGACGCCGGCCGCGCCCGCACCGTCGACGCGAGCATCGCCCCGGCCAGCGCGTACCTGAGCGTGCTCGGCATGCCCGGACTCACCGCGTACGCCGGTCTGCTGGAGGTCGCCGCGATGCGGCCCGGCGAGACGGTCTTCGTCTCCGCCGCGGCCGGCTCGGTCGGCAGCCTGGTGGGCCAGATCGCCAAGCTCAAGGGCGCGGGCCGGGTCATCGGCAGCGCCGGGTCGGCCGCCAAGGTCGAGCGGCTCCGGGCACTCGGCTTCGACGCCGCGTTCGACTACCACGACGGGCCGGTCCGCGACTCGTTGCGCGCCGCCGCCCCGGACGGCATCGACGTCTACTTCGACAACGTCGGTGGCGACCACCTGGAGGCGGCGATCTCGGCCATGAACCTGCACGGCCGGGTCGCCATCTGCGGCATGATCGCCCAGTACAACGCCACCGAGCCGCCGGCCGCGCCGCGCAACCTGGCGCTGGTCATCGGCAAGCGGCTCACCCTGCGCGGGTTCCTGGTCAACGACCACAACAACGTGCGCGCGACGTTCGTCCAGGACGTGGCCGGCTGGCTGCGCGAGGGCAAACTCTCCTACGACGAGACGGTCGTCGACGGCATCGAGAACGCCCCGGCGGCGTTCCTCGGCCTGCTCCGCGGCGAAAACCTGGGCAAGATGCTCGTCCGGGTGTGACGTGCACCTGCGGCGCGGCGGTCGGCCCCCTCGGGTCGGCCGCCGCGCCGTGCGCGGAGGATAGGCTGACCGCATGACGGTGGCGGTACGGGTGATCCCCTGTCTCGACGTGGACGCCGGGCGGGTGGTCAAGGGGGTCAACTTCCTCGACCTGCGCGACGCCGGCGACCCGGTGGAGCTGGCCGCCGCCTACGACCGGGCCGGCGCCGACGAGCTGACCTTCCTCGACGTCACCGCGTCGTCAAGTGACCGGGGCACCATGCTCGACGTGGTACGCCGCACCGCCGAGTCGGTCTTCATCCCGCTGACCGTCGGGGGCGGGGTCCGGCAGGTCGGCGACGTCGACACGCTGCTGCGCGCCGGAGCCGACAAGGTCGGCGTGAACACCGCCGCCATCGCGCGACCGGAGCTGATCGCCGAGATCGCCGACCGCTTCGGCCGGCAGGTGCTCGTGCTCTCCCTCGACGTACGCCGCGCGCCCACGGGCGACACGCCCAGCGGGTTCGAGGTCACCACCCACGGCGGCCGGCGCGGCACCGGCATCGACGCGGTGGACTGGGCCCGGCGGGTGGCCGAGCTGGGCGCGGGGGAGATCCTGCTCAACTCGATGGACGCCGACGGCACCAAGGCGGGCTTCGACCTGGAACTCATCGCCGCGGTGCGAGCCGTGGTGGACGTGCCGGTCGTCGCCAGCGGAGGGGCCGGCGAGGTGGCGCACTTCCCGCCCGCGATCGGGGCCGGGGCCGACGCGGTCCTCGCGGCCAGCGTCTTCCACTTCGGCGAGCTGACGGTGGGCGAGGTCAAGGACGCCCTGCGCCGCAGCGGCCACCCGGTGCGCTAGGGCGTGTGTCAAAGCCCCTGGCCGGCCTGCGGCGGGCCCAGACGACGGCCGGCGGCGTTGGGGGGGGGGTGGGGGGTTCATTCGCGTGGTGCGCGCGCCCGCGGCCCCGGCGGCCCGCCCGCCCGCGGCCGCCCGCGCGCGCCGCCGC
>NZ_JBFAOC010000081.1:0-25063 GCF_040675055.1 Micromonospora sp. NPDC049662
CGCCCCACCCCCCCCCCCGGCGCCCCCGCCCCGCCGTCCGCCGCGCCCCCGCCCCGGCTCACGGTGCTCGGGGGCGGGCCTCCCGGGGCGCGCGGCCCGCCCACCGCCGTCTAACGCGTGCGGACGTACGCCAGCGGCACGGTCGTCGGCTGGCCGTCCCAGGAACCGCGCAGGGTGACGCCCCGAACCTCGCCCGCCCCGGCGACCGGCCGGCGGACGACGACCAGCTCCACCGTGTCGGTGACGATGACGGTGTCGTCCCCGTCGACGACCCGCCGAACCGCGCCGACCTCCGGCACGTCGCCGCCGCCGTCGACGTCGATCGTCATCGCCGGCGCTCGCACCTCGCGCCGACCGTCGACCTCGAAGTACTGCTCCGCCTGGCCGGCGCCGCTCAGGACGGCGTGGGTCAGCGCCGACGCGTACACCGGGTCGGCGCAGGCGTCGTACACCCAGCGGCGGCCGAGCGCCGAATGATCGGTGGTACCGACCAGCCACTCGTCGGCGTCGTCGAGCGGCGCGGCGCGGTAGGTCAGTGGAACCTGGTGGACCGGCCCGTCGGCGGCGGAGACCAGGATCGTCTCCACGCCGACCTCGCCGGCCGGGTCGTCGAAGCGGTACGCCCCCCTACTCACCACCTCGACGCCGGCCGGTCCCCGGTACCAGGGTCGGTCGGGCAGCCAGGTCGTCAGCAGTTCGAGCTTCGTGGGGCGCAGTGTCGCCCGGTGCAGCAGTGCCATGCGTCCGGAGCCTAGTCAGAACCCCGCGCACGGGTTGCCGCCCACGGTGCACCCCTCCGGCTCCCGGGCCTTGGGTCGGCTGTCGCGGACGTCGAAGCGGATCGTCCGCGACCCGCCGGCCGGCAGGGCCGCGCCGGTGAGGGTGAGCGCCTGCCCGTCCCGGGACGAGTCCGCCCCGTCGACGTCGTCCACGCTGCTGCCCTCGGCCAGGGTCACCACCACGACCCACTGCTCGACGGGCGCGGGCCCCGGATTGTCCACCACCACCTCCCCGGTGTAGCCGAACAGCCGACTGGAGGCGGTGTCGTACCGCGCGACCAGCGGGGGCGGGGGCGGCGGCCCGGTGGGAGTGGAAGTGGGCGACGGCTTCGCCGACGCGGTACGCGTCGGACGGGCGCTGGTCGGCGTCGCGGTGCGCGACGGGCGTGCGGAGGCCGTGGCCCTGGGTTGTGTGGTCGGCGTCGCCGCCACGACGCTCGGCTGCGGTGGCGTCGGGGTCGGCGACGAGGTGGGCGCGGTCACCGGGTTCGACTCGTCCGGCAGCGTCAGCCACGTTATTGCCCCGGCCGCCAGCAGCACCCCGACGAGCCCGACGACGACCGTCCGCCGCCGACGCCGAGCCGGACCGGTCGCCGCCGCGATCACCGGCAGTTCGGTGGTCATCCCGGCCTCGCCTCGGCGCAGGTCGACCTGCTGGAACGCGAGCCAGTCCAGAATGGCCGGCAGACGCACGGTGAGCGCCTGACGCAGTTGCTGGTCGCGGGCGTCGCGCTGCTCGTCCGACCAGGCGCCGTGGGTCGGCACCTCCCGCACGGCCAGCCGACTGCCCTCTCGGGTGGCGGTGACGGTGCAGGTCAGCTCGGTGAGCCGGCCGGCCTCGTCGCAGCGCAACGCGAGCAGCTCCGGCACCTGCCGCTCGGTCACCTCGACCTCGACGTCGGCGTCGAAGCCGGGCAGGTCGGCCGTGTGCAGCCGCAGCCGGTCCGGTACTCCCTCCACCATGTCCGCCTCGGCGAACCAGCGGCCGAGCAACTCCCGATCCGTCAGTGCGAGCCAGACCCGGTCGGACGGGTGGGACAGGTCGACGTGCGCGCCGATCTCGATCACGGCGAGACTCTAACGGGTGGCCAGGAGACTCCGGGGTCGGAGGCCGGCTCAGCCCCAGCGGCCCGCCCGCTCGACGGCCTCCGTCAGCGCCACCCGGGCGGCGGTGCTCAGCTCGACGACCAACTCGGCCGCCGGCACGTCCCGGGCGAGAGGGTGCGCCTGCCCGGCCCACAGGTTCGCCACCGAGGCGTCGCCGTCGCGTCGGGCGGCGGCGAGCAGCGGACGGGTCAGGTGCAGCACCTGCGGGTAGCCGACCGGCGCCTGCGCGTCGTGCGTCCGCAGGAAGTCGTTGACCACGCCACGGGCCCGCTTGCCGGTGTAAGCCCGGGTCAGCGCGGTCGGGGCGACGCTGGCCACCGCCGCGCGGTGCAACGGCGAGCTGCCCGCCTCCGGGCAGCGCAGGAACGCCGTACCGACCTGCGCCGCGACCGCCCCGGCGGCCAGCGCCGCCGCCAGCGCGGGGCCGTCGGCGATGCCGCCCGCCGCCACCAGCGGACGGTCACCTCCGGCGACCAGCCGGAGCAGCGGCAGCAGCGCGTAGTCGTCGTCGTCCGGCAGACCGCCGCGGTGCCCGCCGGCCTCGGTGCCCTGCACGATGACGGCGTCGACGCCCAGGTCGGCGGCGGCGGTGGCGGCGTCCGGTCGGGTGACCGTCGCCCACACCTCGGTGCCGCGCTCCCGCAACGCCGTCACGGCGGCGCGGTCGGGCAGTCCGAACGCGAAGGACACCACCGGCACCGGGTCCGCGAGGAGCGCGGCCAGCTTTTCGGGGTACGCGTCGTCCCCGCCCACCGGATCGCCGAGCGTCACCCCGAACTGCTCGGCCTGCGGCGCGAGCCGCCGCGCGTACGCCGAGACGGCGGCCTCGTCGACCCGACCGTCACCGGGGAGGAAGACGTTGACCCCGAACGGCCGGTCGGTACGGGCGCGCACCGCGGCGATGTCGGCGACCAGCCGGCCGGTGTCGATCATGCCGGCGGCCAGGAACCCGAGTCCACCGGCGGCGGAGACCGCCGACACGAGATCCGGCGTGGACGGGCCGCCGGCCATCGGGGCGGCGACGATCGGGTGGCGTAGCGCGGACAGCACGGACATCCACCCATCCTCCCGTACCGCGCCGGTCTGCCCCTCAACGTCGGTCGGTGTGCCGCCGCCACAGCAGTCCGGCCACGGCGAGGAGGGCCAGCAGCGTCCCGGCGCCGGCCGCCAGCGACCACACCTGGCCGCCGCCGATACCGGCCGCCTGCGCCGCCGGGCTGGCCGCGGCGGGCGACGGCGGGGCCGCCGTGGTCGACTCCGCGGGATGAGCGGCGGGGGCCACCGTCGCGGGGTACCGCAGGATCGTCGGGCGGCTGCCGGCCGGCTGGTCGGCGGACTCGGAGAC
This sequence comes from Micromonospora sp. NPDC049662, assembly GCF_040675055.1. Classification (NCBI taxonomy): domain Bacteria; kingdom Bacillati; phylum Actinomycetota; class Actinomycetes; order Micromonosporales; family Micromonosporaceae; genus Micromonospora; species Micromonospora sp. NPDC049662. The sequence continues at coordinate 3,232 of NZ_JBFAOC010000081.1, forward strand.
GGTGAGCAGCGACCGGCCGTCCCGGCTGTAGGTGATCGACTCGCCCTGCGGCTCGTCCGGCAGCGGCGTGATCCGCGGGGTACCGCCGGTCAGCGCGCCGACCAGGTCGTCGCCGGCCACGTCGTACTCGAACGCGTCGGCGTAGCTGCGTAGCACCACCCGGCGGCCGTCCGGCGCGCTCGCCGCGCCGGTCACGACGCTCCGGCCGAGAAACGAGTACGGATTGCTGGTAGTTGTCGACGGCAGGACCACCTTGCCCACGGAGGCCAGCGGCGTGGTGGCGCCCGGCTTCAGCGCGGTGGTCGGGGCGTACAGGACGACGGTGCCGCTGCCACCCTTGGTGATGATCAGCGGACGGCCGGACGCGTCGATCAGCAGCGCCTCCGCGTCGTGCGGATTGTCCGGATACGTCATCCGGTGGAGCACCGGCCGGTCCGCGCCCGGCGCGAGCCGCCACAGCGCGATCGTCTCGCGGTTGCGGTCGTTGTCACCGATGTCGGCCACCCAGAGGGTGCCGTCCCGGCCGACGGCCAGGTCCTCGGTGTCCCGGGGCCGGGTGGGGTAGCTGACGGTCCGCGCCACCGCGCAATTCTTGTCGAGGAAGAAGATCCGTCGGCGGGCCTCGTCGTCGGCGCCGTCGTTGACCACGACGTACCCGTCGTCGGTGGTGACCATCCCGGACAGCTCGTTGAGCCGCTCGTCGCGGATCTCGCACACCGGGTCGCCCGCTTTTGCGGCACCGGCCGCCGCCGGAGCCGCCGGTAGGGCCACGGCCAGCGACGCCGCGCCCGCGACGAGAGTCGCCACCGCCGTCGTGCGGACGCGCCGCCCCCGGGTCAGCCAGCCGCGTACCCGCATCGTCCGCCTCCTCGTCGCGGCCGGTGGCCCGGCCGTCCCGCCCATCCTGGCCGATCGGGGACGGCGACGGCGACCAAGCGCGCGGACCCGACGGCATCCGCGCTCCGGGCCGCGCCGCCGTGCCCGCACCGCACCCGGCTCTGTCGTACCCGTGGTCCATGATCGTGTCGTCGCAGCGCCGCCGACGCCGGCCGCGCGCGCACCACCCTGCATTCTTCTCAACGTGGGAGGCCGTGACGTGACGAACGCCGACGAAGCCGACTGGCGGCGGCGCAGCGTGGTGGCGGTACTGCCGCCCGCCCGCTCCCGCAAACTGGCGAAGGTGCCCTTCGTCGAGCTGGCCGACGGACGTCTGCAGGGCGTGGTCTCCAGCGGGTCGGACGTCGAGCGGGTCTACGTCTCGTCGGTCGCGGCCGGCACCCACGCCTACCAGTGCAGCACCAACAACAACCGGCCGTGCGGGGGCTTGCGCGCCACCCCGTGCAAGCACTTGCACGCGCTCGCGGACGAGGCGCTCCTCCAGTACGGCGTCGACCGCGTCGCCCGCTACCTGCGGGTCGACGTCGGCGACGGGGTGGCCAGCGGAGCGGAGCTGCTGGCCCGGCTGGACGGTCAGCCCGAGCCGGCGTCGGCGGCGGTGGTGTTCAGTCGCTTCCTGCGCCACCTCGCCTACCTTGAGGTTCCCGTCAGCACGGCCCCGCTGCCCGAGCTGCACTGGTTCCCGGCGACCCGGGCCGCCCGCTGATGCGCGGCGCCCAGGTCGCGCCCCTGCGTACGGCCCCGGCCGGGTTGACCGACGCGCTCGATGTGGTGGCCGGCTTCGACGACGCCCTCATCGACGGTTTCGGCCGGGTCGGCGAGCGGGGCGCCTCCGCACTGGCCGCGTTCGCCGACGCGCTCACCGGCACGCCACTGGGTGGCCCGGTGGCCGTCGCGGTGGACGCGGTCGTCGCCGGGTCGGTCGCCCCGCAGCACCTCGCCGCGCTCGCCGGAGCGCGCTCGGCGCTGCTCGGCGCGGCACACGACGCCCTGCTCAGGCAGCTCGACGAGACACTCGGCCGCACGCGGTCGTCGTGGACGACACCGACCAGCGTGCCTCCCGAGGCGCCGGCCGCGCTCGCCGGCGCGCGGGCGTGGTGGCACGAGGTGGCGCTCACCGGCTGGCGGGGCGTCGACCACGAGCTGCTCTCCGTGGCCGCCGGGGTGGTCGAGACCAGCCTCCTCGTGCCGGAGCTACGACGCGTCGCGGTGCTGCTCGACGGGCTCGCCGCCGAGCTGCGGGCCTGCGTTCCGGTCGCCACCATGGCGCGGGTGCCGGCACGCCGGTGGGCCGATCTCTGGGCTCGCGGGGTCCTGCTCGCCGAGGGCACGCCACCGCCCGAGGCGACGCCCTCGGTCTCCGGGCGGCTGTTGCCGCTCGGTGTGGACGTGCACAGTCACGACACCGCGGTGCAGATCCAACTGCACGCCATCCTGGAGCCGGCGGACGGCGGCCCGGCGCGGCTGGTCCGCACGGCGGTCACCGCGGCGAAGGTCGACACCATCGTCGGTCCGGCGATCTGGCGGCTGTTGTCGCACCATCCGGCGCTGCTCACCGCGCTGGCCGACAAGCGGGCGTTGACCATGACCGACCTGCCGCTGCGCGGCGGCGACCTGGGCTGGGTCGACGACCGGGTCCGGCTCGACGAGCCCGCCGACCCGTTCGCCACTGCCCGGGTCCTGTTACCCGCGGCGACCACGGCCGCGACCGACCCCCTGGATCGACACCCGGCGGGCATCGCCGAGCCCGTCCTCGTGGAAGGGCCCGTGATCCGGGACGAGGCCGGCGCCCTCGCCGTCGAGGTGGACGGCGAACGGATACCGCTGGCCGTCGACAGGTTGCCGGCCGCCGGTCCGCTGACCGTCGACCTGGTCGCCACCGCGTCCGCCAGCCTGGGGCTCCTGCGCTGGGACGACGACCGGTGGCAGCTCCAGCCGTTGGCGGTGCTGGGCACGGTGAAGCGGCGAACGGTGCCGGCGCACAACGGCGACTGGGCGTGCGGCGTCACCGATCCGAAGATCGCCAAGGAGGAGGCGCGGGCGGGCGACGCCGTGGCCGTGCTGCGCGAACGCGCGGGACGGTTGCTGCGCCGATGACCACGCCGATCCCCACCGGCGGGTTCGCCGACGCCAACCGCCGTCAGGTTCTCTACTGGCGGCTCTTGTCCCGCCTCTTCGACCGCGACGAGCAGCCCAGCCTGGAGTCGGCGAGCGTCGCCGTGGTCGACGACCTCGGGCTGCCCGCCGCCCTGCTGGATCCGGCCGTCTCGGTGGACACCATCGTCCAGCGCTTCCCGACGCTCGCGGCCGAGCTGCGCGGCCTGCTCACCCCCACCGACGCCGGGCCCGACGCCATCGGACCCGACGCCATCGGACCGGACGCCATCGGGCCTCGGGCCGTTGGGTCGGACAGCGGGCGGGACGACGCCGAACCGGACGACGCTGAACCGGACGACGCTGAACCGCACGACGCTGAACCGGACGACGCTGAACCGCACGACGCTGCGCCGCACGACGACGGGCCGCGCGCGGATTCGGCCTATCTGCCCGGTGCCGCCGAGGTACGCCGCGCCGCGCTCGTGTCGAAGGTGCTGCTGAACGTGTTCGCCACCGGCTCCGGCCCGGTCAGCGCGACCCAGCTGGCGCGGTGGCAGTCCGATGCCGGCTGGTTCGAGCAGGCACTCGGCTGCGAGCCCGGCGAGCTGCGCCGTCAGAGCGGCGGGCTGGGCGGCACCCTCGCCGGGCTGGAGGGTGACCTGGTCCGACGGATGCACCTGCGGGAGGTACTTGCCGACCCCGCGCTGGCCAGCCAGCTGACCCCGAGCATGTCGCTGATCGAGCAGTTGCTACGGGACAAGGCCAACCTGTCCGGACTGGCGCTGGCGAACGCCAAGGCGTTGATCCGGCGCTTCGTCGACGAGGTCGCCGAGGTGCTCCGGACGCAGGTGCAACAGACGAGTGTCGGCGCGCTCGACAGGTCGGTGCCGCCCAAGCGGGTGTTCCGCAACCTGGATCTCGACCGGACCATCTGGCAGAACCTGACCAACTGGAGTCCGGACGACGAGCGGCTCTACGTCGACCGGCTCTACTACCGGCACACCGCACGGCGCACCACTCCGTCCCGGCTCATCGTGGTGGTCGACCAGTCCGGCTCGATGGTCGACGCGATGGTCAACTGCACGATCCTCGCCTCGATCTTCGCCGGCCTGCCGAAGGTGGACGTGCACCTGATCGCGTACGACACCCGGGCACTGGACCTCACCCCGTGGGTGCACGACCCGTTCGAGGTGTTGCTGCGTACGCAGCTCGGTGGCGGCACCGACGGCACGGCGGCGCTGACGCTGGCGCGGCCGAAGATCGCCGAGCCGAAGAACACGGTGCTGGTGTGGATCTCCGACTTCTACGAGGTCAACCACCAGGCGGTCTTCGACGGCCTGCAGGCCGTCCACCGCTCCGGCGCCAAGGTCATCCCGGTGGGCTCGGTCAGCAGCTCGGGCCAACAGAGCGTCAACCCCTGGTTCCGGCAACGCCTGAAGGACCAGGGCACCCCGGTCATCTCCGGCCACATCCGCAAGCTCGTCAGCGAGCTGAAGAACTTCCTCACCTAGGAGAGCAGTCCCTCATGTCCGAGATGTTGCGCGCCCCCGCCGAGGTCACGTACGCCGACGAGCTGGATTTCCTCGAGTCGGTCGACACCGGTCCGAAGCCGTTCTCGTGGCGCCTGAGCCCGCGCATGGTCCGGCTGTTCATCCTCGGGTCGGAGCGGGCTGACGGCCTGTCCCGGGAGATCCCGCAGAAGTGGTTCGGCGACCGCAGTTTCGTCGAACGCGCCATCGTCACCCTCGCCTCGGACCGAGGCCTGCTGCTGATCGGTGACCCCGGCACCGGCAAGAGCTGGCTGGCCGAGTTGCTGGCCGCGGCCATCTGCCGCAACTCGACCCTGGTCGTGCAGGGCACCGCCGGCACGACGGAGGACCACATCAAGTACTCGTGGAACGTGTCCATGGTGATCGCCAAGGGCCAGTCCCGGGAGTCGATGATCCCGTCGCCGATCATGACGGCGATGGAGCGTGGCGTGGTCGGTCGCTTCGAGGAGTTGACCCGCTCCACCAGCGACGTACAGGACGCGCTGATCTCGATCCTGTCCGAGAAGTACGTCGCGATCCCCGAGCTGGACCAGGACAACATCGTCTTCGCCCAACCCGGTTTCTCGATCATCGCAACGGCGAACAGCCGCGACCGGGGCGTCAACGACCTCTCCTCGGCGCTCAAGCGGCGGTTCAACTTCGTCCGGATCCCGGTGGTCACCAACAAGCGCAGCGAGGCCGAGATCGTGCGGTTCCGCACCGAGGAGTTGCTGCGCCGGCACCGCATCGAGCTGGACGTGCCGCCCACCCTGCTGGACATCCTGTTGCAGAGCTTCGCCGACCTGCGCGCCGGCGCCGCGGCGGCGACGAGCGACGAGGAGAAGCTGGAGTCGGCACTGTCGACCGCCGAGCAGATCGGCGTGCTGGAGGACGCGATCCTGCACAGCCAGTTCTTCGGCGACCGTACGCTGCGCGCGGCGACGCTCGCCGGGTCGTTGGTCGGATCGCTGGCCCGGCGCAGCCCGGAAGACCTGGCAATCCTCAACAAGTACCTGCACGGCGTGGTCGAGCCACGGGCCCGCAAGGACGACGACGGCTGGGCGGGCTTCCTGGACGGCGGCCGTCAGGCGATCGCGTCCCTCTCGTGACCGCGTCGACAGTCGCCGGCACGTTCGGCGCGCTCCGCGAGCAGCTCACCGACGCGGCGACCGCGTTCGCGGGCTCCTCCGACGCGCTCGGCGCGATCCTCGCCGGGATGGTCGACGATGTCGACCGGGCGCTCGGCGAGCCGCTGGAGATCTTCCCTGTCTGCCACCACTCGCCGGCCTCCGCGCTGGCCATGGTGCGCCGGCTGCGCGCCAAACAGCCCCGGGTGATCTACCTGGAGCTGTGCGAGGATCTCCAGCCGCTGCTCGGCGAGTTGCGCAACTGCCGCCTGCCGGTGGCGGTGCAGGCGTTCGCGTCGGAGCTGTCCGGCTTTCCGGCCGACTGGGGGCCGCTCAGCGTCGTCGCGCCGATCACCGAGGCGTCGGCGGAATACCAGGCCATCGCGTACGCGCTGGAGACCCCCGGCGTGGAGCTGGTGCTGGTGGACCGCTCCTCCGACCACGTCTTCCAGTGGTCGCCGCGCGACCAGCCGACCGGCGCGAGCAGCGCGAACGGGCCGACCGCCACCGGTGCGGAATCGGGACTGCACGGCGACGCCGTCGGGGTGGAGATCGGCGACTTGCGACCACGGTTCGCGGAGCTGGAGGCGTACCTGCTGCACCACGGCAAGGTGCGGCACTGGTCGGAATGGTGGGACCAGTACGTGGAACGCCCGCTGGCCGACGCCGACCACGACACGTACCGGCAGGTGATGGTGCTGATCGGCAGCCTGTTCCGGCGGCTGCGCCCGGCCGACGCGGATCGGCTCGATCGCGACGAGGATCGCGAGCGGTACATGTGGACGCGGATGCGTCAGCACCTGGCCACCTCCGGCGTCGATCCGGCGCACTGCCTCTACGTCTGCGGCGCGTTCCACGCCGCCAGCCGGGTCGAGCAGTTCGGGCTGGGCTCCGGCGCGGACGATTTCGAGATCACCCCGCGCACCGACACCCGCTGGCGGTACGGGCTGATCCCGTCCAGCCACTCGGCGATCGAGGCACAGTTCGGGCTGGCGTCCGGCTCGGTCTCCATCGCCGCGGCGACCTGGGCCAAGGAGGTACGCCGCCACGGACTGTCGCCGTACCAGCTCGGCGGCCAACGCACGACGGCCGTCCGGGGGCGACGCGGTCGGGTCACGACGGTCCCCTCCCCCGCCGGGCCGGTCGATGACCGACTCACCGGCTTCCTCGCCGCGCCACCGCGCCCGGACGGTCTGGACGAGGCGGAGCTGCGCGGCTGGTGTGTCGACATCGTCCGGTTGGCTCGCCGCAACGGATATCTGGCGAGCACCGCCGACGCGATCGCGGTCTTCGAGACGTCGGTCCTGCTGGCCGGTCTGCGCAACCGGGCCCGGCCCACGCCGTACGACTTCGCCGACGCCGCGGTCACCTGCATCGAGAAGGACGTGGTGCCCGGCCGGCGGGACGTCCGACGGCTCTGCGAGATCCTGCTGGGCGGCGACCGGATCGGTCAGGTCGGCTACGACGCTCTGCCGCCGCTGGCCCGCGACGTGTTCGATCGGCTGGAACCGCTCGGCCTGGCCCTGGAGAAGCGGACCGTCCAGCGGGCGCTGCTGGACCTGAACGCCGAGCCGGCGCTGGGCCGCTGCTCGGACCTGCTGTGGATCCTGCGGCATCTGCTGCCACCGGCCGCGGTCCGCCCGATCATGGGTGAGCGGCGGCTCGGTCAGCGCTCGGTCCAGGAGAGCTGGGACCTGGCGCTCGGTCACCATCAGCGGGCGTTGATCGAGCTCGGCTACGACGGTGTGACCGTCGAGCAGGTCCTGGAGCAACGACTGCGTCGGGCGGTGCGCGGCCCGGACGCCACCGCCGCCAGCGCTCTGGCAGCGGTCGAGGACGCGATCCGGCTGCTCGACAGCCCACGTCTGTTCGACGAGCTGGGGGCGCGGGCGGTGGAGCTGCTCGCCACCGCGCGCACCGTCGACGACGCTCCCGACGTGTTGCGCCGTATCCGACGGTTGCTGGCGCATCACCGGGCCACCGCGCCGACCCTGCCGGCCTGGTGCCAGGCGTTCGTGACGACCGGGTACGCGCACTACTGCACCCTGCTGCCCACCGCGATCACCAGCGACGAGACCAACGTGCGGCAGGTCGGCGCGATGCTCGGCTTCCTGTTCTCGATGGAGGGTCTGGCACTGTCGTTGGGCTGCGACCGCTCCCAGCTGGAACTGGCCGTCGCGCAGTCGCACCCGACCGCGCCGGCGAAGGTGGCGCTGCTCTGGGCGGGCCGACACCAGCTCGGCCTGCTGTCGGTGGCCGATCTGCGGGCCCGGTGTGCCGAGCTGCTGGCCAACCCGCTGGTGGTGCCGGCCTTCCCGCAGTACCTGGCCGGATTCGTGCACGCGCTGGAACCGGTGCCCGGTCTCGCGCCGTTCGTCGTCGAGACGATCTCCACGGCCTTCGCCCGGCTGCCCGATCCGGTGCTGCTGCCCTGGTTGCCGACCCTGATCACGACACTGCGGGAGCAGGGCCCGGAACTGGTTCCGCTCCTGATCCGGGAGGCCGGACGGACCTTCCCGGAGGCGCTGCCGGAGCTGGATTCCTGGGTGCCGCCGTGGGTCGCGGCCCCACCTGTCGGGCGGGTGGACGACCAACGCGCCGTGGCCGCGCCGCAGCGGCGGGTCGGTGTCCTCCTCGCCGCGCATCCCGAGGTGGTCGACGCGATCTCCGGTCTGCTCGGGTACGACGGCGGGTGGCCGCCGGCCGACGACGCTCCCGCCGAGCAGGGTGCGGTGGCGGGGCTGCTGGCGAGGCATCCCGAGACGGTCGAGGCCGTGGCCGCGCGGGTGGTGCGCCAGGCGTGAGCGCGACGGCGGCGGGTAGGCAGCGGCCCGGCGTCATGGCGACTTCCGCCGGGTAGGAGGCTTTGATGAGCACGTACCGGGACGAACAGGGCGACCAGTTCCCTCCTCCGGAGGCGGACGCCGCCGAGCAGCGGCAGGACGCGTTCGACGTGGGGCCGCCGGACCGGGTCTCCGGCGACGTGGACCCGGAGGCGTCCGAGGCCGACCTGGCCGAGCAGGGCGCGCTACCTGCCGGCGCCCTGGAGGAGGTGACGTCCCTGCCGGCCGACGCCAACCCGGCGGACGCCCTCGAACAGCGTCAGGAGATCCCGGCGCGGGACGAGGGCCGCCGCACCTGAACGCCCATGCCGGACACGGCGGTGCCCCCGCCCTACCGGCGGGGGCCCGTCGCTTAGGACCAGTGGAGGTGACTGTTGTCGGCGGTGCCTGTCGAGCTGCCCCACAGGTGGGGCGGCACAGCACACGACCGGAGCCGCGGTGTCGGTGGACGGTCAAGGCCTGCTTGACCCAGCCCAAGAACCGGCCGTAGTGCTCCACCGGGTCGGGTGCGGTCCGGTACAGGTCGGTCAGATCCCGGCTCGCCTCAGTCAGGCAGTCGGCCATGTCCACCCCGAGCAGCTTCGGCTCGTCCGAGTAGTCGGCCACGAGTTCGACTTTCGCGTGCTCGCACGGCCAGGGGAGCACACAGGACGCGCAGAACCAGAACGGCCGGACCGGGGCGTGCCGCTGGCCGCTCACTGCTGAACCCCCTGGTAGCGGACCGGCGACCATCGGTCAGACCAGCGTAGGGTCGACGACTGGCTGTGAATGATCGCGTTGACGGTTCCGAAGATGACGCCAGGTGCTCGTTGGACCCGCTCGAGGTCTTCGGTCACTCGCGCGATGGCGGTCAGCCGGCCACGGGCGTCGAAGAGTTCTCGCCGGACATCCAGGAGTGACGCCTCGAGCTGGCTCACCCACTCGCGTAGCCGCTCTACCTCTTGTTCCTGTTCCACTCCAGCCTCCAGGGGTGGTTTCGGACGGGACACCCGTCGCCGCCGGGCTCCGCCTTGCGCGGCGACGGGCGTAGACAGATCCCATCCCGGACGCTACCCCCCTGTCAATCCTGGCGCGCCTATCTGAGCGCATTCATGTTGACCCGTCACGGCCGGTCTACCTTCGTTCGCATGGCAGATGGACCGGGCGAACTCGTCGCGGCGGGCGAGGTCCTGGCGATGCTCGGGGTGGGCCGCTCACGGTTCCGCCAGATCCAGCAGTCGCCACACTTCCCGGCTCCGTACGCCCGACTGTCGGTTGGTTCGATCTGGCTCAAGGCTGATGTGGAGAAGTACATCGCCGAACACCGACGCCCCCGCTTGGTAGACGAGGACGAGTAGCCCCGTCCGCCTTCCCGGCACTGACACCGGCTGGCTCAGCCGGCGACGACCTGCCACAGCAGGAAGGCGTTGAGCGCGACGACCAGGACGGCGACTCCGGATGCGGCGACCGTGGTCAGTGGGTGGTTGACGAGGTTGCCCATGAGGTCCCGGCGACGGGTGAAGGCGACCACCGGGATCAGCGCGAACGGGATGCCGAAGCTGAGGATGACCTGCGACAGCACGAGGGCGCGGGTGGGGTCGAGGCCGATGGCGAGCACTACCACGGCGGGTGCCAGGGTGACCAGGCGGCGCAGCAGCAGCGGAACCCGGCGGCGCAGGAAGCCCTGCATGATCACCTCACCCGCGTAGGTGCCGACGCTCGTGGAGGCGAGCCCGGAGACCAGCAGGGCGACGGCGAACCCGAAGGCGGCGGCCGTGCCGATGCTCTCGCCCAGGCCGGCGTGCACCCCCTCCAGGCTGTCGGCGCCCACCGGGCCGCCGCCCCGGAAGCTGGCCGCCGCGATCAGCAGCATGGCGAGGTTGACCGCGCCGGCCGCCGTCAGGGCGAGCAGCACGTCGGTGCGTTGGCCCCGGAAGAGGGTACGGCGTTCGGCGTCGTCGGTCGCGGGGATGCGGTCGCGGGTCAGCGCGGAGTGCACGTAGATGACGTGCGGCATGACCGTCGCCCCGAGGATGCCGGCGGCCAGCAGGACGCTGTCGGTGCCCTGGAGGCGGGGCACGAGGCCGGCCATGGCCGAGCCCGGGTCGGAGCCGGCGGCGAGCAGGTTGGCCGCGAACGCCAGGACGATGACGCCGAGCAGCACGGCGACGGCGATCTCGAAGGCGCGGAACCCGCGCGAGCGCAGGGCGAGCACGACGAACGCGGCCGCGCCGATGATCAGCCCGCCGGGTAGCAACGGGATGCCGAAGAGGAGGTAGAGGGCGACCGCTCCCCCGATGACCTCGGCCAGGTCGGTGGCCATCGCCACCAGCTCGGCCTGCACCCACATCATCCGGTTGAGCGGGCGGGGCAGGCGCTCACGGCACAGCTCGGGCAGGCTGCGGCCGGTGGCCAGGCCCAGCTTGGCGGTGAGTGTCTGCACCAGCATGGCCATCAGGTTGGCCACCACCACGACCCAGACCAGCAGGTACCCGTAGCGGGCGCCGGCCGCCGAGTTGGTGGCGAAGTTGCCCGGGTCGACGTACGCCACGGCGGCGACGAACGCCGGGCCAAGCAGGATCAGCCGTCCCCGTACCCGGCCCCGGGCGCGGGCGATCTGTAGCGGCGTCGCCGTCGTCGCCCGGAGGTCGTTGGTGACCATCGAGCACCTCCCCATCGAGTACGGATCGCGTGCCTGTTCCGTTCCCGGGCGGCTGACCCGTCGGTGCCAGTCGGTGGCCCACGGGTGCCACGGTCCCTTCGCGCTTGACAGGCGTCGCCGACCCGACCAAGCTGTCTCATAGTCCTACTGTCGTAGGACAACAGGAAGGATCATCACGAGTGATCGAGTTCGTGCTCGACAGCCGGTCGAAGGTGAACACCTACATGCAGCTCGTGCAGCAGGTGAAGCAGGCGCTGCGCGTCGGTCTGCTCGCACCCGGCGATCAGCTGCCGAAGGTTCGGGACGTCGCCCAGTCACTGGCGATCAACCCGAACACGGTGCTGAAGGCGTACCGGGAGTTGGAGATCGAGGGTCTGGTCGGCGGCCGACCCGGGGTGGGCACGTTCGTCCAGCGCACCCTGGCCGGCGCGTCCCTGCCCAACCAGGCCGAGCTGCGTGACGACCTCGTGGCGTGGTTGCAGCGGGCGCGGGCCGCCGGCCTCACGGCCGAGGACGTCGTCGCCCTGGTGGAGACCACGCTGCGCGCCACCCTCACCGACGACGCCCCACAGAAGGAACCCGCGTGAGCGGTACGAGAGGACAGAGGATGGAGATGGTCTTGGAGGCCGACCGGCTGGGCAAGCGGTACGGCAGAACGTGGGCGCTACGGGACTGTTCGCTGCACCTTCCGGCCGGCCGGATCGCCGCGCTGGTCGGGCCCAACGGCGCGGGCAAGAGCACGTTGCTGCACCTGGCGGTCGGGCTACTCAAGCCCGACGAGGGCGTGGTACGGGTGTTCGGCAGGTCGCCGTACGGCGACACGGAAGGGCTGGCCGACATCGGGTTCGTCGCCCAGGACACGCCGCTGTACCGGGACTTCACCGCCGCCGAGTTGGTCGTCGCCGGCGGCAAGCTGAACCGGCGATGGGACGCGGCACTGGCCCGGACCCGGTTGGCGCAGCTCGGGATACCGCCCGACAAGCCGGTCGGCAAACTGTCCGGCGGGCAACGGGCGCAGGTGGCGCTTGCTCTCGCACTGGCCAAACAACCCCCGGCTGCTGCTGCTCGACGAGCCGGTGGCCAGCCTCGATCCGCTGGCCCGTCGGGAGTTCCTCCAGTCGCTGATGGGCAGCGTGGCGGATTCCGGCACCACCGTTCTGCTCTCCTCGCACCTGCTGGCCGACCTGGAGCGCGTCTGCGACTACCTGATCGTGCTCAACGCGGCCAAGGTGCAGCTCACCGGCTCGGTCGACGACCTGGTTGCCGGGCACCGGCAGCTCGTCGGCCCGCGGCACGACGGCGGTCCGATCGGGGGCGTGGCGCACGTGGTCCGGGCCAGCCACACCGACCGGCAGTCCACGCTGCTGGTACGCACCGACGGTCCCGTCACCGACCCGGCCTGGACGGTCCGCGACGTCAGCCTGGAGGACGTCGTCCTGGCCTACCTCGCCGACGGCGTCACGCAGACCAGTCACAGCGAGTGGGGGGTGGCGGCATGATCTGGCTGACCTGGCGGCAACACCGCAAGCAGGCGTTCTACACCCTCCTGGGGTTCCTGGTGCTCGCCGCGGTGCTGGTGCCGATCAGCCTCTCGATGCGGAGCACCTTCGCCGACCTCGACCTGGCCACATGCGTGCGTCAGCTCGACGACCCGAACGTGGCGGCGGCGACCCGGGAGGCCTGCGACGCGGGGTTCCACCGCTTCAGTAACCAGTACGGCAGCCTGAACCTGGTGGCCGTCCTGCTGATCACCCTGCCGGTGCTGGTCGGCCTGTTCTGGGGCGCGCCGCTGGTCGCCCGCGAGGTGGAGCAGGGCACCCACCGGTTCGTCTGGACCCAGGGTGTCGGCCGGACCCACTGGGCCCTGGTGAAGTTCGGGCTGGTGGGCGCGGGCGTCCTGGCCCTCGCGACGGCCTACGGGCTGGGTATGTCCTGGTGGGTCGACCCGCTCACCGACGCCGCGTACGAGGGCCGGCTCGGCATGATCGTCTTCGACCTCCAGGGCACCGTCCCGATCGGCTACACACTCTTCGCCGTGGCGCTGGGTATCTTCGCCGGCACCGTGTGGAAGCGGATGCTGCCCGCCATGGGCATCACCCTCGCCGGGTTCATCGGCGTGCGGGCGGCCGTGGAGATCCTGGCCCGACCGCACTACCAGCCCGCCAAAACCCAGACCTTCCCGATCGAGGGGGGTGGGATTCCGGAGGGCGACCGGGGCAACTGGGTTCTCGCCGTGGGAATCCGCGACGCCGACGGGACGATGGTCGCGGAGAACACCCGCATCCAGTGCCCGCCGGGCGGCAAGGGCCCGGACGGCCGAGTCTGCGGTGCCGACCTGGGTCTCGGGCCGGGCGCGTACAACTGGGAGATGTACCAGCCGGCCGACCGGTTCTGGCTGTTCCAGAGCATCGAGACGGGCATCTTCGTGGCCCTCGCCGCGCTCCTGCTCTACCTCGCGGTGCGTCGGGTCCGCCGGATCGCGTAACCGGGCGGGTGATCGCCGGAGCCACGGGGGCCCCGGCGATCACCCGTCCCTGCCGGCCTCAGCGGCCCAGCCGCCGGTAGCGGGCGACCGAGAGCGGCAGGAACACGGCAACCAGCGCGATCGGCCAGGCCACCGCCAACCAGAGGTAGTGCCGCGCGGCCCACGAGTCGCCACCCCAGCCCGGGTTGCCGAACAGCTCCCGGGCGGCGCCGACGGTCGCCGACAGCGGGTTCCAGGCGGCCACCGCGCCGAGCCAGGCCGGCATGGTGGACGGCGCGACGAACGCGTTGGAGAGGAAGCCGAGCGGAAACTCCAGGGTCTGCACCGCGACCACGGCCGTCTGTCCCCGGGCGACCAGGCCGAGGAAGATGCCGACCCAGACCAGGGCGAAGCGCAGCAGCAGGATCAGTCCCGCCGCGCCCAGCGCGGCGCCGACGCCGCCGTGTGCCCGCCAGCCGACGGCGAGGCCGGTGGCCAGCAGCACCGCGAGGGTGACCAGCGCGAAGAGCAGGTCGGTCACCGCGCGGGCGACGAGCGGGGCGAGTGGTGCGACCGGCATCGAACGGAGCCGGTCGGTGACCCCACGCTCCAGGTCGTCGGCGACGGCGATCGTGGTGAGGCTGATGCCGAACACCATCGTCATCACGAACATGCCGGGCATCAGGAACTCCCGGTAGCTGCCCCCGTCGGGGACCTGCATCGCCCCGCCGAACAGGTAGGCGAAGATCAGCACGATCAGGATGTTGAAACCGAGCGAGGCGACCAGCGGCCCGGGGTCACGTCGCCACCGGGCCAGGCCACGCCAGACCAGGGCACCGCTGTCTGTCAGGGCAGCGGGCCGGCCGGGCGTCAGGTCCACGGTCGCGGGCGGGTGTGTGGCGCTCACGCGGTCACCTCCACGGTGGCCCGACCACCCGTGACGTGCAGGAAGACGTCGTCGAGGGTGGGTCGCCGCAGGGCGATGTCGACCACCGTGACCTGCGCGGCGTCGAGCGCCCGCAGCACCTCGACGAGCGCGCCGGCCCGGTGCCCCACGCCGGCGCTGACCGCGCGCCGGTCCACGTCGACAGTCGGTTCGTCGGCGACCACCCGACGCATCTGCGCGACGGCGATCGCGAGGTCGGCGGGCTCCCCCACGACCACCTCGATCCGGTCGCCGCCGAGCTGCGTCTTCAGCTCGTCGGGGGTGCCTTCGGCGACGATGCGCCCGGCCTCGACCACCGAGATCCGGTCGGCGAGCTGGTCCGCCTCGTCCAGGTGCTGGGTGGTGAGCAGGACGGTGGTGCCCGCGCGGACCAGCCCGCGGATCGACTCCCACACCTCGCTCCGGCCGCGCGGGTCCAGCCCGGTGGTGGGTTCGTCGAGGAACAGCACGGCGGGGGCGAGGACCATGCCGGCGGCCAGGTCCAACCGGCGACGCATGCCCCCGGAGTACGTGCTGACCGGCTGCTCGCCGACGTCGGCCAGGCCGAACCGCTCCAACAGCTCGACCGCCCGCTGCCGGGCCCGGCGACGGCCCAGGTGGAACAGCAGGCCGAAGAGCACGAGGTTCTGCCGGCCACTGAGCGCCTCGTCCAGCGCGGGATGCTGCCCCACCAGGCCGATCCGGTAGCGCACCTGGTCGGGCTGGCGGGTCACGTCGAACCCGGCGACCTCGGCGTGCCCCTCGTCCGGGCGCAGCAGCGTGGACAGGATCCGTACCGACGTGGTCTTGCCGGCCCCGTTGGGACCGAGCAGGCCACACACCGTCCCGCTGGCCACCTCAAGGTCGAACCCGTCCAGGGCCAACCGGTCCCCGTACCGCTTCCGCAGCCCTCGCACCACTATCGCCGCGCCGCTCGTCGTCACACCCGTCCCCTTCCCACAGCCGGACACCGAAGGTCTACCGTACATGGTACGGTAGACCGTACGGGATTGGTGGGTCGACTAGCGTCCCCGGCATGACGATCTCGTTGGACGGCCGGCGGTTCGCCGCGGTGACGGACGTGGTGGCCGGTGAGGTGGGCACCGAGACGGTCTTCACCTACCACGAGCGGGCGGGCGAGGTCTGGGCCGAGTACGCCGGTGGGTCCATCCGACGCGGCTGTCTCGTGGGCACCCGCGACGGCGACCGGTTGGACTTTCGCTACGTCCAACTCAATGCCGAGGGCCAGACGTCCACCGGCCACTGCGTCTCGCAGGTGCGGGTCCGGGCCGACGACCGCCTGGAGCTGCACGAGTCCTGGGCCTGGGAGTCCCGGCCGGGCAACGGCACCAGCGTGGTGCGGGAGATCGCCTAGATCGGGTCGACGGAACTTGACTGGCCGGCGACGCCGACGTTGAGCGGATCGGCCAGCAGCTTGTCGAAGGCCATCTCGGCGGCCCCGATCAGGACGGCGTCCCGGCCGAGAGCCGCAGCCCGCAACCGCAGGTGCTCACGGGAGGCCGGCAGCGGCATGGCGTCCAGCCGCCGCCGCACCGTGTCCGCCCCGGCGATGAAGATGTCGCGCAGCGAGCCACCGAACACCACGGCGTCCGGGTTGACCACGTTGACCAGGTTGGCGACGCCGAACCCGAGCCAGTCGGCGACCCGCTCGACGGCGGCGCGGGCGGTCGCGTCGCCGTCCGCCGCCGCGCGCAGCACGTCGGCCACAGCGGTCCGGTCGTCGGGGTCGAGGCCGGCGTGCCGCAGCAGCGCGGCCTCGGAGATCTCGGTTTCCCAGCAACCACGGGAGCCGCAGCCGCACGGCAGTCCGTTCGGGTTGACCACCATGTGGCCGACCTTGCCGCTGTGGCCCCGGTGGCCGATCATCAGTCGGCCACCGACCACGATGCCGGCGCTGATGCCGAGGTCGCCGTGCAGGTAGATGAGGTCGTCGATACCGGGGGCCACACCCCGGATGTGCTCGGCCAGGCCCGCGATGTCGGCCAGATCTCCGGCCACGAATCCTGGGCAGTCGGTCAGCTCGGCCTCGAGGGCTGCGCTCAGGCCCTCCTCGACGCCGACGATGCGCAGGCCGCCGTCGGCGTCGCGGGTGGTGTCGGTGACGGCGACCGCGCCGCCGACCAGCAGCGCGTCGGAGGCGACGCCGCGCTCCATCCCGCGCACGAGGTCGGCCAGGGGGCGGACGGCGTCGACGGCCGACATTCCACCGGGACGGGGTGCCTCCCGCAGGTCGAGGATGCGACCGCCGAGGCCGATCCGCGCCGCCCGCAGTCGGTCCGCGTCGATGCTGAGCGCGTGCGCGTAGACCCGGTCGGAGCGAGGGCTGACCACGAGGGAGGGGCGGCCGGCGCGGCGGGTCGTGGCCGGCGCCTCCTCGGTGACCAGACCGCTGGCGGTCAGGTCGGCGGCGAGGGCGCCGATGGTGCTGCGGTTCAGGCCGAGACGGCTGGTCAGCTCGGCCCGCGACGTCGGCCCGTGCAGGTGCACGTAGCGCAGCACGGCGCCGAGGTTCTGCCGTCGGATCTCCTCCTGGCTCGCGCCGGGGACCGGGGGCAGTGGGGTGTCGGCGGTACGACCGGCGCCGGCTGGCCTGGACCGCACGGGTGTCGCCACGGTCAGACCTCCTTCACGGATCGGTGCCGGGTGAACGATGGGGCGCGGACGACGATGGGCCCCGGAAGAGGAGATCCGGGACCCATCGGCGTTGCTGCTTACCGTGTGCTGATTACTTGGTGAGCGGCGCGAGCTTCGGGTCGTTGGCGTACGCCTCGACCACGTTCGCCTTGGTGACGGCGACCGGCGGGAGCAGGAACGTGTCGACGACCTTGCTGCCGTTGTTGTAGGACTTGGTGTCGTTCACCTGCGGGGTGTTACCGGCCTGGAGAGCCTTGACCATGTTGATGGTCTCCTTCACCAGGTTGCGGGTGTCCTTGTTGATCGTCATGTACTGCTCGCCCTTGACGATCGACTTGACCGACTCCACCTCGGAGTCCTGACCGGTGACGATCGGGGTCGGCTTGCCAGCGCCCTTGACCGAGGTCAGGATCGCGCGGGCCAGGGTGTCGTTCGGGGAGAGGACGCCGTCCAGCTCCTTGTTGCCGTAGGTCGAGGTCAGCAGCTGGTCCATGCGGGCCTGCGCACCCTCGGCCTTCCAGCCCTGGATGGCGGTCTGCTTGACGTCCTTCTGACCCGAGGCGACGACGACGTTGCCCTTGTCGATCTCCGGCTTGAGCACGTCCATCGCGCCGTTGAAGAAGACACCGGCGTTGTTGTCGTCCGGCGAACCGGAGAACAGCTCGATGTTGTACGGGCCGTTCGGCTTCTTGGCCTTCATGCCGTCCAGCAGGGCCTGGCCCTGGAGCTGGCCGACCTTGAAGTTGTCGAACGCGACGTAGTAGTCGAGGTCCGGCGTGTTGGTGATGAGCCGGTCGTACGCGATCACCTTGGCGCCGGCGGCGTGCGCCGCGGCGACCTGGGTCGCCAGCTGCGCGGCGTCGGTCGCGCCGATGACGATGACCTTGGCGCCCTTGGTGGTCATGGCGGTGATCTGGGCCTGCTGGTCGGCGACCGTGGTCGACGCGCCGGCGTACTGCACGTCAGCCTGGAAACCGGCCTCCTTGAGACCGTTGGTGAACAGGTCACCGGCGAGGACCCAGTTCTCCGAGGTCTTGGCCGGCAGGGCCACGCCGATCAGCGAGTTCGCCGCGAAGCCCTTGGCGTCGCCGCCACCCGAGCTACCGGAGTCGCCGTCGCGGCCGGAGCCGCAGCCGGCCAGGGCCAGCATGGCGGCGGCGCTGATGGCCACCACCGACGAGCCGAAGATTTTACGCATGGTGAGGACTTGCCTTTCTGGATGTGAGACGGGTGGAGAGGTCGGTGGCCGTCAGCCGGACACCGCTGCCTTGGCGGGCTCGCGCTCCGCGTCCGGCGGTGAGGCGGGTGGTGCGGAGTCCTCGCGGCGGAACGGCCGCATCAGGCTCCCGATGATGGAGAAGCGCCCCTGGCTCTTGTTGTAGACGTCGATCGCGACGGCCAGCAGCAGGACCAGGCCCTTGATGATCTGGACCTTGTCGGTGCCCACGCCCTCGAGCTGGAGGCCGTTGTTGAGCACGGCCATCACCAGACCACCGACGATGGAGCCGCTGATGGTGCCGATACCGCCGGCGACGGCCGCGCCACCGATGAAGACAGCGGCGATGGCGTCCAGCTCCCAGCCGTTACCGTCCTGCGGCCCGGAGGCCTGCGAACGGGCCACGAAGATCATGCCGGCCAGCGCGGCCAGGACGGACATGTTCATCATGACGAAGAAGTTGACCCGCTTGAGCTTCACGCCGGACAGCTCGGCCGCCCGGGAGTTGCCGCCCACCGCGTAGATGTGCCGGCCGCCGGCCGTGTTGCGGGTGTAGAAGGAGTACGCGATGACCAGCGCCACGAGGATGATGCCCGAGATCGGGAAGCTGGTGCCGACGCGACCACTGGCGAAGCGCAGCGCCGCGAAGGCGATCACTCCGACCATGACGGCCATCCGCAGGATCGAGATCCACAGGGGCGCCGGGTCGGCGTCCATCGCCCGTCGGGTGTTGCGGGCCCGGATCTCGCGCCACACCACCGCCACAGCGGCGGCCAGACCGAGCAGCAGCGTCGCGTTGTTGTAGCCGGTGTTCGGGCCGAACTCGGGCAGGAAGCCCGAGCCGATCTCCCGGAAGCCCTCCGGCACCGGGATGCTCTGGGCGTTGCCGATGAACTGGTTGCCACCGCGGAAGAGCAGCATTCCCGCCAGGGTGACGATGAACGCCGGCACCCCGATGTAGGCCACCCAGAAGCCCTGCCAGGCGCCGATCACCGCGCCGATGGCGAGGCCGAACACGATGGCGGCGGGCCAGGGCAGATTCCACTCGGTCATCGACTTGGCGACCAGGATGCCGGTGAATGCCGCGACCGAGCCGACCGAGAGGTCGATGTGCCCGGCGACGATCACCATGAGCATGCCGATGGCCAGGATCAGGATGTACGAGTTCTGCTGGAACAGCGCGATCAGGTTGTCCGACCGCAGCGTCAGCCCATTGGTCCAGATCTGGAAGATCAGGACGATCGCCACCAGGGTGAAGATCATCCCGAACTGGCGGGCGTTGGAGGTCGTGCCTCCAAACAGGTTCTTCTGAAGGTCTCTGATACGGCTCATCGGGTGGCCAACTTCTTCGTCGAGGTCATCTGCTTCATGAGGGTTTCCGGGTTCGCGTCCGCCCGGGCGATCTCGCCCGTGATGGCGCCTTCGAAGACGGTGTAGATGCGGTCGCAGAGCCCGATCAGCTCAGGCAGCTCCGAGGAGATGACGACAACGCCCTTCCCCTGGTCGGCGAGCCGCTGGATGATGCCGTAGATCTCGTACTTCGCGCCCACGTCGATGCCGCGGGTCGGCTCGTCGAGGATCAGCAGGTCCGGGTCGCTGAACATCCACTTGGCCAGGACGACCTTCTGCTGGTTGCCGCCCGAGAGCTTGGAGACGCCCTCGTCGACCGTCGGGGCCTTGGTCCGCAACTCCTTGCGGTACGCCTCGGCCGCCTGGTACTCCTCGACCTCGCTCAGGACGCCGTGGTGCGAGATCTTGGACAGCTTGGCGGCCACCGTCGACGTCTTGATGTCATCGAGCAGGTTGAGGCCGAGCGCCTTACGGTCCTCGCTGACGTACGCGAGGCCGTGGTCGATGGCGTCCGCCACCGACTTCAGGACGATCTCCTTGCCGTCCTTGATGATCGTGCCCGACTCGTACACCCCGTAGGAGCGGCCGAAGACGCTCATCGCGAGTTCGGTGCGGCCCGCGCCCATCAGGCCGGCGAAGCCGACGATCTCGCCGCGGCGCACCACGAAGCTCTCGTTCTTGCAGACCTGGCGCTCGGCGGAGATCGGGTGCCGGACGTTCCAGTTGCGCACCTCGAAGAAGACGTCGCCGATCTTCGGGGTGTGGTCCGGGAACCGGCTGCTCAGCTCGCGGCCGACCATGCCCCGCACGATCCGGTCCTCGTCGACCCCGTCCGCCTTGACGTCGAGGGTCTCCACGGTCTTGCCGTCCCGGAGGATGGTGATCTGGTCGGCGATCGCCTCGATCTCGTTCAGCTTGTGCGAGATCATGATCGAGGTGATGCCGCGGGAGCGGAAGCCGCGCAGCAGGTCCAACAGGTGCCGGGAGTCGGCCTCGTTCAGCGCGGCGGTCGGCTCGTCCAGGATGAGCAGCTTCACGTCCTTGGCGAACGCCTTCGCGATCTCCACGAGCTGCTGCTTGCCGACGCCGATGTCCTTGACCAGGGTGTCCGGGTTCTCCTCCAGACCGACCCGGGCCATCAGGTCCAGCGCCATCCGGTTGGCGGCCTTCCAGTCGATCGCGCCCCGCTTGCGCGGTTCGTTACCGAGGAAGATGTTCTCGGCGATCGACATCCCGGGGATGAGCGCCAACTCCTGGTGGATGATCACGATGCCGGCGCCCTCGCTCGCCCGGATGTCGGAGAACTTGCTCTCCGACCCCTGGTAGACGATCTGGCCGTCGTAGCTGCCGTACGGGTAGACCCCGCTGAGCACCTTCATCAGCGTGGACTTGCCCGCACCGTTCTCGCCGCAGATGGCATGGATCTCGCCGGCGCGAACCACCAGGTTGACGTCGGAGAGGGCCTTGACTCCGGGGAACTCCTTGGTGATGGAACGCATCTCAAGGAGGATCGGCACGTCGCTCATCGCTCGTACCACCTCGCCAACGTCATCGGTTGCCTCCGGAAGGTTGAACCTTCACTTGGTTTTGTTGTTGACGGCAACGTATTGCGGTGAGCAGGCCATCCGCAAGGCGAGGCGGTGTTGAAAATGTAACAATCCGGCAATATAGACGAAGCAGAGTATTCGCCCGTCACGCCGGTCCCACGAGTCGCCGATGGCACCATGGACCGCTCCTGGCAACGTTGTCAAATCGGAGTCGACGACCCATCCGCGCCGATCACCGCAAGCAGGCTCGCCACCAGGCACGATCCGCCCCAGCAGGCGCGGACACCCGGGCGCCGCGGCCGAACTGCCATCGAACGGTGGTGATCGAGCCATGAGGCCGGCGACCCGTCCAGCATGCCTCGGCCGACCGCGGCCTGCGATGTGACCCACGCCTCCCCCGAGCGAAGGGATCGACGGCCGCCACCCCCGCACGCCCCGCCCCCGCCCCGCCCCGCCCCGCCCCGCCCCGCCCCGCCCCGCCCCGTCGATCATGGAGTTGTGGTGGGTGACAAAGCGCGCGTCAATCTCCAAACCCGGCACC
>NZ_JBFAOC010000082.1:0-24636 GCF_040675055.1 Micromonospora sp. NPDC049662
GCCCCGCGGTTGACCGCGGGGCCCCTCTGGCGCGTACTCGATGATCGGCTGGACCGAACTGCGGCGCTCAGCGCGGCAGCGGCGCCTCCGCCCGGCGCAGCGCCGCGAAGCCGGTGTCCCGGCCACGCGCCGCCGCGAGCAGCCCGGCCACCGCGGACGCGTTGGTGATCTCGCCGGCCAGGACCATGCCGACCGCCTCGTCGAGGTCGACGCGGACGACCTGGAGGTCGGCCTCCTCGTCGTGGCGCTCGTGCCGCTCGTCGGCCGGCACGTCGGCGAGGTCCCGAGCCAGGAAGACCCGGACGATCTCGTTGGTGAACCCGGGCGAGCTGTGCAGGTCGACCAGCACGTCGATCCGCCCGGCGGTCAGGTCGGCCTCCTCGGCCAGCTCCCGCAGCGCGGCGGCCGGCAACTCCTCGCCGGAGACGTCCATCAGCCCGGCCGGCAGCTCCCAGAGGTGCCGGCCCACCGGTTGCCGATACTGGCGGATCAGCACCACCTGACCGGCGTCGTCCAGGGCCACCACGGCCACCGCCCCGACGTGCCGGACCAGGTCGCGCAGCGCGGTCCCGCCGCCGGGCATGGTCACCTCCTCGGTGACCACGTCGAAGATCCGCCCGCGGTACCGCTCCTCGCGGGAACGGACCTCGTAGCGATGCTCGCTCACGCCGACGCCTTCGTGGCGGCGCCGTTGCGGGCCGCCTTGCGGGCCGACGGGGCCTCCGCGGCGGGATCGAGGTCGACCGGCAACTGGTCGGCCTGCGAGTACGCCACCGCGGCCTTGACGAACGACGCGAACAGCGGGTGCGGGCGGGTCGGGCGGCTCTTGAGCTCCGGGTGCGCCTGCGTGGCCACGAAGAACGGGTGCAGCTCGCGGTCCAGCTCGATGAACTCGACCAGCCGGCCGTCCGGCGAGGTGCCGGAGATGTGCAGGCCCGCCTTGGTCAACGCGTCCCGGTAGGCGTTGTTGACCTCGTAGCGGTGCCGGTGCCGCTCGCTGATGTCGGTGCTGCCGTACGCCTCGGCGACGATCGAGCCCTCGGTCAACGTCGCCGGGTACGCCCCGAGCCGCATGGTGCCGCCCAGGTCGCCCTTGCCGGCGACGATGTCCTCCTGGTCGGCCATGGTGGCGATGACCGGGTGCGCGGCCTGCTCGTCGAACTCCAACGAGTTGGCGCCGTCCAGGCCGGCCAGGTGCCGGGCCACGTCGATGGTCATGCACTGCAGTCCGAGGCAGAGGCCGAGCAGGGGGATGCCGTTCTCCCGCGCGTACCGGGCCGTACCGATCTTGCCCTCGATGCCCCGGACGCCGAACCCGCCCGGGATGAGGATGCCGTCCACGCCGGCCAGGGCCGCCGCCGCGCCGGCCGGGGTGACGCACTCGTCGCTGGGCACCCACTTGAGCTGCACCCGGGACCGGTTACCGAAACCGGCCGCCCGGATCGCCTCGCTCACCGACAGGTACGCGTCGGGCAGGTCCACGTACTTGCCGACCACCGCGACGGTCACCGTGTGCCGCGGGCGGTGCACCCGCTCCAGCAGGTCGTCCCAGCTCGCCCAGTCCACGTCCCGGAACGAGAGCCCGAGCCGGCGCACCACGTACGCGTCGAGCCCCTCGCGGTGCAGCACCTTCGGGATGTCGTAGATGCTCGGGGCGTCCGGGGCGGCGACGACCGCCTCGGCGTCGACGTCGCAGTAGAGCGACAGCTTCTCCTTGAGCTTCACCGGGATCTCCCGGTCGCAGCGCAGCACGATGGCGTCCGGCTGGATACCGATGTTGCGCAGCTGGGCCACGGAGTGCTGGGTCGGCTTGGTCTTCAGCTCGCCCGACGGCGCCAGGTACGGCACCAGCGAGACGTGCAGGTAGAAACAGTTGTCCCGGCCCAGGTCGTGGCGGACCTGACGGATCGCCTCCAGGAACGGCAGCGACTCGATGTCGCCCACCGTGCCACCGACCTCGGTGATGACCACGTCGGGCAGGACGCCGTCCTCGTCCGGGTCGGCCATCGCCAGGATCCGCGACTTGATCTCGTTGGTGATGTGCGGGATGACCTGGACGGTGTCGCCCAGGTACTCGCCGCGCCGCTCCTTGGCGATCACGTCGGAGTAGATCTGCCCGGTGGTGACGTTCGCCTTGCCGGACAGCGCCCGGTCGAGGAAACGCTCGTAGTGCCCGACGTCGAGGTCGGTCTCGGCGCCGTCCTCGGTGACGAAGACCTCGCCGTGCTGGAACGGGTTCATCGTCCCCGGGTCGACGTTCAGGTAGGGGTCGAGCTTCTGCATCACGACGCGGAGCCCGCGCGCGGTCAACAGGTTGCCGAGGCTGGAGGCGGTGAGGCCCTTACCCAGCGAGGAGGCGACGCCCCCGGTGACGAAAATGTGCCTGGTCGTCCGTGCTGATGGGGCCAAGGCCTGCTCCCGTGTCGTCTGTCGCGGTCATGCAGACCGCCGTGCTCGATCAGCAAAGTGATCACGCGATCCACGGGATTCCACGGTAACACCTTCACGACGGGTACTCGCAGGCCGCACCCCGGGTGGGACCGGAACGGGCCACCCGGGCGGCGTCCGGCGGTCAGGAGGTGGCAACCTCGCTCGATGGCGCTGGCGTGTCCGTCGGACGCCGCTGCGCCGGAGGGGTGGCCGCAGCGCCCGCCGTCGGACCGTCCGACCGGCCGGGGCCGTCGG
This sequence comes from Micromonospora sp. NPDC049662, assembly GCF_040675055.1. Lineage (NCBI taxonomy): Bacteria > Bacillati > Actinomycetota > Actinomycetes > Micromonosporales > Micromonosporaceae > Micromonospora > Micromonospora sp. NPDC049662. The sequence goes on from NZ_JBFAOC010000082.1 coordinate 2,686, forward strand.
CCGCCGGCGAGCCCAGGTCCGGCCCCAGGACGACGGTACGGGGTGGCGCGGCGGGCGAACCGCCGACCGGCCGGGGGTGACCCGCTCCGAGCGGACCACCGCCGCCGGTCGGACCGTTCCCCCCACCGGCTGGCCCGTCGCCCCCGGAACCCGGATCGTCGTCGGCATCGTTCTCCCGCTCGCGGCCCGTGGCGGGGCGGGTCCGGTCGGCGGCGTGCCCGAGGACCCGCAGCGACGCCAGCGCCGCCAGCGGCACCACCAGGGCGGCCGCCGCGCCGGCCACGTCCAGTGCGGCACCGTCGAGCACACCGCCCAGCACCGCCGCGACCGCCGTGCCGGCGAACGCCGCCCGCACCGCCGGGTAGATGCCGAACAGCCGCATCAGTCCACCCCACGGCTGCAGCAGGGCGAACCACACCAGCAGCCCGCCGGCGAGCGCCAGCACCGTCAACGGGCTGTTCACCAACGTCTCGAAGTTCGCCGTGCTGGATCGGTGCACGGTGAAACCGCCGGTGCCGTCGCCGACCGCGGACAGGAACCGGCCGAGGCTCCCCCGCTCGGCCGGCAGCCGGCGCAGGTCCACGACGGCGAAGCCGATACCGACCGCCAGGGCGGCCATGGTGGCCCACGCCAGTCGACTGATGGTCAGCCAGCCACCGGCGCTGATCGCCGCCGCCACGCTCAGGCCGGCGGTCAGCGCGATCGCGCCGACCGGGTCGGCGCCGAGGTAGGGGCTGCCGGCCACCACCACGGCGAGGCCACCCACGGCGACCATCACGGCGGGCCGCCAGCGCCGGTGCACCCGCTGGGCGAGCCACCCGCCGGTCACCAGCGCGCCGGCGAGGAACACCCCCAGCGCGACCGTGCTCAGCCCGGCGTACCGACCACCCTGCAACGCCGAGTAGCCGACCACGCCGTTGAGCTGGAGGCGGGCCCCGGTCAGCACGTCCACGCCGACGACCAGGGTCGTCAGGCCGGCCACCGCGCCGACCGGGCCGAGGGTCCTCGCGTACCCGGGGGCGAAGCGGACCGCGGCCGTGCCCCCCGCGACCAGCAGCGCGGTGACCCCGGCGAAGATCCACCCGGGGTGCCCGCCGCGCCACCAGGGGACGGCGTCGGCCAGCAACGCGGCCGGGACGGTCAACGCCGCCGCGACCAGCAGCAGCTCGACCACCGCCAGGACCCGGGCCGGGATCGGGGTCGGGCCGGTCGGGCCCGCGTGTGGCCGCGCGCGGCGCAGCAACGGCAGCACGGCCAGGGCCAGCAGCACCTGCGCCCCGGCGAGCAGGGCGAAGAACCCGCCGGAGACGGTCCGCTGGGCGGCCGCCTCCCGGTCGGCGTCCGCCGGGGCGTTGATCGCCTCCGTCAGGTCCGCCGGCCGACCACCGGTGCTGACCGCCGGCCGGCCGAGGAACAGCCGCTCCGGCATCGGCCGGCCCAGCGCGGCCAACGCCGTCGGCGCGAGGTCGACGAGCTGGAGGTAACCGTCACGGTCGGTGCTGGCCGAGGTCAGCCAGCCCCGCTCCCAACCCGGCCCGTCGGCGATCGCCACGTGCAGCCGCGACGGCCGCTCGGTGTCGGAGATGCCGGCGACCAGCACCAGCGACCGCGGCGGGCGGGCGGCCAGGACCCGGGCCAGTAGGGCGTCGGCGACCCGTGCCTCCTCGGCGCGCGCCGCCGGATCGCTCCCCTCGATCGTGCCGAGGTCGACGATGCTCAGGACACACGAGCCGAGCAGCCGACGCGGGTCGGCCGGCAGCCCCGCGGCGTACCTGTCGACCCGGCCGAACGGCCGCGCGGCGGCCACGGCGGCGCCCGGCCCCACGGCGACCGAGCAGCGCACCGACTCCGACAGCGACCCGGGCATCGTGCCCCACGGCAGCCGCTGCTGGTTGTACTGGACCACGCTCTCCTGGTCGGGCAGGTTCGCGCCGATCCCGTCCGGCTGCTCCACGGCCACCGAGGCCGGCGGGCAGCCGCCGTCCGGGCGGGCGCCGTTCCAGCCGGCGAAACTGCCCGCGCCGAGCGTCAACCAGCCGTCCACCGGGCAGGTGGGCCGGTGCGCGGACCGCACCGACAGCGAGCCGATCGAACCTTCCTGGGCCATCCGCCACAGTGTCGGCGTGCGCTGCTGGTCGACGTCCTCCCAGCGCAGCCCCGAGACACCGGCGAGCACCACGAAGTCGGCGGTGCGCTGCGGCGTGCCCTGCGGCGGCCGGACGGCCAGCGCGGCGACGCCCAACGCCACCACGAGCACGGTCAACAGGGCCGGGGCCAGTCGACGCACCATCAGCGGTGTCCCGTCAGGGGCGCGTCGGAGCCGGGCGCCGCCGGGTGGGCGGCCAGTTCGGCGTAGACCGCCGCCAGCACGGCGACCGTGTCCGCCTCGGTGGGCCACGTCGCCGCCCGTTCGGCGCCGCGCCGACCCAGATCGGTCCGGGCCGTCGGGTCGTCCAGCAGCGCGCGCACCGCCGCGTCGACCGCGTCCACGTCGACCGAGGGGACCAGCGCGGCGGCGTCACCGACCAGCTCCGGCAGGCCGCCCACCGCCGTCGTCACCAACGGCACGCCGGCCCGCATCGCCTCCTGGGCGAACAACTGCCGCGCCTCCCAGTCGCTGGTGACCACCGCGAGGTCGGCGCCGGCGAGCAGGTCGGCCACATCGGTACGGTGCCCCAGCAGGGTCACCGGAGCGCGGGCCGCCGAGATCCGCGCGGCCAACGACAGGTACGCCGGGCCGCTTCCGGCGATCACCACGACCGGCGGTGGGGTACGCGTCCGCCAGCGGGCCGCCGCGTCGACCAGCACGTCGTAGCGCTTCTGCGGGTGCAGCCGCCCCACCGAGAGGATGAGCGGCTGCTCCGGTCCCACGCCGAACTCGGCGCGGACGGCGGCGCGACGCCGACGCGGCGCGGCCAGCGTCGGGGCGGCGACCGGGGCGAGCCGCGCGTCGGCGGCGCCCAGCGCGGTGGCCCGCCCGACCAGGTCGGACGACGCCCCCAGCGCCACCCGGGCCCCCCGGGCGACCACCCGCTCGACGAGCCGGGACACCCCGCCGCGCAACCCGCCCGCGAGGACGGCGTTGTGCCAGGTCACCACGAGCGGGGCGGTCGGCCGGGCCAGTACGGCGACGAGACCGGCGCGCAGACCGTGCGCGTGCAGCACGTCGACCCGGGCCGTGGCGAGCACCCGCCGCAGGGCGAGCACCGCCCGCGCGTCGGCCGGGGTCGGGCTGGCCGGGATCTCCACCGGTTCGAAACGCGCGCCGACGCCGGTGAAGTCGAACTGCTCCTGCGTCGCCGCCGGCCCGCAGACCAGCACCGTCGCGCCGGACGCGACGAGCCCCCGTGCGACCGAACGGACGTGCTGGCCGACCCCACCGGTGCTGGACGCCAGCACCAGCGCCACGGTGCCCGACCAGCCGTTGGTCTCCGTCATGCCGGCCACCGCCGGTTGGTGTTGACAACGCTCACCGAACCGCCGTCTCCTTCCCGTCGCCCCGCTCCGGGGGCACCGCGCCCGGCGTGGGCGTGCCGGCCCGGCCCCGCTGGCCCCGCCGGAGGCGGCGAGCCACCCCGGTCAGTAGCGGCCGTACGTCCCGCCGGTCGACGAACCAGACCACGACGAGGAACACGACACCGACCAGAACCCCGGACAGCATGCCCTGACCGAGCGCCACGGCCGTCGTCGGGGTGCCGCCGTCCAGCCTGTCGAGCCAACGGCTCAGGCCCAGCCCGGCGAACGCGGCGAGGAGGCCGGCGAGGAGGCCGGCCGCCCCGGCGCGCGCCGCGCCGGCCAGCGCCGGTGTGCCGGCGGCCCGCGCCACCGCGACGACCAGCAGCGCGCCCAGCACGACCATGCCCACCGAGTTCGCGGACGTCACGGCGAGCACCCGGTCGGTCAACGGCAGGATCCGGCCGAGCGCCAGCACCGCGACCGGCACCACGAGGAAGCCGACGGCGGTCGCCACCGTCGCCGCCCGGGTCTGCCCCCGCGCGTAGAGCGCCCGGGTGAGGATCGCGAACAGGCCGTAGCCGACCAGGCCCGGGGCGTAACCGATGATCGCGGCGGCGGCGGTGGGCGCGGTGGACGCGGGGAAGAAGAAGTGCCCGATCGGCCCCGCGGTTCCGACCAGCGCGGCCGCGCCGAGGCAACTGAACAGCAGCACCCCGCGCACGGCCGGAGCGAGGGTCGCCCGGTAGGCGTCCTCGTCGCCGGCCGACCGGGCCGCCGCGAGGGTCGGGTAGGCCGCCACGGCCAGGGGCACCGCCAGCACCGCCCACGGCAGCAGGTAGACGGTCTGCGCCAGGTTGTAGACGCCGGGGTTGCTGCGCGCGCCCGCCGTCACCTGGTTCAGGCTGACGATCAGGGCGATCTGCTGCGTCGTGACGGTGACCGCGCCCGCCACCGCCAGCGCGCCGACCCGGGCCCGTGCGTCGGCGGGGAACCCGAACCCGGGCCGTACCCCCAGCCGCAACCGACGGATCGGGATGAGCAGCGACAGCGACAGCACCACCACGCCGAGGGTCGTGCCGGCGGAGAGCAGCACCTCGCCGCCGGGACTCACCCCGGCGACCGTGGCATAGCGGCCCTGGGTGGCCGTGAACCCCAGGTAGACCACGATCACGGTGAGGCTGGACAGCAGCGGGGCGAGCACCGGCCAGGCGAAGCGGCGGTGCGCCTGGAGCACCCCGGTGAGCACGATGCCGACCCCGTACAGCGGTAGCTGCGGCGCGAAGACCCGCAGCATCCGTACGCCGCTGTGCTGCTGGGCGTCGGTGAGGTGGTGCCCCAGCGACCCGACTACCGGGCCGGCGAACAGCGCCACGAGCAGCGCGAGCGGCACCAGCAGCGCCACCGTCCAGGTCAGCAGCGCGCCGGTGGTCCGGGCGACCGTCGTCCGGTCGCCGGCCCCGACGGCGCCGGCCAGCAGCGGTACGACGAGGCTCGCCAGTGCGCCACCGGCGACGATCTCGAAGATGAAGTTCGGCACCGCGTTGGCCACCACGTAGGTGCCGCCGAGGTCGGTGTTCCCGAGGCTCCAGGTGAACAGGGCGGTGCGGCCGAAGCCGGCGAGCCGGCTGAGCACGGTGAGCACGGCGATGAGCGCGGCTGCCCCGGCCAGCCGGCCGGCGCCGGCGAGGGGGGCCGGTCTGGTCACGTCAGTCGGTGCGCCGGCCCAGGGCGTCGAGCTCCCGCAGGCCCGGGGTCCGCTGGATCACCGCCGTGAAGCTGACCTTCTCGCTGGCGGCGGTGAGCCCGGCCAGCACGGCGAGCAGGCCGGCCCGACCGAGCGGACCGGTGCGGGCGGCGAGCGCCACACCGAGCAGCGCGCCGAGCGCGTTCGCGCCGCTGTCGCCGACCATGACGTTCTCGGACAGGTCGTCGCCGAGCAGTCCGGCGGCGGCGCCGGCCGCGCCGGCGGCGATCCCGCCGTGCGGGCCGCCGGTCAGCGGCGCGCCCAGCAGCAGCCCGGACTTGATGGCCCGGCCGGGTCGCAGGTCGAGCAGGTTGAGCAGGTTGGCGGTGCCGGCGATCACGCCAGCGCCGAGCAGCACGTCGACTCCCCGGCCGAACGCGCCGTGGCGCTGCCGGCGCGGGTGCGCGGCGACGCGGGGGTCGGCGGCGAGCAGTGCGGCGGCGCCCAGCCCGGCCGCCCCCACCCCGACCACCTTAACGAGCCCGGCGGTGACCCGCCCCGCACGCAACGCGGCGAGGTGCCCGGCGAAGCCCTTGGCCGCCTTCTGCTCCGGTCGTGCCCCGACCACGTCGTCGTAGAGCCCGACACCACCGGCGCCGAGGCCGGCGACCAGGGCGGCGCCACCGGAGGCGGCACTCGTCGCGCCGAACGCGCCCGCGGCGGTCGCGCCGGCCGCGAGCGCCGGACCGGCGGCGAGGGTCACCGTACGGCCGCGGAAGTTGGTGCGCTCCAGCGCCGGCCCCACCGGGGCGGTCCGCACCTCGCGCAGCGCGTACCGGGCGGCGGCCGCTCCGGCGGCGGCGACCAGCAGCCGTCCCAGCGTGCTCATGCCGGCACCTCGTCGATTACGGACACGGCGGTACGTCGTTCGCTCACTGGGGCAGTCTAGGCAGCAGGGACGCGGCGTTGTCGCCGACGCCGTACTGGCCGGCCTTCTTCTCGGTGAGCTGCTGCACCAGCGCCAGACTGGTGACCAGTTGCCCCTGGACGGTGTTGGCGTTGTCGACGGTCGAGATGGTCTGCGACAGCACCGGGTCGCCACGGACCACGGACACCACGTTGCCGCCGGCGGAGCCGTTGCCGCCCACCACGATCGCCCCGGTCCGGTCGAACTGCTCGGCGATCTTGACGACCGACTCGTCCCGCTTCTCGGAGTCCTTGTCGACATACGGCTGGCCGCTCACCACGACGACCGCCTCCGCCGGGCCGGTCACCTTGTTGTTGTCGGTGGTCAGGTAGCCGGCGTTGTTGTACGCGGCGAGCACCGCCCGCCGGTCGGCGTCGCTGACCGGCGCGGTGCCCTGGGCGCGGTCCAGCAGGACGCTGGCCAGCAGCGCGCTGGAGGTCTCCACGCCGTGCCCGTTGCCGGGCAGGCCGGTGGTCTGCGCGGTGGGCCGGGCGGCGGTGACGGCCAACTCCAGCAGATTGGAGTTGTTGTCCGGGTTGATGAACTTGTCCTGCAGGTCGACCCGACCGGTGATGGTGGCGCCGGCCTGCTGCAGCTTCTTGAGCACACCCTCGGTGTGGTCACGCCCGTTCGGCAGGCTGAGCACCACCACCCGGCGTCCGGTGAGGGTGCCCGGCAGGACCACCTGGGACATCTCCTCGGCGAACTCCTCTTCCAGACCGAGCTGCTTCTCCATGTTGGCGACCTGCTGACGCCACTGCTGGTTGTCCTTGCGCAACCCGGTGACCTGCTGCTTGAGCGAGTCGGCGACCGGGCCGTTGAGGGCGGCGGTGCCGACCACCAGGCCGATCGCCAGAGCCAGGAAGACCGCGGTGAGGGACACCACGTGGTAGCGGAAGTTGATCACGCTTGCAGCCTCTTGATCGCTCGGGAACTAGAAGAGCCGGTACAGCTGGAACACGAAATTGTCCCACCACTCGGCGACCACACCCAGGTACGCCTTCCCGACGGTGGAGACCGCCACCGCGGAGGCCATCGCCGCGATCGCCGAGAGCACCAGCAGCAGCAACGACGAGCCGGAGATGCTCTGCCGGTAGAGCCGGCTCACACCCTTGGCGTCGACCAGCTTGCCGCCGACCTTCAGCCGGGTCAGGAACGTCGAGGCCATCCCGCCGCGCCCCTTGTCGAGGAACTCGACGAGGGTGGCGTGGGTGCCGACCGCGACCAGCAGGGAGGCGCCCTTCTCGTCGGCCAGCAGCATCGCCAGGTCCTCGCTGGTCGCCGCCGCCGGGAACGTGATGGCGGGGACGCCGAGCCCGTTGACCCGGGGCAGACCGGGCGCCCGACCGTCCGGGTAGGCGTGCACGATCACCTCGGCGCCGCAGCGCAGCACGTCGTCGGTGACCGAATCCATGTCCCCGATGATCATGTCAGGGGTGTACCCGGCCTCGACCAGCGCGTCCGCGCCGCCGTCCACGCCGATCAACACCGGCTTGAACTCCCGGATGTACGGGCGCAGCACGTCCAGGTCGGCCTTGTAGTCGTAGCCGCGCACCACGATCAGGCAGTGTCGGCCCTGGATCTGGGTCTGGATGTCCGGTACGCCCACGCCATCGAGCAGCAGGTCGCGTTCCTGGCGCAGGTAGTCCATCGTGTTGGCGGCGAACGCCTCCAACTGCACCGACAGCCCCTCCCGGGCGTCGGACATCGCCTTGGCGACCGACTCGGCGTCCTGCAGGGTGCCGTGCGCCACCGGCTCCTCGCCCGCGAACACGGTGTTGCCCTCGACGCGTACCTGGTCACCCTCGCGGATGCGCTCGAAGACGCCCTCGCCGAGGTCGTCCAGCAGCGGGATCCCGGCGGCGATCAACACCTCCGGCCCGAGGTTGGGATAGCGGCCGGAGACCGACGGCTTGGCGTTGAGGACCGCGGCGACACCGACAGCGACCAACGAGTCGGCCGCCACCCGGTCCAGGTCGACGTGGTCGATGACCGCGATGTCACCGGGGCGAAGCCGGCCGACCAGGCGTTTCGTCCGGCGATCAAGGCGCGCGGTGCCGAGGACTCTGCCCGGTTCGGCATTCCGGTTCCGGCGCAACGTGGGTAGACGCATCGTGACCATCCTGGCATGTGAGGCAGGCTTTTCTGTCGCGACATGCCTGAGCAGGGCCGCCTACCCAGGGAAGCACACGCCGACGCGAGCCGGTGTGCTTGCGCCCACAATACGCGGCGTCACAACCGCCTTTCCTTCGCCGCGACGGCCAGAAGCTCCTCGGCGTGGGCGATACCCAGATCCGAATCGGGCAAACCGGCCAGCATGCGGGCCAGTTCCCGGGCGCGTTCGGTGTCCTCCACGACCCGTACACCGCTGGTCGTCACCGCGCCGCCGGTGTCCTTCGCGACCACGAGATGCCGGTCGGCGAACGCGGCCACCTGCGGCAGGTGTGTGACGACCAACACCTGGTGACTGCGGGCCAGCCGGGCCAGCCGCCGGCCGATCTCCACCGCGGCCTGACCGCCGACACCCGCGTCGACCTCGTCGAAGACGAGCGTGGGCGGCCCGCCGGAGCCGGCGAAGACCACCTCGATGGCGAGCATCACCCGGGACAGCTCACCGCCGGAGGCGCCGCGCTGCAACGGCAACGACGGCGCGCCCGGGTGGGCCAACAGCCGCAACTCCACCTCGTCGCCGCCGTCGGCCGCGACACCCACCTCGACGCCGTTGACCGTCAACGACGGCTCGGCCCGGCCCGCCGGTCGGGGCAGCACCGCCACCTCGATCCGCGCGTGCGGCATCGCCAGACCGGCCAACTCGACGGTGACCTGGTCGGCGAAGCGGACCGCCGCCTCCTGCCGGGACACCGACACCCGGGCAGCCAGGTCGGCCACCTCCGCGGCCAGCCGCTGCCCCTCCCGGTCCAGCTCGTCGAGCAGGTCGTCGGAGGTGTCCAGGTCGGACAGTCGGGTGCGGGCCCGCTCGGCCCACGCGACGACCCCGTCGACGTCGTCGGCGTACTTGCGGGTCAACGCGCGCAACGCGGCCCGCCGCTCGTAGACGTGCTGCAACCGGGCCGGGTCGGCATCCAGCGTCGCCAGGTACGCCGACAGCTCCGCCGACACGTCGGTGACCAGGGTGGCCGCCTCCTCCAGGCGGGCCGCCAGCTCGCCCAGCGCGGGATCGGTGCCGGCCTGCGCCTCCAGAGTGCGCCGGGCCGTGCCGAGCAGCGCCGCCGCGTCCGGCGTCTCGTCGGCCGCGTCCGCGCCGCCCGCCACGCACTGCTGGGCCAGCTGCGCGGCCGTCCGCAGACCCTCGGCGTGCTCCAGCCGCTGCGCCTCGGTCTTCAGCTCGTCGTCCTCGCCGGGCTGCGGGTCGACGCGGGTGATCTCGTCGAGGCCGAGCCGCAACAGGTCGGCCTCCTGGCTGCGCTCGCGGGCGTTGCGCCGCCGGTCGGCCAGGTCGTCGACGATCCGCCGCCAACCGGTGTACGCCTCGCGCAGCGCGTCGAGCAGCTTCTCGTGCGCCGGCCCGGCGAACCGGTCCAGCGCGGCCCGCTGCTCGGCCGGACGCAGCAGGCGCAGCTGGTCGGACTGACCGTGCACGGCCACCGCCTGCTCGCCGACCTCGCCGAGCATCGACACGGGCATGCTCCGGCCACCCAGGTGGGCCCGCGAGCGGCCCTCCACGGTCACCGTACGACTCAGCAGCAGCGAGCCGTCCTCGTCGGGCTCGCCACCGGCGTCGCCGATCCGGGCGTGCACCGTGTCGGCGACGCGACCGGTGAGGCGTAGCCGCCCCTCGACCACGGCCCGGCCCGGCTGGGCACGCACCCGCCCGGCGTCGGCCCGGCCGCCGAAGAGCAGGCCGAGGCCGGTGACCACCATCGTCTTGCCGGCACCGGTCTCGCCGGTGATGACGTTCATGCCGCCGGTCAACGGCAGTGTGGTGTCCTCGATGACGCCGAGTCCGGTGATGCGCAGCTCTTCCAGCACAGCACCCGACAGTAGACGCGTGGGCCGACAGTTGACCAGCCGACGGGCCCCACGACCGGGCCGCGCTGCGGCCGTGACCTCGCCGACGTACAGTCTTGCCCCGTGTTGGACGTGATCGGCCTGACCCCCGCCGAGGAGGAGCTGTACCGCTGCCTGCTCCAGCTCACCACGGCTCGCGTCGACGAGCTGGCCGGCCGGCTGGGACGGCCCCGGGCGCAGGTCGTCGAGCAGATCGAGGCGTTACGGGCCAAGGGTCTCGTGCAGCCCACCGAGAACGACCCGGACGGCCCGCTGCGCCCGACCGCGCCGGACGTCGCCCTCGGCGCCACGTTGCTGCGCCGCCAGGAGGACCTGGAGGCCGCCCGCCGCCGGGTCACCCAACTGGCCGAGGAGTACCGCGCCGGCCTGCGCCGCCATCACGTCGACCACCTGGTCGAGGTGATCCGTGGCGGACGGACGCTCCGCGACCGACTGCGTGACCTGCAGAACTCGGCCCGCGAGGAGGTGCTGTGGTTCTGCCGCGCCAACCCCCTCGCGATGGCCGGCCCGGAGAACGTCGAGGAGTTCGACGCCCTCGCCCGTGGGGTGAGCTACCGCGCCATCTACGAGCGGGACCTGCTGCTGGAACCGGGCGCGCTGGCCGACCTGGCCAAGGGGGTCGCCGCCGGTGAGCAGGCCCGGGTGCTGGACCGCCTGCCGGTCCGACTGGCCATCGTGGACGGGCGCACCGCCATCTGCCCGCTGGTGCCCGACCGGTACGGCGGCGAGCCGAGCGCCGCGGTGATCGGTCGCAGTCAACTGCTCGACGCGCTGCTCGCCCTCTTCGAGAGTCACTGGCGGGTCGCCACCCGGCTGCGGCTCGACGATCCGCTGTCCGGCGCGACGTCCGAGCACCGCCGCGACACCGGCGACGACCGTCCGGCCGACGGCTACCGGCCCGACGCCGACGAGGCGCGACTGCTGTCGCTGTTCGTGGCCGGCGTACCGGACAAGTCCATCGCCTCCCAACTCGGGGTGAGTCGCCGGACGGTGCAGCGCCGCCTCGCCGACCTGATGGACGCCGCCGGTGTCGACACCCGTCCCGGGCTGGCGTTCCAGGTCGCCCGGCGCGGCTGGCTCTGACGACGCGGCCGGGCCCACCATCGACACGACGGTGGGCCCGGCCGGGTTCGGCGATCAGCGCAGCCCGTACGCCCGCAGCACCGTCTGGTCGACGGTGTTACCGGCCCGGTCGGCGGCGTGCACCCGCAGCGACACCGTTCCGCGTCCGGCCGGCACCGTCGCCGTGTAGCGGACACCCGACCCGTGGGTCGGTACGGACCGCCAGGTGACGCCCTCGTCGAAGGAGACCTGCACGCTCACGCCGGCGCCCTTCGGAGCGGCCACTCCGGCGGGCTGGCGCAGGGTCAGCCCCACCTGGTGCGGGCGGTTGCCGGGCACGGTGCCGGACAGGTCGGCCGGCACCCGGTAGTCCACCTGCAGCAGCGACAGCGGCGTCGCCGCCGCACCCGCCGGGCGGGCCGAGGTGAACTGCCACGCCGTGTCCGTCCGGGTGCCGTAACGCCACCCGTCCGAGGCCCGCCGCGTAGTCACGTCGAGTCGGTAACGGGCCGCCCCCGCCGTGGTCGGCACCGGCGTCCAGCCGTCGGACAGGTCGGCGATCTGCCGCCCGTCCCGGCTGAGGCGGGCCTCGACGCTGTCCGACTCCTCGCTGTTGCCCGCCACGCTGTAGTGCCCGTCGGCGTCGACGAACTCGGGCACCCGAACGTCGAGGACGTCGCCCTTGCGCGTCGGCACCGGCGCGCCGGTCGCCGGCACGGCCGGACGGACCACCGGAGCGTGCCAGGACTCGGTCTCGCGGTCGTCGGCGGCGTACCGCCGGGGCTCCTGGGTGAGCCCGCCGGTCAACTGCCCCCACTGCATGAACATCTGCTTGTGCAGCACCCGGTGCTGCCACCAGTTGTCGCCGGCGCTGACGAACTCCTGCCGGGTGGTCCCGTTGTGGACCAGGCGCTGGTCGTCGTTCCAGGCGTACTCCTGCCACGGACGCCAACCGAACCGCTCCTCGGTGGCCCAGCCCGCGCCGGTGTCGCCGTACCGCGCGGTCACCTCGGCGGTGTTTCCCGCGGTGACCGTGTGCACGATGCGCTCCGGCACCCGCCCCTTCGACACCTGCCACACGTCGTACAGGTAGGGGCTGTCCACGGTCAGCGTGAGGTCCAGCGTCGCGCGACCCCGACGCGCCGCCGCGATGAGTCGCTGCCCGTCGTCGTACGCCACGACCATCGCCGGGACACCGAGCCGCTCCCCCTCGGGACGCCAGACCGTCCACGCGCTCTGGTCCTCGGGGCGGACGATCAGGACCGCCGCCGCGCCGGCCGCCGCCGCCGCGGCCACCTGCTCCTCCTCGCTGCGGTTCTCATCGGTGGTGAGCAACGCCGCCGCGCCCCGCGCCCGGGTCAGCTCGGCGGGCGTGCCGGTGCCCGCCCAGACCAGCGGCAGCTTCCGTCGCCCGGTCGGCGCCGGGGACGAGCCCAGCAGGTTGATGTCCGACGGCGCGGACACACCGGTGACCGTGGCGTCCACCATGGGCGCGACGAGCTGCCAGCGGGAGGCGAACTCGAACTCACCCTGGCGTACCGGGCGGGTCGGCGTGACATTGACCTGCTGGACGGTGCTGTACGCCATAACGCCGTGGTCGATCTGCCGGCCGTTGCCCAACACCCGGTGCACGTAGAAGCTGAGGGTGGCCCGCTGCTCGCTGGGCTTCGGCGTCTCGACGCGTACCGGCGTACCCGTGCGGGCGTCGAGCACGACCGTCAGGTCCCGGTCGACGTTCAGCTCGGGTTCGATGGCCTGGGTCAACTGCTCGTCCAGGGGAACGCCGTGCTCCACCAGCGCGGTCAGCAGATAGCTGCCCTCCTCGACCCGCAGGGTGCCCTCGCCCGGCCACCAGCCCCAGTAGTCCGATTCGGGCTGCTCACCGAAGAGGGTCAGGGCGGGCGAGAGGGTCAGCTGACCCTGCCGGCCCAGCACCTTGATCGTGACGTCGTGCTGCGGTCCGCTGACGGTGAGGCCCACCGGCGTGCGCACGGCGACGCCGTCCGCGCCGGTCGCCACGAGAGCGCCCCCGTGCGGGCCCCGGGCCAGCTTCGCCGGGTCCGCCCGCAGCGGCACGGCCACGCTGCCGCCCGCCGGCACGGTCACCTCGCCCGCGCCGACGGCGACGCCGTCGGTCTCGGCCGCGCCGCTGTCCAGGTTGCGCAGCTCCAGGGCCAGGCGCAGGGTCCGCGCGACGGAGGTGCCATTGGTGTACGTCACACTGCGCTCGGCCACCGGTCCGCCGGTGGTGACCCGGCCGAAGTCGGCGGTGGCCGACGCGTACACCCGTTGGGTGAGCGCCCGCGCCACGTCGACCCGACCACCGCCCTGCTCGAAGACGGTCAGCTCCGGGTTCGCCTTCGTGGTGCTGACCAGTGCGTCCTTGAGCGCGCCGGCCTTCCAGTCCGGGTGGTCCTGGGCGAGGATCGCCGCCGCGCCCGCCACGTGCGGGGTGGCCATGGACGTCCCGGACGCCGCCGTGTAGGCGTCGTCGACCGGCGTACCCATGGTGGTGCCGGCGGCCCGCGCGGCGACGATGCCCACGCCCGGCGCGGTGATCTCGGGCTTGATGCCGTTGTCGCCCACGCGCGGTCCCCGGCTGGAGAAGTCCGCCAGATTGTCGTCGCGGTCGACCGCGCCGACGGTGAGCGCCGCCGCGGCCGCGCCCGGCGCGTTGACGCTCCGCGCCTCGCCCGAGTTGCCGGCCGCGATCACGAACAGCGCGCCCGTCTCGGCGGTCAGGTCGTTCACCGCCTGGCTCATCGGGTCGGTGCCGTCGGTCGGACCGCCGCCGAGGCTCATGCTGACGACCTTCGCGCCGGAGTGGGCGGCCCACTCCATGCCGGCGATGATGGCCGAGTCGTAGCCGGCGCCGCCGTCGTCGAGCACCTTGCCGACCAGCAGCCGCGCGCCCGGGGCGACGCCCTTGCGCAGCCCCGCCGACGCCGCTCCGCTGCCCGCGATGGTGGCGGCGACGTGGGTGCCGTGGCCGTGGCCGTCACGGGCGCTGCCGCTGCCGGAGAAGTCCCGCTCCTCGGCGATCCGGCCGGCCAGGTCGGGGTGGGTGGCGTCGACACCGGTGTCGAGCACGGCCACCGTCACGCCGCTGCCGTCGCGGCCGGCCGCCCAGGCCGCCGGAGCGCCGATCTGCGGGACGCTGTGCTCCAACGTCGGGCGCACCCGACCGTCCAACCAGACGTGGGCGACGCCGCCGCCCAGCCGGGGCGCGGCGGTCGTGGTCCGGGTCGTCGGCGTGCCGGCGAGCGTGGCCCACAGGCCACCCAGGTCAGCCTTGTCGACCCGCAGCGCGGCCCCGTTGATGCTCGGCAGGGGCCGGGCGTCGGTGACGCCACCGAGCGGCCGGACCCGGCCGGCGGACGGCTCCTGGTAGCGCACGATCAGCGGCAGCGCGCCCTGCGCGGCGTCGCCGTAGCCGTCGGCGGCCAACTCCTGCACGTCGAACAGGTTGGCGTCGAGGACACCGCTGGAGATGAAGGGAGCGACGTCGCTGGGCAGGACCCGCAGCCCGCCGTCGACCTCGAGGGTCTGGAAGATGATCCGCTCCCGCCCGGGTCCCGGGCGTACCGTGGCGGCGACCCGACCCGGCGCGGCCGGCGACAGTTCGACCTGGTCGCCGGTGATGAGGGTGATGCGGACGGGCGCGACGGCCGGGGCGGACGCGCCCAGGCTCGGGCCGGTGGGCCGGACGGGCGGCTCGGCGGAAGCCGGCGCGGCGAGGCCGACCACCAACGCGCCGACCGCGCCGGCGCTGAGCCAGCGGGGGGACCAGTGCATGCGATGCGCTCCTTCACTCCTTCGGGCCCGACATCCGTGGATGAGGACCGATGGGAGTCTGCGACGCAGCGCACAACCAGGTCACTAGCCTCTCGCCGCCGCAGCGGCGACATGTCGTCAGGTGGACAACCGCCGGACACCGACGGTGTGTGCCACCGTCACCGGCGGCTGCCCCGCCAGCCGTGCACCGGCAGGCCGAACTTGGCGACCAGCCGGTCGGTGAACGGACGGGCACGCAGCCGCACGATGCGCACCGGCAGGGCTCCTCGACGCACCGTCACCCGGGCACCGGGCGGCAGGTCGTAGACCCGCCGGCCGTCGCAGGCGAGCACGGCGAGGGTCGTGAACGGGTCGACGGTGATGACGAACGTCGAGGTGGGGGCGGTGACCAGGGGCCGGCTGAACAACGCGTGCGCGCTGATCGGCACCAGCAGCAGGGCCTCCACCTCCGGCCAGACCACCGGACCGCCGCCGGAGAACGCGTACGCGGTGGAGCCGGTGGGGGTGGCGCAGACCACGCCGTCGCAGCCGTAGCGGGACAACGGGCGGCCGTCCACGTCGACGAGGAGTTCGAGCATCTGCGCCCGTTCGCCCTTCTCGACGCTGATCTCGTTGAGCGCCCACGACTCGATGGTCGGGCCACCGTCGAACTCGGCCGTGACGTCGAGCGTGAGCCGCTCGTGCACGGTGTAGTTGCGCTCGACGACGTCCCGGACCGCGTGGTCCAGATCGTTGATCTCCGCCTCGGCGAGGAAGCCCACCTTGCCGAGGTTGATGCCGAGCAGTGGCGCCTTCGCCGGGCGGGCCAACTCCGCCGCGCGCAGGAAGGTGCCGTCCCCGCCCAGCGCGAAGACGATCTCGGCGCCCTCGGCGGCCTCCGGACCGGTGACCGGAACCGTTCCGGGCAGGTCGAGGTCCTCGGCCTCCTCGGCGACCACCCGCACCTCGAAGCCCGCGGCGATGAGGTCGGCGGCGACCGACCGGGCGTGCTCGGTGCTGCGCCGACGACCGGTGTGGGTCACCAGCAGCGCCGTGCGGCTCATCGGACCGGCCGCCCGTCCGCGACCGCACGGCCCGACAGCCATGCCCCGGCACGCCCACGTGCCGTCGTGTGCCGCTCGCTGTACGCCTTCACCCCGCGACCTCCTCCGCCGCCACGCCCGGCACGTCGCCGGCCGTCGTCGTGCCGTCCGGCCCGGCGTCCACCACGGCCCGTACCCGCTGCGGGTCGGCCGCCGGCGCGCCCCGGCGCAACCATACGAAGAACTCGACGTTGCCGCTGGGCCCCGGCAGCGGGCTGGCCGCCACGTCCGCCACGCCGAGGCCGAGCTGGGCCGCCGCCGCGGCCACGTCGAGCACCGCCTCGGCGCGCAACGCCGGGTCGCGGACCACGCCACCGGCCCCGACCCGTTCCTTGCCCACCTCGAACTGCGGCTTCACCATCAGGGCCAGGTCGCCGTCGTCGCGGGTGCAGCCGGCCAACGCGGGCAGCACCAGCCGCAACGAGATGAACGACAGGTCGGCCACCGTCAGGTCGACCGGCCCACCGATCGCGTCGGCGACGAGGGTACGGACGTTTGTGCGTTCCAGCACCCGGACGCGCTCGTCGGTCCGCAGGGACCAGGCGAGCTGCCCGTAGCCGACGTCCACGGCCACCACCTCGGCGGCGTCGGCGCGCAGCAGCACGTCGGTGAAGCCCCCGGTCGAGGCACCCGCGTCCAGGCAGCGCCGTCCGGCGACGCGCAGCCCGCCGAACGCGGCCAACGCACCGGCGAGCTTGTGCCCGCCCCGGGAGACGTACTCCTCGGTCGGGTCCTCGCCGGTGACCAACAGCGGGTCGGCGGGGTCGACCATCGCGGCGGCCTTGCGCGCGGTCACTCCGCGCAGGTGGACCCGGCCGGCCTCGACCAGCGCGGCGGCCTGCTCACGTGAGCGGGCCAGCCCGCGACGGACGAGTTCGGCGTCCAGCCGGTTGCGACGTGCCATGGGTGTTTCTCCGGTCTGTCGGGCGGAGTCGCCCTGGTCAGGTCTGATCGATCGTGGCGAGGGTCTCGCGTAGCGTCTCGTAGGCCGCCTCGTACTGGGCGATCTGGTCGGCCGGGGCGAGCGCCGCCGCGTTGTCCATGGCCCGCACGGCCGCCTCGACCGCCGGGTGGCTCGCGGCGTCGTCGGCACCGGTCGCCAGGTCGGGCGGCGGGCCGGGGCGGGCGCCGACTGGCGGACCCGGCCGGGCCGCGAACGGGCCGGCCGGCGGCGGGCCGGGCCGGAAGCCCCCGGGTGGGCCCGGACGAACGCCGTCGGTCACGACCCACCATCCGGGCGGCGCTTACGGACGGCCTTCTTCGCCGGCATGTCCGCCGGAGTCGGGGTGTCGTCCTGGTCGGCTGACTGATCGTCGCCGGTCCGGCTGATCGTCGCGGGAGGCTTGCGGGCAATGGCCTTCTTCGCGACGGCCTTCTTCGCGATCGCCTTCTTCGCGACGGGCGCGGCGGCCTGCTGGGCGACGGGCGCGGCGGCCTGCTGGGCGACGGGCGCTCCGGCGGGGCCGTCCGACGGCACCAGGCCGTCGCCGGGCTGCGCCGCTCGGGTCGGATCGGGCTGCGACGTGGACTTCGGCGCGGGCTCGGCGGCGGACGGACCGCTGGCCGTCGTCGCCGCGGGGGACTCGGTGGCCCGCGCCTCGCGCAGTTGCCGCTCCAGATCCCGTACCCGTCGGGTCAGCTCGGCCACCTCGTCGGCCGTCGCCAGACCGACCGCGCCGAGGGCCCGGTCGACCTCGAAGCGGACCAGCTTGGTCAACGACTCCCGGTTGGCGGCGCTGGTGCTGACCAACTCCTCGCCGAGCGCCTGCAGCTGGGCGGCGGTCGCCCCGCCCGTGCCGACGACACGACGCACCGCGTCCTGCGCCTTCTTCCGGGGCGCCTCCGCCAGGCCCAGGGCCAGTTCGAGGTAGGCGCGCCACGCGTCCTGCATGCCTTGGTCCTTCCATCGGGCGGGGTCTGCAGGTGTCACGCTACCGGGCACCCCGGACTGTCCCGTGCGGTACGGTGCCGGGGACGGCGTGGCGATCGGCGAGGGGGACATGTGGCCAGCGTGGACGAGTGCCGGCAGGCGTTGCAGGAGCTGGCCGCCCGGTTGGATCGCAACGCCGAGACGGTCCGTGAGCGTATCGACCTGGAGCGCACTCTGGCCTGCCGCATCACCGACCTGGACACGGCCTTTCACGGGCGGATCAGCGGTGGCCGGCTCGTCGAGCTGGCCGACGGCGACGACCCGAAGGCCAAGATTGCGCTGAGCACGTCCAGCGACGACCTGCTCGCCCTCGTCCGGGGCGATCTGGACGTCACCAAGGCGGTCACCTCCCGCCGGGTGTCGATCAAGGCCAACCCGTTCGACCTGATGAAGCTGCGCAAGCTCCTCTAGAGGTTCGCGCTCCCCCGGCCCGGGGTGGCGGTGGCTGGCCTCAGCCGTCAGCGCCGTCAGCCGGTTCCACGCCGCACGGACCGCCTGACGCGGCGGCTGGCCTCACGCGGTGGTCGGCCTCACGCGTCGGTGGGCAGCCCGAAGCTCTTCAGGGCGGCAGCCGCGTCCGGGCCCGCCGGGCGGATCGCCGGCGTCGTCGGGGCCGCCCAGGCCGCCGCGCACAGGGCGGCCAGCGCGTCCAGCGCCCGGCCGTTACCCGCCAGCTCCAGCGTCCCGTCGCGGTCCGTGACGGACCAGCCGCCGGCGTCCGTCGGGCCCGGGACCCGCACCGCCGCCGCCGGGTCGAAGAGCCCCGCCAGGTCCCGCGCGACGTACGTGGGCCGCCGTCGTGGCTCGGCCGCGAGCAGCTCGGGTACGTCACTGACACCGGTGAGGACGAGCAGACTGTCCAGCCCCGCGCGGCGGGCGCCCTCGATGTCGGTGTCCAGCCGGTCACCGACGACAAGTGCCTTCCCGCCGTCGCCGCGCCGGGCGGCGGTCTCGAACAGGGCCGACTCCGGCTTACCGACCACCAGGTCCGGATCCCGCTCCAACGCGGTCCGCAGCACCGCGACCAGTGACCCGTTGCCCGGCAGCGGGCCTCGGGCGCTCGGCAGCGTGCGGTCGGTGTTGGTGGCGACCCAGATCGCGCCGGCCCGGACCGCGAGCGACGCCTCGGCCAACTCGGCCCAGCCGACCTGCGGGCCGTAGCCCTGCACCACCGCGGCCGGCTTCTCGTCGGCGCGAGCGACCGGGGTCAGTCCGACCGCCCGTAGCTCGGCGCGCAGCGCCTCCGCGCCGACCACCAGCACCCGAGCGCCGGCCGGGAGCCGGTCGCGGAGCAGCTCGGCCGCCGCCGCCGCGGAGGTGAGGACCTCTTCCGGCCGCGCCGGCACGCCCATCCCGGTCAGCAGGTCGGCGACGTCGCTGGAGCGACGTGAGGCGTTGTTGGTGGCGTACGCCACCGCCCGCCCCTCGGCGTGCAGTTGGGCCACCGCCTCGACGGCGCCGGGAATCGGCCGGTCGATCAGGTAGATCACACCGTCCAGGTCGAAGACGACCAGGCTGTACCCGTCGATCAGCCGCTTCCCGGCGTCCGCGTTCACCGCTGCGTCGACTCCGGCTCGTCGCCCCGGATGGGGGCGGTCTCGTCGCCGCTCACGACCCGGCCACCGTCGTCGGCGGGCGTGGTCAGAGCCGGGGAGGCGTTGTCCTTCTCCGGAGCGAGCAGGTCGTCGTCACCGTCGACGTCCTCGTCGTCACCGTCGACGTCCTCGACATCCACCCGGTCGGCGTCCGTCGCCAAGCGACCGGTGACGCCGTCCTCCTCGTCGTCGTCGAAGTCCTCGTCCTCGTCCTCGAAGTCCTCGTCGTCGTCGGGGTCCTCGTCCTCGAAGTCCTCGTCGTCGTCGGGGTCGTCCTCGTCGTCGTCACCTGCGGTCAGGTCCGTGTCCGGCTGAGCCGGTACGGCGCCCGGCGTGCCCGGTCCGGCGGCGATCTCCTCGGTCTCGTCCTCCTCGTCGCCCTCGATGACGACGCCGTCGAGTTCGAGCAGCCGCTCCGCGGCGTCGGTCTCGCCCTCGGTGTCCACGTCGGCGGCACGGGAGAACCACTCGCGAGCCTCCTCACGCCGGCCCACCGCGAGCAGCGCGTCGGCATACGCGTACCGCAGTCGCGCCGTCCACGGCGCTGCCGTCTCGCTGGTCAGGTCGGGCACCTGGAGCATGGCGACCGCGGCGTCCTTCTGGCCGAGATCACCCCGCGCCCCGGCGGCGACGATCAGCAGCTCGATCGCGACGGCCTGGTCCAGCTTCTCCTGGTCGGCGCCCCGGTACAGGTCGATCGCCCGCTCCGGCCGGCCGAGCGCGCGCTCGCAGTCGGCGAGCACGGCGAGGTGACTCTGCAAACCGGTCATCCGATGGTACGTCCGAAGCTCGGCGATCGCGGTCTGCCACTCCCCCGCGTGGTACGCGGCCAAGCCGACCGCCTCGCGGACAGCGGAGATCCGCGACGCCAGCCGCCGGGCGGCCAGCGCGTGGGCCAACGCCTCGGCCGGGTCCTCGTCGATCAGCTGACCGGTGGCGACCAGGTGTCGGGCCACGGTCTCGGCGACCGGCTTGTTCAGCGAGAGCAGCTCGGCACGGACATCCTTGTCGAGGTCGGTCGCGACGATGTCGTCCGGTAGGACCGGGGCCGCGCCGCGCCCACCCTCGGACGCCTCCGGGCCGGCCCCACGCTCGTCGCGGCGGTGGTCGTCCTCGCGACGCGGCCGGTCGTCGGCCCGGAAGCCGCCGTCACGGTCGCCACCGCGGTATCCACCCTCACGGGGAGCACCACCCTGCCGGCGGTCGCCACCTCGGAAACCGCCATCACGGTCGCCACCCCGGAAACCACCCTCGCGCGACGCGCCCGGACGCGGGGCGCCACGCTCACCGCCCCGGAAGCCACCGGAGTCACGGTCCCCGCCCCGGAAGCCACCCTCGCGGGGCGGACCGGAGCGACCACGGTCACCGCCACCCTGGTAGCCACCCTCACGACGGTCGCCACCACGGAAACCACCCTCGCGGTCACCGCTGCGGAAGCCACCTTCGCGCGGCCCGCCGGAGCGCGTCGCGTCGCGGAAACCACCCTCACGGCGCTCTCCACCACGGAAGCCGCCCTCGCGGTCGCCACCCCGGAAGCCACCTTCACGGCGGTCGCCACCACGGGAACCACCGTCGCGATCGCCGCCGCGGAAGCCACCCTCGCGGGGCGGACCGGAGCGACCACGGTCACCGCCGCCCTGGTAGCCACCCTCACGACGGTCCCCACCACGGAAACCGCCCTCGCGGTCACCACCGCGGAAGCCACCTTCACGGCGCTCTCCACCACGGAAGCCGCCCTCGCGATCGCCGCCGCGGAAGCCACCCTCACGGGACGGACCGGAGCGACCACGGTCACCGCCGCCCTGGTAGCCACCCTCGCGGTCGCCACCCCGGAAGCCACCTTCACGACGGTCGCCACCACGGAAACCACCGTCACGGTCACCGCCGCGGAAGCCACCCTCGCGGGGCGGACCGGAACGACCACGGTCACCGCCGCCCTGGTAGCCACCCTCACGACGGTCCCCACCACGGAAACCACCCTCGCGGCCGCCACCCTCGCGGTCACCACCGCGGAAGCCACCCTCACGGGGCGGACCGGAACGACCACGGTCACCGCCACCCTGGTAGCCACCTTCACGACGGTCCCCACCACGGAAACCACCGTCACGGTCACCGCCGCGGAAGCCACCCTCGCGGGGCGGACCGGAACGACCACGGTCACCGCCACCCTGGTAGCCGCCCTCACGACGGTCGCCACCACGGAAACCACCCTCGCGGTCACCACCGCGGAAGCCACCTTCACGACGGTCACCGCCGCGGAAGCCACCCTCACGGGACGGACCGGAACGACCACGGTCACCGCCACCCTGGTAGCCACCCTCACGACGGTCCCCACCACGGAAACCACCCTC
>NZ_JBFAOC010000083.1:0-24116 GCF_040675055.1 Micromonospora sp. NPDC049662
GGCGCCACCCCCCCCCCCCCCCGAACACCCCACACCCCCGGCCGCCCCCCCGCCGGCCCGCGCCGCGCCCGGCGTCGGACGGCGGTCCCGCTCAGCGCTCGGCGAGCGCCTTCTCGGCGTACGCCCAGAGCGCGTCCGCGGCCACCGGGTCGACCGCGTGGTCCGCGACGCCGTCCGAGGCATCGGGGCCACCGGGAACCACCTCCATCTCCTGGTTGTCGACGAAGTACCGGCCCCCGATGCCCTCAAGCAGGGGCGACGCCGCGAGCAGGACCGTGGTCGACGCACCCTGGGCGGGCGTCTTGTAGTAGTCCGGCACCACGAGGTTGCCCGCCTCGTCCATCCCGCCGAGCGCGCGCATCGTGTCGTCGTCGAGGTGGCGCTGGAGATTGGTGTGGATGTAGCCGGGGTTGAGGGCGTTGGCGGTGATTCCGTCCGCCGCCCACCGCCGGGTGATGCCCACCGCCAGCAGGACGTCCGCCGTCTTCGACTGCCCGTACGCCGTCCACCGGTCGTACGGCCGCCGCTCGAAGTGGGGATCCGCTGCGTCGAACGGGGCGCTCAGGTGTGCTCCGGAGCTGACCAGCACGACCCGCGCCGCGCCCGCCGCCCGCAGGTTGTCGCGCACTCCGACGGCCAGCGCGAAGTGCCCCAGGTAGTTGGTCGCGAGCTGGAGCTCCCAGCCCTGGGCCGAGAGCTGACGGGTCGGCAGCGCCATGATGCCGGCGTTGGCGACCAGCGCGTCGAGCGGGCCGTCCCAGGCCGCGACGAACGCGTCGACCGATGACAGATCGGCGAGGTCGAGCGCGGCCGACCGGACGCTTCCCCGCGCGGCGTCGCCGGCGAACTCCTCGACGATCCCCGCGGCCCGATCCGGGTCACGGACCGCTACCGTGACCTGCGCGCCGGCGCCGGCCAGTGCGCGAACCGTCTCGACACCGATGCCCGAGGCGCCGCCGGTGACGATCATCCGACGCCCGGTCAGGTCCACGCCGTCGAGGATCTCGGCGGCGGTGGTGCGGGCGGTGAATCCGGTGGTGAGGCGTGCGTGCGCTGTCATGTCCACCACGCTATGCAAGCTCACCCTGGACTGCCTATAGTCATAAGTCCTTCATACTTTCGCGAGCGTCCAGGACGGTGCGGATGGACCCACTCGAAGACGTGCTGGCACTGCTCGGTGCCACCGCGCACCTGTCCGCCGGTCTCGTCGCGGGTGGGCGCTGGGCGGTCCGGTTCGACCCGCCGGCCGGCGCCAAGTTCAACGCCATCCGACGCGGCAGCTGCCACCTGCTCATCGAGGGCGAGGCCGAACCGATCGCCCTCACCGAGGGCGACTGCTACCTGTTGACCCGGCCGGTGTCGTACACGCTCTTCAGCGATCCCGACGTACCGACCCAGCCGGCGTACCCGATCTTCGCCGCCGCCGGCGACGGCGTGGCACACGTCGGCGAGGGTGCCGACATGTTCCTCATCGGCGGCGCGTTCTCCCTGGGCGACAGGGGTCGCAGCCTCCTGCTGGACGGCCTTCCGCCGGTCATCCACGTGCCGGCCGACGCTCCCGAGGCCGCCACCATCCGGTGGGCCCTCGACCAGATCGACATCGAGCTGCGGCGGCCTCAGCTCGGGTCGCGGCTCGTCGCGGAACACCTGGCGCTCGTCCTGCTGATCCAGGTCCTGCGGGTGCACCTCGCCCGCGACCCGCAGCACACCTCCGGTTGGCTGGCCGGGCTCGCCGACCCGGTGGTCGCCCCCGCTCTGCGGGCGATGCACGCCCGGCCCGCGCAGCAGTGGACGGTGGATGCCATCGCCCGCAGCGCCGCCGTCTCCCGCTCGACGCTCGCCGCCCGCTTCCGGAAGGTCGTCGGCGTCGGTCCGCTGGAATACCTCACCGGATGGCGGATCGAACTCGCGGCGGACCGCATCCGGCACGGCTCCGACTCCGTCGCGGCCATCGCCCGAGCCGTCGGATACGGCTCGGAGAGCGCCCTCAGCGTGGCCTTCAAACGGGTCACCGGCGTCTCACCACGCGCCTACCGCCACAAGGTGGCCGGGAGCGTTCCGGGCGGGTAGGTGACGTGGCAAGCGCCGACCGGGGGCGACCCCGGGCGATTGGGCGCGTCCCGGCCGGGTAGACCCCGGTCCGCCACGCCGGTGGCGGGCCACCCACGGGCCGATCGCCGGCACCGGGCGGTCGGGGTGTCTCGGGGGGCGGTGGCGGATGGATCAGCGCGGATGAGCGGCCCCCACACCGCCTCCGACATCGTGGAGCTGCGGGTGCACGGCGTCTCCGGCGCGAGCACCGAGCAGGTGCTGGGCCTGGCGCGGACGGTGCAGGTCGCGGGCGACCAGATGGGCGGCTTCGTCCGGGTCCGGCCGAGCTGGGCGACCCCCGAGGCGCGCGGTGTGACGCTGGAGGCGTACCGCTGGGGCGACCTACCCTCCGGAACCGTCGCCCGCACCCTGGCGCTGGTGCTGCTACTGCCGTTCCTGCTGGTCAACGTGGCGATCTGGATGCGGCCGGCGAACCCCCGCTCGGAGAGCGTGGTCAAGTCCCTCTGCCGGGTGCTGGCACTCACCCTCACCGTGCTGTACGTGCTCGCCATCGCCGGCGTCGCCCTCGACCTGCTCGCCTGGCACTGCCTGAACTCGCCCCGCTGCCTGGCCGGCCGCAGCTGGTTGTCCTGGTTCAGCGGTCAGCCCGTCGGGCGACGACTGGCGGTGTTCGCGCTGGTCCCGGCCGCCGCGATCGGCCTGGTGTGGCGGCTCAGCAACCGGCCCGGACGGTCGTTCGAGGCGTTCCGCGCGCCCGACGAGGAGGTCGCCGGGCATCGGCTCAGCACGGTCGGCACGTGGGACGCGGAACCCCTGGTGGGGCGGCTGCGATCCGTGCACGTCGCCGCGGCGTTCGGGACGTTGAGTCTCGTCCTGCTCACCGCCCGCGCCGCGCGCGGCGTCTCGGTCGCCACGATCGCGTTGGCGGTGGTCACCGGCGTGGTCCTGGCGGCCTGCGTGGCGCTGCTCTGCACGCCGGCGCTGATCGACCGGTCCCCCACCGACCGGCGGCTCGACACGATCACCACCGCCCTGCGCACGACCGCGATGGTCCTGGCCGTCGTGGTCGCCGCCCACGTGGCGACCAGCCCGGCCGGCTGGCGCGAGGACGCCGCACTGCCCGGCTACGACAGGACGCTGGTCTGGCTGTTCGCCACCCAGACGATCCTGCTGGCCGCCCTCGGCGTGTTCCTGCTCTGGCGGCGCAGGGGCAGCCCTCTGTTCGGGCTGGGAGCGCTGGTCATCGCGGCCGCGGGGATCAGCACGGCGGTGGGGTACTCGGCCGAGCTGGTCTACCGGGTGGCGGACTACCTCGACCGCGACCTGCCGACCGGGGAGGGCATCGCGTCGGGTCCGCCCCGGGCGTACACCTGGGCGATCTTCGGTTTTCTCCGCACCGCGCTGGTCACGGCGCTCGTCGCCGTGCTGGTCGTCACGGTCTCCCGCTCCGGACGTCGCCGCCGTGCGGCGGCGATCGTCACACGCGACTACCCGGACGCGCCGACGGAGGCCCGCCCGCGGCTGCGACAGGTACGCGACGCGGTGGCGCGGGCCAGCTTCACCGAACGTCTGGTGCTGCTGGGCGTGATCTTCGGTTGTCTCGCCGGGGTCGGCTCCGCCAGCACCACCCTCGGCCTGTTGGGCGTGTTTCCGGGCGACGTCGTCGAGCGGTTCACCCGGTTGCCGGCGGGCGCGGTCACCTTCAGCATCGCGTTCACCAGTTGGGTGAAGGCGGTGGGCCTTCTCGGCCTGGTGCTCGCCGGTATCTTCGCCTACCGCACCACCAGCTTCCGGCGGCACATCGGTGTCATCTGGGACCTCGGCACCTTCTGGCCCCGGGCCGCCCACCCGTTCGCGCCGCCCTGCTACGCCGAACGGGCCGTGCCGGAGCTGACGCGGCGGATCACCTACCTGGTGGAGCGCGGGGACCGCGTGCTGCTCTCCGGGCACAGCCACGGCTCGGTCCTGCTCGCCGCCGCGGTGCTCCAGTTGCCATCCCGGATCGGCGGCCGGGTCGCGCTGCTCACGCACGGGTCACCGCTGCGCCGGCTCTACGCACGACTCTTCCCCGCCTACCTCGACGACGCGGTGCTGCACGAGATCGGCAACCGGGTGGGCTGGCGGTGGGTCAACCTCTGGCGGGACACCGACCCGATCGGCGGGCGCGTCTTTCCCGACCGGGGACCCGAGGCGTCCGCCGGTGACCCGGCCGCCGCGGTGGATCGCCGGGAGGTCGACCCCAGCGATGTGGTGACCCCGCCCGGCGACAGCGTTCCGCCGCCGATCCTCGGGCACTGGCCGGCCGAGTCCGACGAGCGGTTCGCGGCGGCGGTGCGGGAGTTGGCGCACCGCCTGCGGCGCACGCCACCGGAGTGAGGCGGTGGCTACCTCGCCGCTCGGGCACGCCACCCGTCGAGGCGGGTGGCGGCGATGCGGGCGCCATCGTCCGGAACGAGCGAGCGCTCGGTCAGCGTGGCGCCGAAGTAACGCGCCCCGGGGTCGGACACGACCGAACGGGAGTCGTGCCGGGTGGCGAGGACGGACCGTCCCAGCTCGTCGAGACGGAACTGTTCCGGGCCGGCGATCTCGACGACGCCGTTCGTCGGCGCGTCGAGCGCGACAGCGGTCACCTCGGACGCGACGTCGTCCGCCGCCATGGGTTGGATGAGCACCGGCGCCAGCCGCGCCGTGTCGCCGTCCGTGGCGGCGTCGACGATGCCCGGGAGGAACTCGAAGAACTGGGTGGCGTGGACCAGCGTGTACGGCAGACCGGACGCGGCGACGAGTTTCTCCTGTGCGACCTTCGCCCGCATGTACCCGCTCTCCGGGAGCCGGTCGGAACCCACGATCGAGAGCACGACGTAGTGCCGCACCCCGGCGGTGGCGGCGGCGGCGAGGAGATTCCGGGTCGACGTCTCGAAGAACTCCCGGACGGCGGTGTCCTCGAACGACGGGGAGTTCGACGTGTCGACGACGACAGCGGCGCCGTCGAGCGCCTCGGCCACCCCCTCGCCGGTGAGGGTGTTCACACCGGTCTTCGGGGATGCCGCCACCGCCTCGTGGCCCTGCCCGCCGAGGTTCTGGACGACCTTAAAGCCGATGAGACCGCTCCCGCCGATGACGACGATCTTCATGATCGGACCACTTCCGGTGTGCCGAATCGCCTGACGAACCCAGCCTACGGAGCGCGCCGGACCGGCGCGGTTGACATCGCGACCCATGATTGTGGTCGCCGCCCCGCGAATCCTGGAGGTCGACGTGGCCGCTGTGTCCCATCCGGTGTTCGCGCGGGTCTACGAGCGACTCAGCGTCGCCATGGACCGTGCCGGCACCGCCGAATTCCGCCGTGACCTGGCCGCTGGCCTGAGTGGCCGGGTGATCGAGGTCGGCGCCGGCAACGGACGCATGTTCCCCCACTACCCCCGCGCCGTGACCGAGGTCGTCGCGGTCGAACCGGAACGTCGCCTGCGTGCCGCCGCCGTCCGCGCGGCCGCGGGCGCACCGGTGCCGGTCACGGTCGTCGACGGCCTGGCCGAGGCGCTTCCCGCCGCCGACGGCGAGTTCGACGCGGCAGTGGTCGCGCTGGTGCTGTGCACCGTGCCCGACCAGGCGGCAGCGCTCGCTGAGATCCACCGCGTGCTGCGCCCCGGCGGGCAGCTGCGCTTCTTCGAGCACGTCGCGGCCGAGGAAACCAGCCGCCTGCGCCGGGTCCAGCGGCTGTCCGACGCCACGCTGTGGCCGAAGCTGTTCGCCGGCTGCCACACCGGCCGCGACACCACGGCCGCCATCGCGGCGGCGGGGTTCGCCGTCGAGGAGCTGCGACGCTTCCGGTTCCCGACCGGCAGCTCCAGCCCCTCCTCGCCGTGCGTCGTGGGCCGGGCGACCCGGGTCGACAAGCGGGCGGCCTGAGCGCGCTCACCGGGGCGGCAGGCTCGACAGCCAGTCGTCCAGGGCCGCGGGGTGCGTGAACAGGAGAACCGGCGGGCCGGCCGGATCGGCCTGCCAGGCGCGCATCCGCCGCCGTGCGCGCCCGAACGCGGCGACGTGCCAGAGCAGGATCGAGTCCCGGGACAGCACGCTGCCGACTGATTCACGGTTGCCGTTGCAGATCACCTCGCCCGTGCCCAGGCGGCGCAGCGTACGACGCAGCAGACGCCCGAACGAACGCCACCGCGGGTAGTCCAGGGCCACCACCAGGTCGGCGCGCGCCAGCGGTACGTCCCGCCACCCGTGGTACGCGCCGTCGAGGATCCAGGCGTCCCGGCGGCAGATCTCCTCGATCCGGCTGCGCTGCTGGGCGACCGGCACCTCGACCCAGCCCGGCAGCCACAGCAGGTCGTCCACCGGATACCACGGCACGCCGAGGCGCTGCGCCAACCGCGCGGCCAGAGTGGACTTGCCCGCGCCGTACACCCCGTAGACCAGGATGCGACGCGGTGCGGCCATCGCGGCAGCGTACGCCGGCCGACGACTACGTAGTCGGGTGGGCAAATCTACGTAGCGGCTGCGGACGTCCAACCACCCGACTCGCGGCTGCAATGGACACATGACCAGCAACGAGGCCGCGAAGGC
Source organism: Micromonospora sp. NPDC049662 (assembly GCF_040675055.1). Classification (NCBI taxonomy): domain Bacteria; kingdom Bacillati; phylum Actinomycetota; class Actinomycetes; order Micromonosporales; family Micromonosporaceae; genus Micromonospora; species Micromonospora sp. NPDC049662. The sequence goes on from NZ_JBFAOC010000083.1 coordinate 6,625, forward strand.
CAGCAACCCGGACAGCGCCGAGGCGATCGCCCGGCCCACCACCGCACCGACCACACCGCCGCAACGAACCACCCCGGACGAGGCTCCGGCCCGGGCGGACGTCGCCCCACCGGCCCCGCCGCCGGTCCGGGCCCCCGCGCCGGCCCGCGAGGCCGAGCAGGCGCAGCGCGCCGACGGTCCGCCCGCCACGGCGACGCCGCCGGCCAAGGGTGACGCCCAGGCGGCACCGGCCACGCCGACGGCGACACCGCCGACGACCATCACCGCCGACACCGTCGCCGCCCGGGCCGTCGTGCTCGACGGCGCCGACAACGCTCTCGTCCTCACCAACTTCACGACCCGCGCGTACACGATCGGGATGAACGGCGGCACCAGCACCATCAGCCTGGCGAACGACAAGCGCGCCTACACGACAGTTCTGGACGGGCAGAACGGCAACCTGTGGGCCGCCAACAACGTCAACAGCCGGAGCCTGAGCGCCAACCAGGTCGACCTGGACGGGCCGGGCAACCACGTGAAGTTCTGTCACAGCAAGACCCGCACGTACACCATCGGCATCGACGGCGAGCACAGCTCGATGTCCTTCGCCCACCCGGACACCCGGCAGTACCGGCTGCTGCTCAACGGCACCACGGGCGACGTGTGGGCCGCCAACAACGTGAACAGCCCCAGTGTCACGGCGACCAACGTGTCCGCGACCAACGCGGTCAACTCCAAGGTCGTCGCGGCGAACGAGGTCGACCTCGACGGCGCCAACAACCACATCAAGTTCTGCCACAGCAAGACGCGCACCTACACGGTCGCGATCAGCGGTGACCAGAGTTCGATGTCCTTCGCCAACCCGGACACCCGGGCGTACACGGTGGTCATCGACGGGGTGCACGGCGACATCTCGCTCAGCAACGCCGACCTGGCCGAGGAGTTCGACGTCGCGGCCGGTCACCTGCCGTCGGCGATCCCGGGGGCGGTGCTCGTGATCGGCGAGACCGGCGCGTTGGAACTGGCCGACAAGCCGTACGACACGGCGGTGGCCGGCGTGGTCTCCGGCGCCGGCAGCTTCGCGCCGGCGATGGTGCTGGACCGGCGACCGGACAGCGAGCAGCGTCGCCCGCTGGCCCTGGCCGGCAAGGTCTACTGCCTGGTCGACGCGGCGCACGGCGCGGTGCGCCCCGGCGACCTGCTGACCACCTCCCCCACCCGGGGACACGCCATGCGGGTGGCCGACCCGCTCAAGGCGGTCGGGGCGATCCTGGGCAAGGCGCTCGGGCCGCTGCCGACCGGTCGGGCACTGGTGCCGATCATGGTGACCACGTCATGAACAGCCTGCGTCAGAAGGCCGGGAAGTACCTACGGTTCGAGGCGCCTCTGACGGTGCGGGAGGTCGGCACGGAACTCGGCCACCCCACCGGCTCCACCCGCCGGCTGCTCGTACAGCTCGAACAGACGTCGAGCGAGTGGTTCTCCGGGAGCCTGCTGCCCTCCAGCGTCAAGGGTTCGGCGTGGCTGCGGCTGTTCAGCGACGGCGGCTACATGTTCGACGGGCACGTGCACGAGAACGGCGCCGTCACGCACAACTGGTCGCTGGTCGCCACGCCGGGCTTCGTGGACGATGACCGCAACGCCTTCGTCTTCTCCGCGAGCGGCAAGGTGTCCGACAACCACAGCAGCGACGACTTCGCCGAGCACGGGCAGGACCCGCGGATCGCGCAGTACTGGGATCAGCTCAGCACGGCCAGCGTGAACTTCCGGCTGAGCGTGTCGATGAATGTGGCAGAGCTGATCGGCAACATCCTGAAGTGGATTCCGGTGGTGATCTTCGGCGCGGTGGTCGCCGGGTGGGTCGCGTTCTTCGGCCAGCCGGGCAAGGTCCACGCGTACAAGGACGAGAACGGGACCACCCACTTCTGGAAGTCGAGGGAGTGAGGTCATGGCCAGCGTCCGTACCGCCGCCGGCCGGTACCTCGACATCCGTGCGCCGCTGACGCTGCGTCAGGTGGGCGCGCAGGTCGGGCATCCGGCCGGGTCGACAAGGGTGGCGATGGACCGGCTGGAACAGGAGTGGACCGAGACGTTCTCCGGCAGCCTGCTGCCGTCGAGCGTGAAGGGCACAGCCTGGCTGCGGATGGCCAGCGACGGCCACTACTGGTTCCAGGGGCACGTACACGAGAACGGCTTCCTCAGCCACAGCTGGAGTTTCGCCGCCGGCCCGAACGTCGTGGACCAGCACAAGCAGGTGTTCGTGGCCGTCGCCACCGGCCGGGTGACCGACGATCACAGCAGCGACGACTTCAGCATCACCGGCCAGGACCCGCGCATCGCCGAGTTGTGGGAGCAGATCCGGTACGCGCCGGTCAGCTTCCGGCTCGACGTCACGGCCAACTTCGCCGAGGTCGCCAAGAAGGTCGGCATCGGCATCCTGACCGGATTGGGCTTCACGTTCCTGGTCGGCAGCATCAACGTCCTCGGCGCCAAGGGCGCGGACTGCCGTGAGGACTCCAACGGCCGGGTCACCTGCTACACGAAGAACTCCTAGGGGCGGTGGCCGGGGCGCACGTCGCGCCCCGGCCACCGCCGGTGGCCTCAGCCCGCCGGCCGTAAGGCGTCCGACAGGTCCCGCCGGGAGGTCACCGCCAGCTTGCGGTAGGCCCGTCCCAGATGTGTCTGCACGGTACGCACCGACAGCACCAACGCCTCGGCGATCTCCCGGTCGGACAGGCCCCGGGCGGCGAGCCCGGCGATCTGCCGCTCGCGCGCGGTCAGCCCCGCCACCCTCGCGGGGTCGTCCCGCACCGCCGATCGCAGCCGGGCACGCAGGTCGACGGCGAGCCGGACGGTGTCGGTGACCCCGGCCCGCCGGCCGACCTCGCCGGCCACCTTCAGCGCCTCGCCGGTCATGTTCATGTCCACCAGGCGGTGCGCGTGCTCCAGGATCACGGTGGGATCGCGTCCGGCCAGCGCGATCACCGCCCGGCCGGCGGCCACGAGCCGCTCGGCGTCCACGTGGACGAGAGCCTCGGCGATGCGGTCCGCGTAACGGGCCGGACCGGCGACCGGATCCAGGTGCGCGGCGTAGATGAGATAGCCCAGTTCCACCAACCAACTCCCGGAGGCGTGCGCGACCACGATCGCCTCGTCCATCAGCTCGCCCGCCCGAGCGCGCCGACCGGTCGCCGCGGCGACCGCCGCCAGCGCCCACGGGCGCAGCCCCGGGACCAGCGCGACCGCGTCGACGGGGTGCTCCCGTAGCACCGACTCCGCCTCGTCCGGGCGGCCGTCCTCGGCCAGCGTGACGGCCAGCCAGCCGGTTGCCTCGGCGCGGAACATGCCGTTGCCGCCGGCCTGTTGGGCGACGGCGTCCCGGAGCCGGCTGATGGCGCCCGCTCGATCCCCGCTGACCCGCTGGGCGTACCCGTCGAAGAGGGGCCAGGCGGTGGGGGACAGACCGGAGACGAGCGGGTCCGGGGGCAGCGGCCACCGACCGGTGGCCGGGTCGGTGACCGGACCGGTCGGGGTGGGCTGACGCCACAGCTCGGCCAGGGCCAGCGCCGCCCCGGCCATGCCACGGATCTGCGGCATGGCCGACGAGCCGGACCGCTCGACCGCCTCGACCACCGTGCGGCCCACCCGTACCGCCTCTTCCGTGCGGCCGGCCAGCACCAGCGCCACGACCGACGCCAACATGACCCGAAGCCGCGCGCCGCGCGGGAGTGACTCGCCCAGGAGCTGACGGGCGCTCGCCAGCGCCCCCGCCGACTCGCCGCTGAACAGCTGGACCAGCACGCCGAGCGCGGCCAACTCCGCCCGGCCGGCAGAGTCACCGGCCGCATCGGCTTCCGCGCGCAGTCGTCGCAGGTCGTCGTACGCCTGTCGGGGCTCCCGCCCGACCCAGAGGCGGTGCGCGGCCAGGGCCACCCCCACCGTCACCCGGGCGGTCGGGTCACCGGCCGCGTCGGCGTCCCGGGCGGCGGTCCGCAGCGTCTCGTACGCCTCGACGGCGCGGCCCTGCTCGGCGAGGGCGGCGCTGAGCGCGACCGCCGCCGACGCCCCACCACCCTCCTGCCACGCTCGCCGGGCCAACTGTTCCGAGGCCTCCGGGTCGGCGTACAGGCACAGGCCGGCAGACCGCACCAGCTCCGGCGGGTCAACCGGTTGCCCGGCGTGCACCGCCCAGAGCGCGCGGGCCACCGCGTGCGAGCCGCGCGGCGTGGCCTGCCGTGCGCCGGTCAGCAGCGTGGCGGCGATGCGGCGACGCCGGGCGGGTGACATGCGTCGGCGTACCGCCGCGCCGAGCATCGGATCGCGCAACCGCACCAGGACCTCGTCGCCGCGCTGCTCGCTGCGCAGCATACCGAGCTGTTCGAGGTCGGCGAGCAGCTCCGCCGACGCGGCGGCCTCCGCGACGGGCAGCGGCAGCGGCCCGCCGAGCGCCATCGCGGCCAGCGCCTCCTCACCGGGGCGGCCGACCTGGTCCAGCTCCCGGTCGAGCAGGTCCGTCAGCTGTGCGGGCACCGCCAGGCCGGCGCGCCAGCGCCACTGGTCGCTGTCGCGGGCCAGCGAACCGACCTCCTGCCCGTGGTCGAGCAACGCCACCGCCAGATGTGGCAGTCCGCCGGTCCACTGCCACAGCAGGTGGGTGGTGGAGCGGCTGACCGGACCTGCCAACCGCTCCGCCGCCAGCGCGCCGACCTCGGCCTCGGTCAGGGCGGGCACCACCAGTCGGGACAGTCCGACGTCCTTCCACAGCGCGACGACGGCGTCGGGCACCGGGACCCCCGACCGGACGGTGAGCAGGGCCCGGACCGCTCGGGCCTGCACGAGGCCGAGCAGCACACCGGCGGACGGCCCGTCGAGCAGGTGGGCGTCGTCGACGACCAGGACGGGCGTGCGGGCCGGGCCGCACCGCTCGACGAGGCTGGTCAGCACGGTGCTGTGCACCAGGGCCGGGTGCAGGGCGGGGTGACCGCCCGCGAGGAGTCGACCGAGCGCGCCGAAGGGCACCTCCTTGCTCGCCTCGGTGGCGGTGATCCACACCGTGGCGAACAGTCGCGGCGGCAGGTCGGCGACCACCGCGCGAGCGAGGGCCGTGCGACCCACCCCCGCCGGACCGATCAGGACGGCGCCATCGGCCCGCACCAGCGCGGCGCGGGCCTCGGCGAGCGTGCCGTCACGCCCTGTCAGCATTCCCGGATGATGACGGGCGAGCCGCGTCCCGGGCCATCACCCATCCGACAGATGACGGACAGCGTCAATCGGTGCGAGGCCGACGGTGTCCACCGCTCACGATAACCAGTTGCCGTGCGCCACGGACGTCGCCACAGTGGTGCCCATGACGTACTGACGGACACCACCTGAGGACCGCGCCGAGGCCATTTCACGCCGCCCGGCGCCGTACCGCCGTCCGTCCACTTGCGACTCAGCGAGAAATGAGCGTCGTTGTCCGAGCACCACTCCCCTGGGGAGTCCCTGTCCCTGTCCACCCCCGCCACCGTCACCGTGTTCGCGTCCGCCGCGAGCTGGATCGAGTCCGCCGCGCTCGACCAGTGCCGGCAGGTGGCGGCCCTCGACGGCATGGTCCACGTCGCCGGCATGCCGGACCTGCACCCGGGCAAGGGCGCCCCGATCGGCGCGGCCATGGCGTCGACGGTCCTGTACCCGTTCCTGGTCGGCTCCGACATCGGCTGCGGTATCGCCGTCTTCCCGATTCGACTCCGGCGCGTCGTACCCGAGCGGCTGGCCGCCCGGTTCCCCGACCTCGACCGCGCGCTGGACCCGGAGCGGGACGCCGACGACCCCGCCTGGGCCGTCCTCGCGGGTGACGTTCCCGCCGGCCACCTGGACGGGCTCGGTACGGTCGGCCGCGGCAACCACTTCGTGGAGCTGGCCCGCGTCGACACCGTCTTCGCGCCGGAGCACGCCGACCGCCTCGGGCTGGCAACCGGTGACCTCGTCCTGGTCGTGCACAGCGGTTCGCGGGGCCTGGGTGAGCGGATCCTGCGGACGCACACCGAGACGCACGGGGCGGGCCCCGCACCCGACCCGGCCGCCTACCTGACCCGACACGACGAGGCGGTGCGCTGGGGCTCGCTCAACCGGCGGCTGCTGGCCGCCCGGGTCGCGTACGCCCTGGGGGCCGAACCGACCGAGCCGGTCGTCGACCAGTGCCACAACCTGGTCGAGGTGCGCGACGGCGTCTACCTGCACCGCAAGGGAGCGGCGCCGGGTGACGGTCGCGATGTGCTCGTCGCCGGTACGCGGGGCACCGCGTCGTACCTGGTGGCCGCCCACGCCGGGGCGGACGCCAACCACTCGGTGGCGCACGGCGCGGGTCGCAAGATGTCCCGCGCCGACGCGCTGCGCCGGGGCCGGGCCAAGCACACGGTCGAGGAGCTACGGCGTACCCCGGTGGGTTCGCTGGTGGTGTGCGGCGACCGGCAGTTGCTCTTCGAGGAGGCGCCCACCGCGTACAAGCGGATCGAGCAGGTGATCGGCGATCTCGTCGCCCACCAGCTCGCCACGCCGGTGGCCACCACGATCCCCCTGGTCACCTACAAGACGCCGGATGTCGGGGCCGCGCCTCGCTCGGACCGGCGGGATCAGCGTCGCGGGCGGGGTCGGTCGTGAGCCAGGCTCTGTTGCTGTCCGCCGGCCGTGGGCCGCGGGAGTGCGGGTGGGCGCTGGCCCACCTGCTGCGCCGTCTGGAGGGTGACGCCACCCGGCAGGGCGTGGCGGTCCAGCGGGTCCACGTGGTGCCCGGCGACCGGCCCGGCACCTACCGGTCGGCGCTGATCCGGCTGTCCGGCGTCGACGTCGAGGCGTTCGCCGCCTCCTGGACGGGGACGTTGTGCTGGCAGGCGCCCAGCCCCTACCGGACGAGCGCGGGTCGAAAGAACTGGTACGTGACGGCGCAACCGCCGCCGAGCGACGTTCCCCCGACGACGTTCGCCGAGGCCGACGTCGAGATCGTCGGCTGCCGCACCGGCGGTCCCGGCGGCCAGCACCGGAACAAGGCCAGCACGGCGGTACGCGCCACCCACCGCCCGTCGGGTCTCGTCGTCGTGGTGGACGACGAGCGGCAGTTCAGTCAGAACCGGCGCATCGCTCTGGAACTGCTGCGCCAGCGTGTCGAGCGGGGCGACGAGGTGGCCCGCCGCGCGGTCACCACAGCCAGGTGGCGCATCCACGACGACCTCGTGCGGGGCGATCCGACCCGCGTCGAACGCCCGGCGCCGACCTCGACGCCGGGTCGACGGCGGCGCGGACGGGCGGCCGCCGGCCACTGACAGCGGCGCGCTGGCGAGGGGTTGCAGGCGTGTCGGAGGACGTCGTATGTTAACGATCACATCGATGGGCTCGAATGAAATGCTCGCGCTCGCCGCCGCAGAAAGGTCGCCGACCGTGCCTCTGACCCGACGCGCGTTCACCCTGGGCGCGCTGTCCACCGCCGCTGCCGCCACCGGCGCGCTGAGCCTGCCCCGCACCGCCCTCGCCGCGCCGAACACCTCCTACGTCATGGCCTACTTCACCGAGTCGCCGCAGGGCCTGGGAGCGGACTACGGACTGCACCTCGCGGTCAGCCGTGACGGTCTCAACTGGACGCCGCTGAACCAGAACAACCCCGTCGTCACGCCGACCGCCGGGCAGTTGGGTCTGCGGGACCCGTTCGTCTTCCGCAAGCAGGACGGCGCCTTCGTGGTGCTGGCCACCGACCTCAAGGGCACCAACTGGAACCAGACCAGCCAGTACCTGCACGTGTGGGACTCGACCGACCTGACCAGCTTCACCGGCTACCGCCGGATCCGGATGCACACCCTGAACACCCACACCTGGGCGCCGACCGCCTTCTGGGACGCGGCGCGCGGCCAGTACGCCATCGTCTACTCGGCGAACAACGGCCAGGACGTCCTCCTGGTCAACTACACCAGCGACTTCCGGACGGTCAGCTCGCCGCAGGTGTTCTTCAGTCCGGGCTTCGGGGTCCTCGACGGCGACGTCGTCGTCGACGGCGGCACCACCTACCTGTACTACAAGAACCTCGCCAACGGGAACCTGTACGGCGCCCGGTCCAGCACCGCCGCCCCGAACAGCTTCACCACGTACACCTCGGGACTGCTGCAGGGCAGCGGCATCGAGGCGCCGCTGCTGGTCAAGGCGGTCGACGGTAGCGGCTGGCGGTTGTGGGGCGACTCGTACAGCCCGGTCAACAACGACTTCTACGCCTGGTCGACCACCGCCATCGGCGGCAACTCCTGGACGCCGCTGAACCAGCGCGACTACACGCCGCCGTTGAACTCGAAGCACGGGTCGATGACCGGCATCACCGACGCGGAGTACGCCGGTCTCGTCGCGCGGTGGGGTACGCCGAACTGGGTCCGACTGAAGTCCTCCAACCTGCCGGACCGCTATGTGCGGCACTACAACTACGTGGCCCGCGTCGACACGTACCCGTTCGACCCGTACCAGGACCAGTTGTGGCGGATGGTTCCCGGCCTCGCCGACTCGGCCGGGGTGTCGTTCGAGTCGGTGAACAAGCCCGGGTACTTCCTGCGCCACTACAACTACGAGGTACGGCTGGAAGTCACCGACAACACCTCGGTGTTCCGGGCCGACGCGACCTTCTACCGCACCGCCGGGCTGGCCGACGCGTCCTGGACGTCGTTCCGCTCCTACAACTACCCGACCCGCTACCTCCGGCACTACAACTACCTGCTGCGCATCGACCCGCTGAGCGCCAGCTCGGGTGCCACGGACCGGCAGGACGCCACCTTCCGGATCACCTCGTGACGCGAGCCGGACCGGATGGCACCCGCCACACGGCCCGGCCTCACACCTCGAGGACCGCGTCGGCGAACGCCCGCGGCGCCTCCTGGGGCAGGTTGTGCCCGACGCCGCCACCGACGGTCCGGTGCTCGTACCGGCCGGAGAACTGCTTGCCGTAGACGCTGGCGTCCAGGTGGGGCGCGCCGTTGGCGTCACCCTCCAGGGTGATGCTGGGCACCGTGATCTTCGGCTTGCCGGCGAGGCGCTTCTCCACCTCGGCGTACTGCGGTTCACCCTCGGCCAGGGCCAGCCGCCACCGATAGTTGTGGATCACGATGTCGACGTGGTCGGGATTGTCGAACGCCGCCGCGCTGCGGTCGAACGTCGCGTCGTCGAACGTCCATTTCGGCGATGCCGTCTGCCAGATGAGCCGGGCGAAGTCGCGGCGGTTGCGGTCGTACCCCTGCCGGCCGCGCTCGGTGGCGAAGTAGTACTGGTACCACCAGGAGAACTCGGCCTTCGGCGGCAGCGGCACCCGGCCCGACTCCTGACCGTCGATCAGGTAACCGCTCACCGACACCAGACCCGCACAGCGCTCGGGCCACAACGCGGCCACGACGTCGGCCGTACGCGCTCCCCAGTCGAATCCGGCGAGTTTCGCGCTGTCGATGCCCAGGGCGTCCATGAGGGCGACGAGGTCGAGCCCCATGGCGGCCGGCTCACCGTTGCGCACGGCGTCGTCGACGAGGAACCGGGTCGTGCCGTAACCCCGCAGGTACGGCACGACGACCCGGTGGCCGGCGTCGGTGAGCAGCGGCACGACCTCGGCGAAGCTGTGGATGTCGTACGGCCAGCCGTGCAGCAGGATCACGGGCGGCCCGTCCGGCGGGCCGGCATCGACGTACCCGACGTTCAGGACCCCGGCGTCGATCTGTCGTACGTCGTCGAACACCGCCATGGCCGGTACCCTTCATCGGTTGGTCAAGCCTGGGGGCCGCGCCCGGAGTGCGCCCACCCTGGGGAGAGCGTACGAAGCCCCGAGCCGCCCGGCGGCGCGTTGGGCAAGGACACCGGGGCCCGGCCGGCGGATGGTTAAGATGCGCCGCCGTACGCCGTCGGCCCCCACCCAGGTCCGATGCTGGTCGTAGGGTGGTGACATGGCTGAGCGATCCCTGACCCTGATGGCGGTGCACGCGCACCCCGACGACGAGGCGACGAGCACCGGTGGCGTCCTCGCCCGGTACGCCGCCGAGGGTGTCACCACGGTCCTCGTGACCTGTACGGACGGGCGGTGCGGCGACGGGCCGGGCGGGGTCAAGCCCGGCGAGCCCGGTCACGACCCGGCCGCCGTCGTGGCGATGCGTCAGGCCGAGCTGGAGGTCAGCGCGGCCACCTTGGGAATCACCCACCTGGAGACGCTCGGCTACGCCGACTCCGGGATGATGGGCTGGTCGACGAACGACCAGCCCGGCTCCTTCTGGACGACGCCGGTGGCGCAGGCCGCGGACCGGCTCGCGGAGCTGATCCGCCGGTACCGGCCGGACGTCGTCGTCACCTACGACGAGAACGGCTTCTACGGCCACCCCGACCACATCCAGGCGCACCGCATCACCATGGCCGCCGTGGCGCAGACCGACGTCCCCGCGAAGGTCTACTGGACCACCGTGCCCCGCACGGCGTTCGAGGAGTTCGGCCGGGTCATGAAGGAACTTGGCGTCGAGTGGGCCGACCCGGACGAGTCGTCGGACATGCCGGAGCTGGGTCTCCCCGACGACGAGATCACCACCTGGGTCGACACCCGCGCCCACGGTGCGCAGAAGTTCGCGGCCCTGGCCGCGCACGCCAGCCAGACCGAGAACATCTTCTTCCTCCAGCTCGGCCAGGAGCGGTTCACCGAGTTGATGGGCATGGAGACCTTCGTCCGGGTGCGGGACACCACCGACGCGCCCGTTCCCGAGGACGACCTCTTCGCAGGCCTGCGCTGACGCCGCCCCCGCCTGCCCGCCACGGCGCGTGAAAGGAAGGGCCCCCTGTTAGCAGACGTCTGTTAACAGGGGGCCCTTCCTTTCACCAACGGTTAGGACGCCGTGGCCGACTGTCCGCTGCGACGGTCCCGCTCCGGGTCCTCCCCGGGGCGGGACGTCAGCACCCGGGGACCGGACTCGGTGACCGCGATGGTGTGCTCGGAGTGGGCCGAGCGCGAACCGTCCGAGGATCGGATCGTCCAGCCGTCCTGGTCAAATTTGATCTTGTCGGTGGTCCGGCACAACCACGGCTCGATCGCGAGCGTCAGGCCGGGTTTGAGTGTCATGCCCCGGCCGGGACGGCCGTTGTTGGGCACGTGCGGGGCCTCGTGCATGGTGCGACCGATGCCGTGCCCACCGAACTCGTTGTTGACCCGATAGCCGTAGCGGTGGGCGACCTCGCCGATGGCGGCGGAGATGTCGCCGAGCTGGTTGCCCGGTCGGGCGGCGTCGACGCCGGCCTTCAGCGCGACCTCGGTGGCCTCGATCAGCTTCAGGTCGGCCGGGGCGGGAGCGCCGACGACGAACGACAGCGCCGAGTCGGCGGCCCAGCCGTCGATCTCGACCGCCATGTCGATGCTCAGCAGGTCACCGTCGCGCAGGAGGTAGTCGTGCGGCAGGCCGTGCAGCACCGCGTCGTTGACCGAGAGGCACAGGACGTTACGGAAGGGCCCACGACCGAACGACGGCGTGTAGTCCCAATAGCACGATTCGGCGCCACGCTCGGCGATGCGGCGGCGGGCGTGGTGCTCGATCTCCATCAGGTTGACGCCGACAGCGGCCACCGTCCGCAGCTCGGCCAGCAGTTCGCCGACGAACTGGCCGGTCACGGCCATCCGGTCGATCTCCGCGGCAGACTTCAGCTCGATCACGACAAACCCTCCCCATCCGGTGCGGTATATTTATACCACGCCGTGCGGGCGTCCGGCGGGTCGACATTGCCGGCCTCCAGGGGCGGAACTATCCTGCTCACATGGTTCGGCCACCGCTCACACCGGAGCAGATCGCCGCGGGGCAACGCCTTGGCGCGGCGCTGCGGGTCGCGCGGGGCGGCCGCAGTCTCGCCGAGGTCGCCCTCGCCGCCGGCATGTCACCGGAGACCCTGCGCAAGATCGAGGTGGGTCGGCTCCCGGCGCCCGCCTTCGGCACCGTGGTCTGCCTCAGCGAGGTCCTCGGTGTCGCGCTCAGCGACCTCGCCGACGTGTGGCTCGCCGACCCGCGGGTCCGCGAGGCGTCCTGAGCGCTCGGCCAGGGCACGCTCGCGGCCACGCGCCGCGCGGAACACCCGGACCGGCACCTCGCTCGCTCGCTGAACAGGGGCAGCGGCGCCCAGAACCGACCGACGGTCGGAAAAGCCACCGATAGCCGTCTATGGACAGGGCCGCCTGTTAACGCTAACGTAACGACGGCCGTCGATAACTGACCGTCACCGGTGCCTCTCAACTGCTGGCCCCGGCCGCGGTCTACGTCGTTCGCGGCGCGGGCGGGCGGAGCGTGGCCGACACGGGACGGCCCGAGCTCACCACCGGGCGACCCGTGCCGAGGGCCGGACGACGGATGCCTGACCAGCGGCGCCCGCAGGTCGGCATCACCTCGATCGGCCGGAGCCGTGCCGTCGATCGGCCTTCCCACAATCGCTCCAGGCCACAGCCACCGCCGTCACCGCGACCCCGGGCCGGGTCGCGGGCGGCGACCGCCCCACCGCGTACCCGTCGCGCCCGGCCCGCCGACCCCACCGTCCGCGCGGTCAATCCCGCGCCGGACGGTTCCGGCGACGCCGTACGCGCCCGCGGACCGGGCCCCGTCCCGTCGTCCCCCTGCTCAGAGTCCGGGCCCGAGCAGGGTGAACGGGGCGGGGCCCGCACACCGCCAACTCCCACCCTTGAGGAGAGAACGTGCGAACCCAAGACATCCGACATCGGCGACCGGCGCTCGTCGCCGCGGCCGCCACCCTCGTGCTCGTCGGCGCCGCCGCCGCTCAGACGGGCGCCTCGGCGGCCGCCGCCGGCTGCCAGGTCACCTACGCGGTCAACTCCCAGTGGCAGGACGGCTTCGGCGCCAACGTCACCATCACCAACGTGGGCGACGCCATCAACGGATGGCGGCTGAACTGGAACTTCGCCGCCGGCCAGACCGTCACCCAGCTCTGGAACGGCAGCTTCACCCAGGCCGGCGCCCAGGTGAGCGTCACCAACGCCGCCTACAACGGCAGCATCGGAACCAACGGCAGCACCAGCTTCGGCTTCAACGGCAGTTGGACCGGCAGCAACCCGACGCCGACCTCCTTCGCCCTCAACGGCGTCACCTGCAACGGCGTGGTGGACCCGACGACGCCCCCGCCCACCACGCCCCCGCCCACCACGCCGCCTCCGACGACGCCGCCACCCACCACACCACCGCCCACCACGCCGCCGCCCACCACTCCCCCACCGAGCACGACGCTGCCCTGCGACATCTACGCGGCGGGCGGCACGCCCTGCGTCGCGGCGCACAGCACCACCCGCGCCCTGTACGCCTCCTACAACGGCTCGCTCTACCAGGTACGCCGATCCTCGGACAACACCACCCGTGCCATCGGCGTCCTCAGCGCGGGCGGACGCGCCAACTCCGCCACCCAGGACAGCTTCTGCGCGAACACCACGTGCGTCATCACGGTCATCTACGACCAGTCGGGGCGTGGCAACAACCTCGGCTACCAGGGGGCCGGCGGCATCGGTGGCGCCGTACAACCGGCGGTCGCGACCAGGGAGTCGTTGACGGTCGGCGGGAACAAGGTCTACTCGCTCTACATCAACGGCAACAGCAGCTACTGGCGGGACGGTCACCTGACCGGCATCCCGACCGGCGCCGCGCCCGAGGGCATGTACATGGTGACCAGCGGCACCCACGTCAACAGCGGCTGCTGCTTCGACTACGGCAACAGCGAGACCACCCGCCGGGCCGACGGCGCGGGCGCGATGGACGCAATCTACTTCGGCACCAGTTGCTGGTTCGGTGGCTGCTCCGGCTCCGGCCCCTGGGTGCAGGCCGACCTGGAGTACGGCCTCTACCCCGGCGGCAGCAGCTCCTGGAACAGCAACCAGCGGGCCTTCACCAGCAAGTTCGTCACCGCCACCCTGAAGAACAACGGCACCTCACGCTTCGCCATCAAGGGCAGCAACGCCCAGTCCGGCGGCCTTTACACCCTCTATGACGGGTCGCTGCCACGCGGGTACAGCCCGATGAGGAAGCAGGGCGCGATCATCCTCGGCAGCGGCGGGGACTGCTGCATCGACAACTCCAACCAGAGCGTCGGTACGTTCTACGAGGGCGCGATGGTGGCGGGCTACCCGTCCGACGCGGCCGAGAACGCGGTGCAGGCGAACATCGTCGCCGCCGGCTACCGCTGAGAGCGCGTGACCGCCGCCCCGCGACGCGACGGCGGCGGTCACGAAGGTCCGCGCACGCCGTGTGGCCCGACCCGGGAACGTCCCGGGCCGGGCCACACCGGTGGTTCAGGCCGCGTTCCGGCTCACCACCATCGGGTACGCCTCAACCGCGCGTCCACTTCTGACCGTTGCCGCCGTTGCAGGTCGCGAGCACCACCTGGGTGCTGTTGGCGGTTCCACCGGCGTTCGGCGCGAGGCACAGTCCGGACTGCACACCGGTGACGGAGCCGTCCGTGTTGAGGTTCCACTGCTGGTTCGCGCCCCCGGTGCAGTCCCAGATGATCACCCGCGTGCCCGCCGTCGTCGCGGCGCCCTCGGCGTCCAGGCACTTCGTCCCGTACACCTGGAGTTGCCGGCCCGCCGTCGAGGCCCACTGCTGGTTCGCGCCGCCGTTGCAGTCCCACAACGCGACCTGGGTACCGTTCGTGCGCGACTGCGCCGGGACGTCCAGGCAGCGGCCGGCGGCGGAGTTGCGCAACGCCCCGGTCGTGCCGCCCGGGGGCGGCGTCGTCGGAGGTGTCGTCGTCGGAGGCGTCGTGCCGCTGGTGGTGTCGAAGCCGAGGAACCGGATCGCCTGCGCGGCGTCGAACGGGATGGAGTGGCCGTACCCCTGGAAGCTGATCGCCTCGACCGGCGCGGTGCCGCCGGTGCCGCCGTAACGCGTCCTGGTGGCGCTGGTCTGCGGGTAGTCGGTGTAGCTGGGGGTCTGGGACACGCCCTGCACGTTGGTCCACTGCTTGATCTGCTCGCCGAAGTTGACGTAGCTCAGCGTGGTGTCCGTGGTGCCGTGCCAGATCTGGAAGCGGGGACGCTTGCCGGTGTAGCCGGGGTACGCGTTGCGCACCAGATCGCCCCACTGCTGCGGGGTCTTCACGATCCGCCCGCCGGAGCACTCGCTGTTCCACTCCGCGCCGTTGGTGGTCGCGAAGCAACCGAACGGAACGCCCGAGGAGCTGACGCCGGCGTTGAACAGGTCGGGGTAGAGGCCGACCATCACGTTGGTCATCATGGCGCCGGAGGAGAAGCCGGCCACACCGATGCGGTCCGGGTCGACCGGGTAGCGACTCCGGACGTAGTCGACCATCGACTTGAGGCCGACCGGGTCGCTGCCGCCGTCGCGGCGCAGGGCCTGCGGGGAGGAGACGTCCCAGCACTTGCTGCTCCGGGTCACGGACGGGTAGATGACGATGTAGCCGTAGCGGTCGGCCAGCGAGCTGAGCCCGAAGCCGGTGTGCACGGCCGGGCCGCTGCCGGTGCAGTAGTGCAGGGCGAGCAGGAGAGCCGGACGCGCCGCTACCCGGTCCGGCACGTACAGGTGCATCTGCAGGTTCGTCGGGTTCGTGCCGAAGTTGGTTACCTGGGTGAGGGTCGCGGCCGACGCCGGGGTGGCGACCGTGACCACGGCCGTCATCGTCGCCAGCGCCGTCGCCAACGCGGCGGCCAGCAGTGCGAACCTTGTTCTCATGGGCGGATCCCTCTCGGTCGGTGGCAGCGTTGGTGGCGCGCGGGAAGGACGTTCGGGACGACGCCCTCGCGGGCGCGCGACATCTGCCGCGCGTCGCCGGCGGCTGGTGACAGGTGCTGATGGCGACGTCCGCTTGCCCGGAGGGGACGTCCGGATGGTGCGGGCCCGAAGCGGATGGCTCGCCCGGTGAGCCGTGGGTGCGGTCGCCTCGACATCGACTGTGAGCGATAACATGCCGTTCGTCAAGCCGTAACGGAGGACGCCGACGAAGCCCGCCCGGGGAGAACCGGACCGGGTCCGATCCCGCGCGGCGACACCAATCGGCGGCAGGCATCATGTCGGCGTGAACTCAACCCTGGCCGCTCTGCTCGGCTCCGCGATCACCGCCTGCGCCTCACTCCTGGTCGTGTGGACGCACAGCCGGGTCAAGCGACGCCAACGCGAGCGGGCCGAGCTTCAGCGGGCGTACGTCCTGGTCCTGTCCGGCGCGCTCCGCCTCGCCCACAAGGTCGAGGCGCTGCGGCAGACCCGGTACTGGCGGTCGGGGCTGCCCGAGGCGGGCAACGACCTGCTCGGCGGGCACAAGCCGCTGGGGCCGATGGGGCTGCACGACTGGCTGGCCCGGGACATGGTCACCGTGGAGGCCGCGTGGTCGGAGATCTGGACGCGTGGGGACCAGGACGGCATCGCGCTCGCCAACGGGCTGATGACCGCGTACAACGCCGTGCTGGCGGCCGCGTTGCAGGCCAGCGGGAGGGAGCCGTTCGAGGCGTCCGACGAGATGACGACCGGGATCCGCCGCCTCGGTGAGGCACGTCGGCAACTCGCCCTGCACGCCCGCCGGGCCGCCAAGCTGGGTCCGCGCGACGTCGACCTGTTCACCGAGCGGGAGTACGGCGTACCGGTGGGCTGATGTCGGGCTGGGCGTCGGCCGGAGGTGCCGACGCCGGCAGCGCCAGCTGGACGACGCCGAGCATCGCCGCCGCCACCACAGCGTCGAGCCAGTAGTGGTTGCCGGTGGCCACGACGACGAGCATGGTGACGAGCGGATGGGTCAGCCACAGCCACCGTAGGCGTCCACGGGTCACCGAAACGAGCGCGACGGCGACGGCCAGCGCCCACCCGACGTGCAGGGACGGCATGGCCGCGTACTGGTTGCTGAGCGCGTCGGTGTCGGGCGGCCCGTAGACGGAGGGCCCGTACCGGCTGCCGGTGTCCACCAAGGCCGTCAGCGCGGTCAGCCGGGGCGGCGCCAGCGGGACCACGACGTGCACTGCCAGGGCCGCCGCGGTGAGCACGGCGAGCGTACGGCGGGTGCGCAGGTAGCGCGCCGGGTGCCGCAGGTAGAGCCAGACCAGGGTGACGGCCGTGGCCGGGAAGTGCACGTACGCGTAGTAGCCGTTGGCCAGGTGCGCCAGCAGGGTGTGCGAGAGCACGGGGTGCTGGACGACGGCCTCGTCGGGCAGGCGCAGCAGCCGCTCCAGATGCCAGACGGACTCGCCGTTGGCCAGCGCCGTGGCCACCCGACCGGCCACCACCATCCGCGCCCCCTTGTAGAGGAGGAACAGCGTGGCGACCAGCAGCAGCTCCCGCACGGCCCGGCGCGCCGGAGCGGCCCGCCGGCCGGGCGTGACCGGCCTCGACGCCGTCAGCTCGGCGATTCCCACAGGCGTCTCGATTCGGTCGTAGGGCCTGTTTCACCGGGGCGGTCGAGCCGAGGCGGGGCCTGGACGACGATCCGGCAAGGCCCCGCCGCCGGGCGGCGGCCCGTCCCCCCCGCAGGCCGGCCACTCCATGTGAAAAACGCCCACGGATCAG
>NZ_JBFAOC010000084.1:0-5615 GCF_040675055.1 Micromonospora sp. NPDC049662
GGCGAAGCCCCCCCCCCCCCCCGTCACCGCGGGGGCGCACGCGGCGCGGCCGGCGCCCCGCGCCCCCCGCCCCGGCCCCCCGGGGGGGCCCCGGCGCGGCTCGTCCGACCTCGGTGGCACCGGTCAGCCTCCCGCGCCCTGGCTGGTGACCGACGGCTCGCCGGTCGCCGGCTTGGGCACGCCGATCGGCTTGCCGTCCGGCATCCGGATGTACGCCGGCTCACCGGCGTCCACCAGACCCAGCCGACGTGCCTCGGCGGTCAGGTTCCCCGGCGCCTTGGCGTCGGCGATCTGCTTGTCGAGCTGCTGCTTCTCCAGGTCCAGTCGGGCCTGCTGCTGCTGCAGCTTCTCCAACCGGAACGCGTTCTCATTGATCTTGGTGTTGACCGCCAGGATGCCGAACACCCCGCCGACCACCAGCACCACGACCAGCGCCGCGAACGGCGCGCGCGGAACGGACACCGGCGGCGGAGGCGCCACCCGCAGCCGCGGCGAGCGGGCTGCCGCCGTGGCGGCTGCCTTCTCGGCCGGACGCAGCGCGGCACTGCCCTGGGTCGGGAACTCGCGCGCCCCCCGGGCGCGAGTCTCCCCCTGCCGACTCACTCGATCGATGCGTGGCGTACCGTTTTCCACGCGCGGAGCTCGCTCCGCCGCGGTCCGGCCCCCCGACCGCGGTGCGCGCTGCCCGCCGCCGGTGACGTCCCGGCGGTCGCGCTTGTCAATGCTCATGTCCCTCCCCCTCAACGTCCGTCCCTCGCCGGTCGCGGCGCCCCTGACCCCCCACGGATCAGGCGGACCCCGTGCCCGGTTGGTGCATTCCCTTCACCCGTCGGCGAGACCGTTCGCGGTCGGTCCGCCCCTGCTCTGTCGCGTTCGGGTCGAGTCGCTCCGCGGCCCGCAGCCGCACCGAAGCGGCGCGCGGGTTCGCGGCGACCTCCGTCTCCCCGGGCAGTTCGGCGCCCCGGCTGAGCAGCCGGAACGTCGGACCGGACCCGGGCAGTTCGACCGGGAGGTCGATCGGGCCCTTACTACGGACCCGGTCCGCGAGCGCCGCCTTGGTGAGCCGGTCCTCCAGCGAGTGGTAGGACAGGACCACCATGCGACCGCCCACGGTCAGTGCGTCGAGCGCGGACGGCAGCGCTGTCTCCAGCGCTGCCAGCTCTCTGTTTACCTCGATCCGTAAAGCCTGAAACGTTCTCTTTGCCGGGTGCCCGCCCGTTCGTCGGGCTGGTGCCGGAATCGACTCCCGGACCAGCTCGGCCAGCCGCGCCGACGAGGTGATCCGGGCCCGTTCGCGCTCCCGGATGATCGCCGAGGCGATCCGCCCGGCGAACTTCTCCTCGCCGTACACCCGCAGCACCCGGGCCAGATCCGGATGGGCGTACGTGTTGACCACCTCTTCGGCGGTCGTCCCCCGCGTCTGGTCCATCCGCATGTCCAGCGGCGCGTCCTGCGCGTACGCGAACCCGCGGTCGGGCGCGTCCAGTTGCAGCGACGAGACACCCAGGTCGAACAGGATCCCGTCGATGCCCGGATACCCCAGCCGCTGGAGCACGTCGGGCAGCTCGTCGTAGACGGCGTGCTCCAGGTGCACCCGGTCGGCGAACCGCGCCAACCGCACCCGTGCGTGGGCGAGCGCCTCGGTGTCCCGGTCGAGCCCGATCAGGACGGTCTCCGGATGCGCTTCGAGCACCGCCTCCGCGTGCCCGGCCAGGCCGAGCGTCGCGTCGACGTGCACCGTCCGGCCGCCTCGACCCAGCGCGGGGGCCAGCAGCTCGAGACACCGCTCGAGCAGCACCGGCACGTGCGTGCCGCGCAACTCCCCCATGATGACCCCCACTGGTTGAAACGTCCGTTCTTCTCGCGCGCCTGCCGTTGGAGACGGCGCTCCCGTCGTACCGCCAGATCCCCATCCGCTCCCGCCGGACACCGACTTCCGCCGGATTACTGGATCGTGCGCCTGGCACCGGGGAAGTGATGCCAGGAACTCGAAAGCGGCTGGAGATCTCGCAGTACGTCGGACGCCGTTCCGCCCTACAGACCGCCGGGCAGCACCCCCTCCTCGATGTCGGCGAAGTCGTCTTCGCTCTCGGCGAGGTAGGTCTCCCAGGCGACCTTGTCCCAGATCTCGACCCGGGTGCTCGCGCCGATGACCACCAGGTCCCGGTCGAGCGCCGCGTACTCACGAAGATGCGCGGGGATCGTCACACGGCCCTGCTTGTCCGGCACCTCGTCGTGCGCGCTGGCGAAGAAGACCCGGCTGTAGGCCCGGGCCGCCTTGTGCGTCATCGGCTGCGCGCGCAACTGCTCCGCGATCCGTTGGAACTCGGGTGTCGGAAAGACATAGAGGCAGCGATCCTGCCCTTTGGTGACCACGACACCCCCCGCCAGCTCATCCCGGAACTTGGCCGGAAGGATCAACCGGCCCTTCTCGTCCAGGCGCGGGGTATGGGTGCCGAGAAACATCGGCCCAACCCCCTCGCCCTTGAGCGGCGTTCGCGGCGCCGCTGACCCCCCGGGCCGGTGAGCCCTCCCGGCCTCACCATTGGGCCCCACTCTACTCCACTTCCCTCCACCTGCAACCAGATTCGCCCGCGTGGCGCGTCCGATCCGCGCGTGAAACCGCACGTCACAGGGGGTGGAGCGGAGTGGAGGGCCGGCGCGCCCGCCCGGTGTGGTCCGCTTTCCGACATTGATCGACTCCGTCCGGCCGAGCGCGCGCCGACCGCCCGCCGGGATGCCACGGCCGAACGGTTCACCGTCGGCGGCGATCTGGCGAGGTGGGCGGTCCGGTAACCTCGCTCGCGTGACGGACGCGAAAATGCCCCTACGGGCCAAGGTGGCCAGCTCCGTGTCACGGACCGCCGCGGCGCTCTCCCGGGCCGCCGGCCGTGGCGACGGTTCGGTGATCGGCGGGTGGATCGGGTTGAAGATCGACCCGGACCTGCTGGCGCACCTGTCGGCCGGCCGCGCCATCGCGCTGGTCTCCGGCACCAACGGCAAGACGACCACCACCCGGTTGACCGCCGCCGCGGTCGGCGTGCTCGGGCGGGTCGCCACCAACTCGTTCGGCGCCAACATGCCCAGCGGGCACACCTCGGCGCTGGCCAAGGCCGGCAGCACCCCGTACGCGGTGCTGGAGGTCGACGAGCACTACCTCGCCCAGGTGCTCGAGTCGACCGAGCCGCACGTGGTCGCGCTGCTCAACCTCTCCCGCGACCAGCTCGACCGCGCCAAGGAGGTCGCCATGATGGCGCAGCTCTGGCGCGCGGCCCTGGTCCGGCACACCGACGTACGGGTGGTGGCCAACGCCGACGACCCGATGGTGGTGTGGGCGGCCACCCCGCCGGCCGACCCGGCCCGCGGCATCAATCCGCCGCACGTGACCTGGTTCAGCGCCGGCCAGCGCTGGCACGACGACTCCTGGGTCTGCCCGGAGTGCGGCGCCACCATCGCCCGCTCCGGCGAGCAGTGGTGGTGCACCGGCTGTGCGCTGCGCCGCCCGGAGCCGCACTGGGTCGTCGAGGACGAGGGAGTGCTCGACCCCACCGGGGCCTGGCACAAGGTCTCCCTCCAGCTACCCGGCAAGGTCAACCTGGGCAACGCGGCGACCGCGCTGGCGGTGGCGGCCGAGTTCGGCGTACGCCCCGTCGACGCGGTGAGCCGTCTCGGCATCGTGACCTCGGTCGCCGGCCGGTACGCGCAGGTCGACCGGGACGGCCGCAACATCCGGCTGCTGCTGGCGAAGAACCCGGCCAGCTGGCTGGAGGCGTTCGACATGGCGGACGAGGCGCCCACCCTGCTCTCCATCAACGCGCGTGACCCCGACGGGTTGGACACCTCCTGGCTGTTCGACGTCGACTTCGCCCCGCTCCGCGGCCGGCAGGTGTTGATCACCGGTGACCGGGCATACGACCTGGCGGTTCGGCTGGACGTCAACGACGTGCCCTTCCAGCACGTCCGCACGTTCGACGACGCCGTCCGGTCGGTCCCGCCCGGACGGCTCGAGGTCATCGCGAACTACACCGCGTTCCAGGACATCCGAGCGGAGTTGGACCGTGTCAACTGAGAGCCTGCGTATCGTCTGGATCTACCCCGATCTGCTGTCCACCTACGGTGACCGGGGCAACGCGCTGATCCTGGCCCGGCGGGCCCGCCAGCGCGGCATGCCGGTCGAGGTGCTGGAGGTCCGCTCCGACCAGCAACTGCCGTCGACGGCCGACATCTACCTCGTCGGCGGCGGCGAGGACGGCCCGCAGGCGCTGGGCGCGCAGCGGCTCATCGCGGACGGCGGCTTGCACCGGGCGGTCGCACAGGGCTCGGTGGTCTTCGGTGTCTGCGCCGGTTACCAGCTGCTCGGGACGTCCTTCTTCGCCAAGGGCGTGCAGTGCCGCGGCCTGGAACTGCTGGACCTGCGGTCCGACCGAGGCGAGAGCCGGGCCGTCGGCGAGCTGGCCGGTGAGATCGACCCTCGGCTGGGCCTGCCGCCGCTGACCGGTTTCGAGAACCACGGTGGCCGTACCCACCTCGGCCCGGAGGTCGCCCCCCTGGCCCGGGTCACCGCCGGGATCGGCAACGACGGCGCCACCGAGGGCGCCTGGCGCGGCAAGCTGCTCGGCACCTACTCGCACGGTCCCGCGCTGGCGCGCAACCCGGCCCTGGCCGACCTGCTGCTGCGCTGGGCCACCGGGGCACACCAGCTCCCGCCGCTGGACGACACCTGGCCCGACCGGCTCCGCACCGAGCGCCGTTCAGCGGTGGCCGCCGCCCGGGCATGATCCACGCTGTCCGGCGGCTGCTCCGGCAGCCGTCGGCCGCTCGGTTCGCCCTGCTGGTCGCGCTCATCGGCGGCTGCGGGCTGCTGCTGCTCCTGGCGCCCCGCCCGGACCCGGCGCGGCTACCGGCGCTCGCCGACCAGCTGGGCGACCTCGCCCCGGTGGCGGCGATCCTCGGCGGCGCGCTGCTCCTGGTCGCGCTGGTCCCCCGCACCTTCGTGACGCTCGCCGCGGGCGCGATCTTCGGCCCGCTGGAGGGCGCCGCGTACGCCCTGGGCGCGGCGTTGGTGGCCGCGGCGATCGGGTTCACCGTCGGCCGGCTGCTCGGCCGGGAGTTCGTCGCCGAACGGGTACGCGGTCGATTGGCCCGCCTCGACGGTTGGTTCGCCCGGCAGAGCGTGTTCGGCGTGGTCACCGTCCGGCTGCTGCCGATCGCGGGGTTCGGCCTGGTCAGCTACGGCTACGGCACGACCGGCACGCGGGTGTTGCCGTTCCTGGCCGGCAGCGTGATCGCCTCCGCCCCGACCGCGTTCGGCTACGCGGCGATCGGCGCGGCGGTCAGCTCACCCGGTCACGTCAACTGGTACGCCGCCGCTCCCGCCAGCCTCGGCCTGATCGCCAGCCTCGTCCTCGTACACCAGTGGTGGCGCGCCAACCGCCACCCCCGCTCCACCCCAACCTGACCCCCCGCGCCCCACCCGCACCCGCACCCGCCCCCGCTGCCGCTGGGTCGATCATGGAGTTGTGGTGGGGGGTGAAAACCCCCGGAAGGGCGTGTTCAAGCACCACAACCACAAGAACGAAGCCGACCAGGGCGTCGCCGGCCGGGGCCACGCGGGA
>NZ_JBFAOC010000084.1:5625-21942 GCF_040675055.1 Micromonospora sp. NPDC049662
CCCGCTCCGGGGGGTTCTAATTGGGTTTGGGGGGGGGCAAAAACCCCCCCTTATCGTTTTTTCCCCCCCACCACAACTCCATGATCGACGCGGACATGGCCGACGCGGACGTGGCCGACGCGGACGTGGCCGACGCGGACCGGTTGCCGGGGTCAGGCGACGACCGAGACCATCCGGCCCTTGACCACGATGACCTTGCGGGGTTCCCTGCCGGCCAGCGTCGCGGCCACCGCCTCCAGGGCCGCCGCGCGGACGGTCTCGTCGGCGGCGTCGGCGGGCACCTCGACGCGTCCCCGGACCTTGCCGTTGACCTGCACCGGGTAGGTCACCGTGTCGGCCACCAGCAGCGCCGGATCGGCCACCGGGAAGTCCGCGTACGTCAGCGAGGTGTCGTGGCCCAGCTTGCGCCACAGCTCCTCGGCCAGGTGCGGGGCGAACGGCGCCACCATCAGCACCAGCGGCTCGGCCACCTCGCGGGGCGTCGCCGACAACCCGGTCAGTCCGTTGGTCAACTGGATCAGCTTGGCGATCGCGGTGTTGAACCGGATGCCGTCCATGTCGCCACGGACCCCGTCGATCACCGTGTGTAGCAGCCGGCGGGTCGCCGCATCGGCCGGGTCGTCGGTGACGCGCACCTCGCCGGTCTGCTCGTCGACGACCGCCCGCCAGACCCGCTGCAGGAACCGGTACGAGCCGATGACCGCCCGGGTCTCCCACGGGCGGGACACCTCCAGCGGGCCCATCGACATCTCGTACACCCGGAAGGTGTCCGCGCCGTACGCCGCGCACATGTCGTCGGGGGTCACCACGTTCTTCAGCGACTTGCCCATCTTGCCGTACTCGCGGTTGACCACCAGGTCTTCCAGGTAGTACGCGCCGTCGCGCTCGATGACGTCCTCGGCCTGCACATAGCTGCCCCGCGAGTCGGTGTACGCGTACGCCTGGATCATGCCCTGGTTGAACAGCTTGCGGAACGGCTCGAACGACGACACGTGACCCAGGTCGAACAGCACCTTGTGCCAGAACCGCGCGTACAGCAGGTGCAGCACGGCGTGCTCGGCGCCCCCGACGTACAGGTCGGTGCCGCCGCAGTCGCCCTCGCCGCGCGGGCCCATCCAGTACCGCTCGTTCTCGGCGCTGACGAACCGCTCGGTGTTGGTCGGGTCCAGGTAGCGCAGCTCGTACCAGCAGGAGCCGGCCCACTGCGGCATCACGTTGGTCTCGCGGGTGTAGCGCTGGGGCCCGTCACCCAGGTCCAGCTCGACCTCGACCCAGTCGCGGCGACGTGACAGCGGGGTCTCCGGGTTGGAGTCGGCGTCGTCCGGGTCGAACGTCTTCGGGGAGAAGTCGTCCACCTCGGGCAGCTCGACCGGCAGCATCTCCTCCGGCAGGGCGATGGCCGCGCCGGTGGAGTCGTACACGATCGGGAAGGGCTCACCCCAGTAGCGCTGCCGGGAGAACAGCCAGTCCCGCAGCCGGTAGGTCACCGCGCCGGTACCGTGTCCGTTGGCCTCCAGCCACGCGATGATCGCCGCCTTGGCGTCGACGACCCCCAGGCCGTTCAGGTCCAGGCCGCGCTCGGGCGCGGCGCTGTTGATGGCCGGGCCGTCGCCGGTGTACGCCTTGCCGTCGAAGCCCTCCGCCGGCTGCACGGTCCGCACGATGGGCAGCTCGAAGACCTCGGCGAACGCCCAGTCCCGCTCGTCCTGCGCCGGCACCGCCATGATCGCGCCGGTCCCGTAGCCGGCCAGCACATAGTCCGCGACGAAGATCGGGATCTGCCCGCCGGTGACCGGGTTCGTGGCGTACGCGCCGACGAAGACGCCGGTCTTCTCCTTGGAGTCGGACTGCCGCTCGACGTCGGTCTTCGCGGCCGCGGCCCGGCGGTACGCCTCGACGGCCTCGGCGGGGCTGGCGTGCCCGCCGGTCCAGGCGTCCCGGGTGCCCTGCGGCCAGGCGGCCGGCACCAGGGCGTCGACCAGCTCGTGCTCGGGCGCCAGCACCACGTAGGTGGCCCCGAAGATGGTGTCCGGACGGGTGGTGAACACCCGGATCGGCGCCTCCGCCGTGGCGAAGTCGATGTGCGCGCCCTGCGACCGGCCGATCCAGTTGCGCTGCATCAGCTTGATCGGCTCGGGCCATTCCAGGCTGTCCAGGTCGTCCAGCAGCCGGTCACCGTACGCGGTGATCCGCATCATCCACTGCTTCAGGTTGCGCTTGAAGACCGGGAAGTTGCCCCGGTCGGAGCGGCCGTCGGCGGTGACCTCCTCGTTGGCCAGCACGGTGCCCAGCCCCGGGCACCAGTTCACCGGCGCCTCCGAGACGTACGCCAGCCGGTGGTCGTCGACGACCTGGCGACGCTCGGCGACGCTCAGCTCGGCCCAGGACCGGCCGTCCGGGGTCGCCCGGTTACCGCCCTCGAACTCGACGATCAGCTCGGCGATCGGACGGGCCCGGCCGGCGTCCCGGTCGTACCAGGAGTTGAAGATCTGCAGGAAGATCCACTGCGTCCAGCGGTAGAAGTCGGTGTCGATGGTCGACACCGAGCGCCGCTCGTCGTGCGCCAGCCCCAGGCGGCGCATCTGCGCCTTGTACCGCTGAATGTTTTGCTCGGTAGTGGTCCTGGGGTGGGTGCCGGTCTGCACGGCGTACTGCTCCGCGGGCAACCCGAACGCGTCGAACCCCATCGCGTGCAGCACGTTGTGCCCGGCCATCCGCTGGTAACGGGCGTAGCAGTCGGTGCCGATGTAGCCCAGCGGGTGGCCGACGTGCAGGCCGGCGCCCGACGGGTACGGGAACATGTCCAGCACGTACAGCTTCTGCGCGTCGAAGCGCGGGTGGCTCGGATCGGCCAGCGGACCGGTCGGGTTGGGCGCGTGGAAGGTGCCCTCGCGTGCCCAGGTGTCCTGCCAACGAGTCTCGATCTCGTCGGCCATGGCCGCGGTATACCGGAACGGGGGGATGTCGCCCGCCGGTGCGGCTGCCTTGCTCATCGTCTCTCCTCGCTTCGCTTCGCTTCGTCTCGGCACCGCCGGGCCGGACCGGCGGCGGGCACAAAAAAAGCCCCTCGCGCAGGAGGGGGCCGCCGTGCTGTCGCGCGCTCAGCGCATCAGCACGGCCCGATAAGAAGCAGGAAGACTCCGGCCATATCCGGCAGTCTACCCCCTCACCTGCGGCATTAATGCGTCCGTCAGCGCGCCCGCACCGATCCCCCGACTCGGCGAATATCCATCCGTAACCGACGGACTACCTGCGGGGGTCGGCGATAACGACAAACATGGTTAGCCTGAGAGGCCAGTGAGCTCCCTGCGGCAAACGAGGCTCGGCGTCGCATACCCAACGGCGGGTCCAGGTGCTCTCGACAGAGCTGCCGTGACGGCGACGAGGAGGAGGCCCGTGACACAACAGACCTGGGACGAGGTGGGCGGCCTGTTGCCGCACGACGAGTTCCGCGCCGCCAGCGAGGCCATCGTGGCCAACATCGAGCAGGTCATCGAGGGAAAGACCGCCACCGTGCGGCTGGCCCTGGCTGTGCTGCTCGCCGAGGGCCACCTCCTCATCGAAGACGTCCCCGGCGTCGGCAAGACCAAGCTGGCCAAGGCCCTCGCTCGGTCCATCGACTGCACGGTCCGCCGGATCCAGTTCACCCCCGACCTGCTGCCCAGCGATGTCACCGGCGTCAGCGTCTACAACCAGGAGACCCACGACTTCGAGTTCCGGCCGGGCGCGGTCTTCGCCAACCTGGTGGTCGGCGACGAGATCAACCGGGCCTCGCCGAAGACCCAGTCCGCGTTGCTGGAGTGCATGGAGGAACGGCAGGTCACCGTCGACGGCGTGACCTACCAGCTCCAGACCCCGTTCATGGTCATCGCCACCCAGAACCCGATCGAGATGGAGGGGACGTACCCGCTGCCGGAGGCGCAGCGCGACCGGTTCACCGCCCGGATCGCGATGGGTTACCCGGACGCCGGCGCGGAGCTGGCGATGCTCGACGGCCACGGCGCCACCGACCCGCTGCACGAGCTGCGTCCGGTCTCCGACGCCGACATGGTCCGGCAGCTCATCGCCACCGTCCGGCAGGTGCACGTAGCGGACGCGGTCAAGCAGTACGCGGTCGACCTGGTCACCGCCACCCGTGAGGCCCACGACCTGCGCCTCGGCGCGTCCCCCCGGGCGACGCTGCAACTGCTGCGCACGGCCCGGGCGGTCGCCGCGCTGGAGGGCCGCGACTACGTCCTGCCCGACGACCTGCAGGCCCTGGCGGTGCCGGTGCTGGCGCACCGGATCATCCCGACGGCCGACGCGCAGCTCGCCCGGCGGACCACCGACGCGATCGTCTCCGAGCTGGTGCACCGGCTGCCCCTGCCGCACGACCGTCAGCGCAACCCGTACGACACCCGGCCCGCCACCGGCAACGGCCGCGCGCCCTACGAGCCGCGGAGGCCGTGACGTGCGTGCCGGGCTGCGCGGGCTGACCACCCGCGGGCGCTCGTTCCTGGCCGCCGCGGTCGCCGCGGCGGTCTCGGCCGTCATCCTGGGCGAGAAGGACCTGCTCCGGGTGGCGCTGCTGTTGGCCATCCTGCCGCTGCTGGCCGCCGCCTACGTGGGTCGCAGCCGCTACAAGCTGGCCTGCAACCGCTCGCTGGACCCGCACCGGGTCCCGGTCGGGGCCAACTCGAGGATCGTGCTGCGCCTGCAGAACCTCTCCCGGCTGCCCACCGGCACCCTGCTGCTGGAGGACCGGCTGCCCTACGCGCTGGGCAGCCGGCCCCGCGTCGTGCTGGAACGGCTCGGCGCGCAACAGGCCAGCTCCGTGGCGTACACGGTCCGCGCGGACGTGCGCGGTCGCTACGACGTGGGTCCACTGGTGGTCCGGATGACCGACCCGTTCGGTCTCTGCGAGCTCACCCGCTCCTTCCCCAGCACCGACCACCTCACGGTCATCCCGCAGGTCACCCCCCTGCCGTCGGTCCGGCTCCCCGGGGAGTACGCGGGCAGCGGCGACAGCCGGGCTCGTTCGGTGGCGGTCCACGGCGAGGACGACGCGGCGACCCGGGAGTACCGCCGGGGCGACGACCTGCGTCGGGTGCACTGGAAGTCCACGGCGCGCACCGGCGAGCTGATGGTGCGCCGGGAGGAGCAGCCCTGGGAGAGCCGCGCCACCGTCGTGCTGGACACCCGGGCGTACGGCCACCGGGGTGACGGGCCGACAGCGAGCTTCGAGTGGGCGGTCTCGGCCGCCGCGAGCATCGCCGTACACCTGCGCCAGGCCGGCTACAAGCTGCGCCTGGTCACCGGCTCGGGGGTCGACGTGGACGCCTCGGAGGGCGGTGGCGACGGCGTGCTGCTCGACCATCTGGCCGAGGTGCGGTTGGACCAGCGGGCCGACGTCACCGGGCTGGTGCAGCGGGTGCGGCAGCGCACCGACGGCGGGCTGATCATCGGGCTGTTCGGCGCGGTAAGCGTCGCCGAGGCCGAGCTGCTGGCCGGGCTGCGCGGCAACGGCGCGACGTGTGTGGGTTTCCTGTTGGACAGCTCCACCTGGCTCAGCCTCCCCGAGAAGGCTCGCGCCGAGGCGGAGCACGCGCACGGCGCCGCCGTGCTCACCATGGTGCGCAGCGGCTGGCGCGTGGTCGGCGCCGACCACGGCAGCCGACTGCCGGCGCTGTGGCCGCAGGCGGGCCGCGGTTCCCAGGGCTTCGCCCTGCGGGCCGCGCTGGCCGAGACGGTCGCTGGCCGCGTGCGATGAACGGAAGGTCCCCCTCATGATCGCCAGCCGGAACACCGGTCTGGTCGCGGCCGCCGCGACGCTGCTCGCCGCCGCGCCGCTGTCGGCCATC
This sequence comes from Micromonospora sp. NPDC049662, assembly GCF_040675055.1. Classification (NCBI taxonomy): domain Bacteria; kingdom Bacillati; phylum Actinomycetota; class Actinomycetes; order Micromonosporales; family Micromonosporaceae; genus Micromonospora; species Micromonospora sp. NPDC049662. Next base: position 11,466 of record NZ_JBFAOC010000084.1, read on the forward strand.
TTCCAGACCTGGACGTGGCTGATCCAGTGCGCGATAGCGGTCGCCGTGGTGGCCGGGGTCGCCGCGCTGACCCGGCTCGTCCGCGCGCCGCTCTGGGGCCAGGTGCTCGGCATGCTGGCCGCCCTGCTGCTCGCGCTGACCTGGCTGTTCCCGAGCGGCAGCGAGCTGCTGGCCCTCCTGCCCACGCCAAGCACGATCGGGCACTTCGCCGATCTGCTCGCCGGTTCGGCGCAGGACATGCGCTCGTACGGCGTCGAGGTCCCGGACACCGATCCGCTGCTGTTCATCACCGTGCTCGGCGTCGGCGGGGTGGCCGTGCTGGTGGACGTACTGGCCGTGGGACTTCGCCGGCCGGCGCTGGCCGGGCTGCCGATGCTCGCGATCTACTCGGTGCCGGTCGCCGTCTACGTGGACAGCGTTCCCCCACTGCCGTTCGTGGTGGGCGCCGCCGGTTACCTGTGGCTGCTGGTGACCGACAACATCGACCGGGTGCGTCGGTTCGGGCGGCGGTTCACCGGCGACGGCCGGGACGTGGACGTGTGGGAGGCGTCGCCGCTGGCGTCCGCCGGACGTCGGCTCGCCGTGGTCGGCGTGGTGCTGGCCGTGGTGCTGCCGCTGGCGGTGCCCGGCCTGAGCGGTGGGCTGCTCGACCGGATCACCGAGGGCACGGGTAACGGCACCGGCAACGGTCGGGGGGTGGGTGGCTCGTCCGGCCGGATCGACCTGTTCGCGTCGCTCGCCGGCCAGCTCAACCAGTCCGAGGTGGTGGACCTGGTCAAGGTGACCACGTCGGAGCAGACCCCGTTCTACCTGCGCTACGCGGTCGCCGACGAGCTGCGCCCGAACGGTTTCCAGGCCCGCGCCGCGAGTGGCCGGCCAGCCAACCGCGATCTGCCCGACCCGGGCGAGCGGGTCGGGCCGGGGGTGCAGCAGGCCGAGTACCGGGCGACCGTCGAGGTGACCAAGAGCCTCAGCATGTCCCTGATGCCGGTGTACGCCGAGCCGGTGCGCACCCAGGACCTGAACAGCAACTGGCTGTACGACCCCAACCAGCAGATCGTGTTCTCCAACCGGGAGAGCTCGCGGGGGCGTAAGTACTCGTTCGACTACATCCGCTCGACGTACACCCCGGCGACCCTGCGGGCCGCGAAGTCGCTGCCGGCCGAACACCCGCTCCGCCGGCAGCAGACCGCCACCCCCGGGCCGGTGCCCGAGGTGGAGGAGCTGGTCCGAGGGCTGATCCAGGGCAAGCGGACCGACTACGACCGGGTGCTGGCCATCTACCAGCACTTCTCCGCGAACAACGGGTTCACGTACCGGTTGAGCACCGCGAGCGGCAGCAGCGGCCAGGACATCGTGAACTTCCTGACCAACAAGGTCGGTTACTGCCAGCAGTACGCCGCCGCGATGGCCTGGCTGGTCCGGTCGGCCGGCATCCCGGCGCGGGTCGCGTTCGGGTTCACCAACGGCAGCAGGCGCGACGGCGACACGTACACGCTGACGAACCTCAACCTGCACGCCTGGACCGAGGTCTTCTTCGACGGGATCGGCTGGGTGCCGTTCGACGCCACCCCGGCGTCCGGCGTTCCCGGCTCCACCCGATCGGCCTGGGCGCCGGACACGGACGCCCCCGAGCCGTCCACTCCGGAGGCCGGCGCCACGGACAGCCCGAGCGGCGCGGACTCGTCGGCCGAGCCGACCGGCCCGGACAACGCCGACCGGGACACCGACTCCGGGCTCTCGCTGGGGGATTCGCGGCCGACTGAGCGGGCGCCGGTGTGGCCGTGGTGGCTGGCGGCCGTACTCGCGCTGGTGGCGCTGCTGGCGGTGCCGGCGCTTCGTCGGCGGGCGCTGCGTCGGCGGCGGGCCGGCCGGGCGGACGTCGCGGCTGCCACCACCGCTGTGGGCGACGGGCCGCCGACCGACGACACGCGGGTGATGGTGGTCGAGGCGGACCCGGGTCGCGCTCGCGCCGACGCCCACGCCGCCTGGGCCGAGTTGCTCGACACGCTCGTCGACTACAAGGTACGGGTGGACCTGACCGAGACGCCCCGGGCGACCGCGGACCGGCTGGTCCGGGACGCTCTCCCCGACGACGCCGAGGCCGTCGGGGCGGCGCGGCTGCTCGGCCGTGCCGAGGAGCGGGCCCGGTACGCGCGGGCTCCGCTGACCGGTGAACCGTTGCCGTCGGCGCTCCGCGCGGTCCGTGGGGCGCTCTCGTCCCGTGCGGATCGACGGACCCGGCTGCTCGCCGCCGTGTTGCCGCCCTCGGTGCTGCTGCGCTGGCGGATCGCACTGGCGGACTCCTCCGGCCGCCTGGTGGCGGTGACCACGCGGATGCGCTACCGGCTGCTGCGCTGGAACCCGCGCCGGTTGCTGGCCGATCGAGCCGCCCGCTGACCGACGCCCGCCAGCGCGCTGCGGCGGCGCCCCGGCCTAACGCCGGGGCGTCGCCCCAGCCCCAGCCCCAGCCCCAGCCCCAGCCCCAGCCCCAGCCCCAGCGATCTTGCACTTTCTGTCGCGACATAAGGGGTATCCCACTCATGCGGACGACAGAAACTGCAAGATCGGCGCGATCTCGGAGGGACGCGCGGCGCGAGCACGGCGGCGCGGGGCGCGCGAGCACGATGTTCGGGGCATGACGGAGCGACGGCGGCCATCGGGGGTGTCCCGATGGCCCGCTCGTCGCGGTGGTCGGCCCGCCTCAGCGGCGGGACGCGCTCAGCGGTGCCCCTCCGGGCGCTGCCGCCATCGGTCTTCCATCCGGTCCAGGATCGACCGTCGGCGACCGGACCGGCCACCGCGGGGACGACGACGACTCGTCGTGCCACCCACCACGTGCAGGTCGGGTGACTGCGCCCGCCGGTGCGACTGCACCGCGAACGCGGCCGACGCCAGCATGACGACGAAGCCCGCCACCGCCAGCGGTGGAGTCTTGATCACCGCGCCGTAGACCAGTAGGGCCAAGCCAGCGATGATCACGCCGGCTGCGACGAGCAGGCGACGCCGCGCGTGGAAGCGCGGATCGCTGGCGCGCACGGCCGAGGCGAATTTGGGGTCCTCGGCAAGCGACCGCTCGATCTGCTCGAACAGCCGCTGCTCGTGCTCCGAGAGCGGCACGGCACTCCTCCCCGGTCACGTTGGTCGGCCCACTCGGGCCGACAGACCGTGGCAGCCAACCGGCTGCTTACCCGCAAGTCTACGAGGGGGGTCGCGCGTCGGAAAGCGGGACGACCTACGGGTGGGGTGGATTTTCCTTTCGATGAGCGTCACGGTCGGCTAACAGACTGGCCGGACCTATGACGGACCGCCCGAATCGGGCAGCGGCGGCGTCCGCGGCGGCTTCCGCCTCCCGCCAACCACGCTCGGGCGCGCCGAGGGTGAGCTGTCGGGGCGCGCCCTGCGCCGAGGTGAGTCCCTCCACCCGGACACCGACGAGGCGGATCCGCTCAGCCGGGTCCAGCGCGGTGTAGAGCGCCCAGACCGTGTCGAACATCTCCCGGGCCGTGTCGGTGGGTACGTCGAGGGTGCGGGAGCGGTTGACGGTGCGAAAGTCGGCCAGTCGTACCTTCAGGGTGACCGTGCGCCCGACGTGTCCGGCGCTTCGCAGCCGGACGCCGACCTTCGCGCTGAGCGCGAGCAGGGCACGGCGGATCTCCGTCGGGTCCGCCACGTCGGCGTCGAAGGTCACCTCGGCGCCGATCGACTTGTCGACGTGTTCGGGACTGACCCGGCGCGGGTCACGCCCCCACGCCAGCTCGTGCAGGTGCGCCGCGGACGCCGCGCCCACCGCCCGGCGCAGCATGCCCACCGGGGCCTCGGCGAGGTCCCCCACGGTGGCCAGACCCAGCCGACGCAGCGTCTCGGCGGCCCGCTCCCCCACCCCCCACAGCGCGTCCACCGGGAGCGGGTGCAGGAAGTCGAGGACCTGCCCGGCGGGTACGACCAGCAGGCCGTCGGGCTTGGCCCGGGTGGAGCCGAGCTTGGCCACGAACTTGCTCGGCGCCACCCCGACCGAACACGTCAGCCCCTGCTCGTCGGCGACCCGCTGGCGGATCAGCCGGGCGATGGTGGCCGGCGGGCCGAACAGCTTGCGGGCGCCCCTGACGTCGAGGAACGCCTCGTCGAGGGAGAGCGGCTCGACCAGCGGGGTGACGTCCCGGAAGATCTGCATGACCGCCCGCGAGGCGGCCGAGTACGCGGCGAAGTTCGGCGGCAGGTAGACGGCGTGCGGGCAGAGGGCTCGGGCCCGGGAGGTCGGCATGGCGCTGCGCACGCCGTAGCGGCGGGCCTCGTAGCTGGCCGAGCTGACCACGCCACGCGAGCCCACGCCACCCACCACGACCGCGCGGCCGCGCAGCTCGGGCCGGGCACGCACCTCCACCGAGGCGAAGAACGCGTCCATGTCGACGTGCAGGATGCCGCTGGCGGAGTCGTCGGCGTCCGGCCCGAAGCGCGGATCACCGCCTCGGGGCAACGACTGACTGCGGCCCATCGGTGCAGGTTATCCCCGAGGTACGACACCAGCACCGGCCGGCTGGCCGGACCGCGCCCCGGTCAACCCCGCACGACCAGCAGCGGCACGGTCAGCTCGGCGGCGGTGTCCGCCCCGTGGTACGCGACCAGCTTCGACACCTTCGGCGGTTCGGTGCGGCTGGCCAGGACGGCGTACGTGTCGTTGCAGGTCACCACGACGTCACCGATCCGGCCCAGGTGCTCCTCGGGCACCGGCCCGAACCAGCCGGTGGCGACCACCTCCGCGCGGGTACGCACCCGGGCCGCGTCGCCGAGCACCGCCGACCAGGCGGCCACCACGTCGTCCACCGCTCCCGGCTCGGTGTGCAGGTAGCGCACCCGGGCCTCGCCGGCAACCACCCGCAGGCCGTCGCGCAGCCGTGGATCGGTGTCCAGGTCGAAGCGGTGCGCGACGGGGATGTCGAGTTGCCCGTGGTCGGCCGTGACCAGCAGCGCCGCGTCCGGCGGTAGCCCGTCGACCAGCCGGGCGAGCAGCAGGTCCACCTCTGCGGCGGCGCTTCGCCACGGCGCCGAGTCGACCCCGCTGAGGTGCCCCTGCCGGTCGAGGTCGGGGTGGTAGCCGAAGACCAGGGTTGGTCCGTCGCCGGCGGACAGCGCGGCGCGCATGGCGGTGGCCAGCTGGTCCGCGCCGGCAGCGCCCCGGAAGTCGCCGCCCCGGTTGGCGGCCAGGGTCAACCCGCTGCCGCCGTACTCCGGCCGGCTCACCACCGTCGTCGCCACCCCGGCGGCCCGGGCCCGTTGAAGCTGGGTGGGCACCGGCTGCCAGCGCAGCGGCGACGGGTCGGCGGCCCAGTCGGTGTGGGTGAGCACCCGGTCGGTGCCGGGCACCCGCACCGTGAAGCCGAGCACCCCGTGCGCGCCGGGCGCGACGCCGGTGCCCAGCGTCACGAGGCTCGTCGGGGTGGTGGACGGGAAGCCGGCGACGAGGGGCCGACCCACCGTCGCGGCCAGCCCGGCGAGCGTCGGCGCGTACGGCGCGGCGGTCGGCACCTGGTACCAGCCGAGCCCGTCGACGAGCAGGACGGCGATCCGGCGTACCCCGGCCAGCGCGGGCGTCAGGCCGAGCGGGTCGGGCGAGCCGGGCACGCCCAGTACGGCGAGCGCGCTGGGCAGCACGTCGGCGAGCCGTCCGCCGGTTCGATCGGGTGCGAGGACCGCCAGCGGCGGGTCGAGGCCGGTCACCGGACCGCTGGCAGCCGGTGTACGCCCGTCGGCGGTCAGCTCGGGGCCGGACGAGCCGGCCGACGTACCCCCGTCGACGGGCAGGACCGGACGGGTCATGCCGGTCGGCGGGCGAACAGGTGCAGTTGGGCGGCCAGATCCCGGTAGGGGGGCTGAGCGGCCAGGGCCAGTTCCAGCTCGACCAGGGCCGCGGGCTGCCCGTCGGAGACGGCGGCCGGCAGCAGGTCGGCGAGCACGCGTACCCCGTGGATGTCCTCGACCTCCAGCCCGGCGGCGGTGAGCAGCGCGACGGCCTCGGGGGCGTCGTAGCGGCGGCGCAGGGTGTCGCGCGGCCCGGCGCTGCCGGCCGGGTCGGCGGCCACCGACGCCGCGACGTCCAGATGCCCGTTCATGGCGCGGCCCAGCACGGCCGCCGCCCGGCCGGCTACCAGCACGCTTGCCGCGCCGCCGGGGCGCAGCGCGGTGGCCAGCGCGGCGACCACCGGCGTCGGGTCGTCGACGACCTCCAGGACTGCGTGGCAGAGCACCAGGTCGACCCCGGCCGGCTCGACCAGCCCGGCGAGGGCGTCGCCGTCGCCCTGCACGGCGACGACCCGATCGGCGACCCCGGCCTCGGCGGCCCGGCGGGTGAGCGCGGCGAGCGCGTCGGGGCTGGCGTCGACCACGGTGACGCGGTGCCCGGCCCGGGCCAGCGGGACGGCGAAACCGCCGGTGCCCCCGCCGATGTCCAGCACGGTCAGCTCGGCGTCGCCGCGCCGGTCCAGCTCGGCGCGCAGCACCGACCAGATCACGGCGGTACGGGGGGTCAGCGGCGGCGCGGCGAACCGGCCTCGGGTCTGCTCCACCCGGTCGAGCCTAGTGGTCAGGACTGGGTGCCCTCGACCGCGTCCTCAGCCCGGGATCGACGCTCGTTGGCGACCGGACCGTTTGTCACCTCGTACTCGCGGGGGTCGGTGAGGTGCGACGGCATCCAGCCGGCACCCAGCCGGGTCCGCCGGACGTTGGCGATTCCGCCACCGGTGTACGCGTGGTTTCCCATCACTTGTCAGTCCCCCTCACGGATCACGGGCCGCTCTGCCCGCTCAGGACGAGTCTCCCGCTCCGCGGCGACAGAAACCGTAATGTGGATCACTGTTCAGCGGAAGTCGCGGGAGGCGGGACTGACCGGCGGCTCGATGGCGTCCAACCGGTCGGCGACCAGGTTGGTCACTCCCTCGTGGCGTTGCAGTCGTCCCCGGACCACCAGCGCGGCGCTGGTGCGGGCCACCCGCCGATAACGCTGCCACAGACCCGGCGAACAGGTCACGTTCAACATCCCGGTCTCGTCCTCCAGGTTGAGGAAGGTCACCCCACCAGCGGTCGCCGGGCGCTGTCGATGGGTGACGATGCCACCGACCCGGATCCGCTGGCCCGGCTCCACCCGGCCGAGCCGGGCGATCGGCACCGCCCCCAGCACGTCGAGCTGCCCCCGGATGAACCGGGCCGGATGGCTCTCCGGCGACAACCCGGTGGCCCACACGTCCGCTACCAGCCGATCCACGGCCTCCATGCCGGGCAGCGTGGGCGCCGTCGCGCCGGTCACCGTGCCGGGCAGCCGGCCCGGTCGGTCCTGGGCCGCCGCGCCGGCGGCCCACAGCGCCTCCCGCCGGGTCAGCCCGAAACAGGCGAAGGCGTCCGCGGTGGCCAGCGCCTCCAGCTGCGCGGCGGTCAGTCCGACCCGCCGGGCCAGATCCGGCATGTCACGGTACGCCCCACCGGCCGTCCGCTCGGCCTCGATCCGCTCGGCCACGTCCGATCCGAGGGTACGTACGCTGGACAGCCCCAGTCGGACGGCCGGACCGCCCAGCCCCCAGGCGTGCGGCGGCTCCCCCGGCTCGCTGCCCCACCGGGTGTCCGGGGTGGACTCGAGCACCGCCAGAGCCCCGCTGGCGTTGATGTCCGGACGGCGGACCTCCACCCCGTGCCGACGGGCGTCGTCGACCAGGGTCTGCGGCGAGTAGAAGCCCATCGGCTGGGCGTTGAGCAGCGCCGCCAGGAACGGGGCCGGGTGGTAGCGCTTGAGCCACGAGGTGGCGTACACCAGGTAGGCGAAGCTCATCGCGTGGCTCTCCGGGAAGCCGTAGCTGGCGAACGCGGTGAGCTTGCGGTAGACGTCGTCGGCCAGCTCGCCGGTGATGCCCCGCTCGGCCATCCCGGCGTAGAGCCGGTCGGCGATGCGGGTCATCCGCTCGACCGACCGTTTCGCGCCCATCGCCCGGCGCAACTGGTCGGCCTCGGCCGCGTCGAAACCGGCCAGGTCGATGGCGAGCTGCATCAACTGCTCCTGGAACAGCGGCACCCCCAGGGTCTTCTCCAGCGCGTTACGCATCAACGGGTGGGCGAAGGTCACCGGCTCCTGACCGTTCTTACGCCGGATGAACGGGTGCACCGAACCGCCCTGGATCGGGCCGGGACGGATCAGCGCCACCTCGACCACCAGGTCGTAGAACTCGCGGGGCTTGAGCCGCGGCAGGGTGGCCATCTGGGCGCGGCTCTCCACCTGGAACACCCCGACCGAGTCCGCCCGGCAGAGCATGTCGTAGACCTCGGGATCGTCAAGCGTCATGTCGCCGAGATCCAGCCGGGACCCGATCATGTCGTAGCCGTAGTGCAGGGCGGAGAGCATGCCCAGGCCGAGCAGGTCGAACTTCACCAGGCCCACGGCGGCGCAGTCGTCCTTGTCCCACTGCAGGACGCTGCGTCCGGGCATCCGCCCCCACTCCACCGGGCAGACCTCGATCACCGGACGGTCACAGATCACCATCCCGCCCGAGTGGATACCCAGGTGCCGGGGGAACGTCTGCAACTCGTTGGCGTACTCCACCACCTGCTCCGGGATGCCCTCGACGTCGACCGTGGCGACCGAACCCCACCTGTCGATCTGCTTGCTCCAGGCGTCCTGCTGACCGGGTGAGAAGCCGAACGCCTTGGCCACGTCCCGCACCGCGGACCGGGGCCGGTAGGAGATGACGTTGGCGACCTGGGCGGCGTGCTCCCGGCCGTAGCGGGTGTAGACGTGCTGGATCACCTCCTCCCGCCGGTCGGACTCGATGTCCACGTCGATGTCCGGCGGGCCGTCCCGCTCCGGGGCGAGGAACCGCTCGAAGAGCAGCCGGTGCCGGACGGCGTCCACGTTGGTGATCCGCAGCGCGTAGCAGACCGCCGAGTTGGCCGCCGAGCCCCGGCCCTGGCAGTAGATGTCCTTCTCGCGGCAGAACGAGACGATGTCGTAGACCACCAGGAAGTAGCCGGGGAAGCCCAACTCCTCGATCATGTTCAGCTCGTGGTCGAGCTGCGCGTACGCCGCGGGGTGCGCCTGCGGCGGACCGTAGCGCTCCCGTGCGCCGTCGGCGGTCAGCTTGCGCAGCCAGCTCATCTCGGTGTGCCCCGGCGGCACCGGGTACGCCGGCAGCTGCGGCGCGACGAGTTGGAGGTCGAAGGCCAGTTCGGCGCCGAACTCGGCGGCCCGCGCCACCGCGCCCGGGTACGCGGCGAACCGCGCCGCCATCTCCGCGCCGCTGCGCAGGTGGGCGGTGGCCGCCGCGGGCAACCAACCGTCGATCTCGTCCAGGCTGCGCCGGGCCCGCACCGCGGCGACCGTGGTGGCCAACCGCCTCCGGCCGGGACTGGCGTAGTGCACGTTGTTGCTGGCCACCGTCGGCAGCCCGGCCGCGGCGGCCAGCTCGGCGAGCGCGTCGTTGCGGTCGGCGTCGACCGGATGACCGTGGTCGGTCAACTCCACCGCCACCGTCTCCGCGCCGAAGAGCGCAGTCAACCGGTCCAGCTCGCGGGCCGCCGCGTCCACCCCCTCGGTGAGCAGCGCGCCCGGCACGTGCCCCTTGCGGCAGCCGGTCAGCACCAGCACGTGGTCGCGCAGCTCGGCGGCGACCTCCTCCAGCTCCCCGTAGACCGGGCGGCCCTTCTCCCCGCCGCGTAGCTGGGCGCGGGCGATGGTGGTGGCCAGCCGGGCGTACCCCTCATGGCCGTGCGCCAGCACCAGCAGGTGCGCGCCGTGCGGGTCGGGTTCGCCGTTCTGCGGGCCCGGTAGCCCGAGGGACAGCTCCGCGCCGAAGATGGTCGGCAGGCCCAGCGTACGGGCCGCCTCGGCGAACCGGACCACCCCGTAGAAGCCGTCGTGGTCGGTGACGGCCAACGCGGTGAGCCCCAACCGGGCCGCCTCCTCGGCCAACTCCTCGGGGTGGCTCGCGCCGTCGAGGAAACTGAAGTTGGTGTGCGCGTGCAGCTCGGCGTAGGGCACCACGCCGTCGGGACGGGCCAGCTCCGGCGGCTCGTACCGCTCGCGGTGGCGACTCCAGGCCGGCGAGTCACCGCCGTCGGCGTCCACGGCGAGCGGATCCACCACGTGCAGGTGCCGCTCGGCGCGCGGCCGTCCGCCGCCGGCCCGGCCGGAGAGCACGCTCTCCAGCTCCGACCAGGGCATCTTCGGGTTGTGAAAACTCATCCGACCGCTCCGACCACTCCGACCGCGCTGGCCCGACCGGCGCTGGCCCGACCGGCGCCAGCCCGCAGGGTGCCGGTCGGCCGAGGGGCGCTGGCCGACCGAAGGGTGGGGGCGCGGCCGACCAGCCGCAGGGTGGTGGACGGCCGCGTCGACGACGAACACGATGGCGGTCGCTCCACCGGCGGCGGCGAGAGGTGTGATGACCTCGCGCAGCCCGCCGATCACCTTGACCAGCAGTTCCGGCAGACCGACCAGGGT
>NZ_JBFAOC010000085.1:0-20430 GCF_040675055.1 Micromonospora sp. NPDC049662
CGAGCAGCATGCCGGACGCCGTCGTCGTTGGAAGGGAACGCAACAGCCGTGACGGAGACCCACAGCAGCGCCCCGCGGGGGGACAGCGGCCCGGAGGCCGCCCGACTGGTGGCCAGCCGGGTGCTGGACGTGCCGGACTTCCCCAAGCCCGGTGTCCTGTTCAAGGACCTGATGCCGCTGTTCGCCGACGGAAAGGCGTTCCGCGAGGTTGTCGACGGGATCGTCGCGTACCACGGGCGGGACGCGTTCGACGTGGTGGTCGGCATCGAGGCGCGGGGGTTCGTCGTCGCGGCGGCCGTCGCGTACGCGGCCGGGGTGGGTGTCGTACCGGTGCGTAAGGCCGGCAAGTTGCCCCGTCCGGCGCACTCGGTCTCGTACGCGCTGGAGTACGGCGAGGCCACGCTCGAGGTGCACGAGGACGCCTTCACCGCCGGCCACCGGGTGCTCGTCGTCGACGACGTGCTGGCCACCGGGGGCACCGCCGAGGCGACGCTGGACCTGGTCGAGCGTGCGGGCGGTACGGTGACGGGCTTCACCGTACTGTTGGAGCTTGCCTTCCTGGGCGCCCGGGAGCGACTGACGCCGCGTCCGGTCCATGCCCTTTTGACCGTTTGATCCCTGTCGCGCTGGCGCTGGGACGGGGGTGCGCCCACGTCGCGGATCGAACGGCCGTGCCGACCGGCGGAGCCGGGGCCCGGTCAGGCCGGCCGCCCGGGGCGTCGACCGTCCGGCGGAGCGGCAGGGGACCGTCCGTGCGGGTAGCATTGCCCATTGCTGACGCCGGCGGTACACCGTCCGGCGACGCGAGACCAGGCCGGCCGACACACGGCCGGCGTGTTTCCGGCGAGCGGTGAGGAGGCCGGTGTCCCACGATGTCGTCCCTCCGGCGGAGGGCACGGTGCACCCCACAGGCGACGCTGACGGCTCGGTGACCGACCGGAACGGCGACGCGCCGGCCCGGGTGACGGGCACCGACAACGGCTCCGGCAGGGCTCCTGCCGACAGCGTGACGGCTCCTACCGAGGTCACGGCGAGCGCCGTCGAGGCGTCGCCCGGCGCGGACGGGGTCGTGGTTCCGTTCCCGACCGATGTCGACCCGTCGCCGAGCGGCGGCTTCGGGTTCTCCAACGCGCCCACCGGCCGACGGGTGCGCGCCCGCCTGGCCCGGTTCAACGCGCCCTGGCAGACCTCGCAGGTCAGCGAGGTGCTGGAGCCGCTCATCGCCAGCCACCGGGAGAACCACCCGAAGGCCGACGCACGGTTGCTCCAGCGTGCCTTCGACACGGCCGCGCGGTGGCACTCCGGCCAGTACCGCAAGTCCGGCGACCCGTACATCACGCATCCCCTCGCCGTGGCGACGATCCTGGGCAACCTGGGGATGGACACGACCACGCTGGTCGCCGCGCTGCTGCACGACACGATCGAGGACACCGAGTACACCCTCGACGCGATGCGCGCCGACTTCGGCGGCGAGGTCGCCCTGCTGGTCGACGGCGTCACCAAGCTGGACAAGGTCAAGCTGGGCGACGCGGCCAAGGCCGAGACGATCCGCAAGATGGTCGTGGCGATGGCCAAGGACCCGCGGGTGCTCGTGATCAAGCTGGCCGACCGGCTGCACAACATGCGCACCCTGTCCTTCCTGCCGGCGCCCAAGCGCGAGCAGAAGGCCAAGGAGACCCTGGAGATCCTCGCGCCGCTGGCCCACCGCCTCGGTATGAACACGATCAAGTGGGAGCTGGAGGATCTGGCCTTCGGCACGCTCTTCCCGAAGCGGTTCGAGGAGATCAACCGGCTGATCGGTGAGCACCAGCCGCAGCGCGAGTCGCTGCTGCGGCAGGTCACCCAGAAGGTCGGCACCGACCTGAAGGCCGCCAAGATCAAGGCGGAGACGACCGGCCGACCGAAGCACCTCTACTCGATCTACCAGAAGATGATCGTGCGGGGTCGCGACTTCAACGACATCTACGACCTGGTGGGTGTGCGGATCCTGGTCGACACGGTGCGGGACTGCTACGCGGCGCTCGGGGTCATCCACGCCAACTGGCAGCCGGTGCCGGGCCGGTTCAAGGACTACATCGCCATGCCCAAGTTCAACATGTACCAGTCGTTGCACACGACGGTCATCGGGCCCACCGGCAAGCCGGTGGAGATGCAGATCCGCACGTACGCGATGCACCGCACCGCCGAGTTCGGCATCGCCGCGCACTGGAAGTACAAGGAGCACAAGGGCACCCCGGTGGTCGGTCCGCCGGCGCACATCGACGAGATGACCTGGCTGCGGCAGCTGCTGGACTGGCAGCGCGAGGCCGCCGACCCGAGCGAGTTCCTGGACGCGCTGCGCTTCGACCTGTCCAGCCAGGAGGTGTACGTCTTCACCCCCAAGGGTGACGTCATCCCGCTGCCGACCGGGTCGACGCCTGTCGACTTCGCGTACGCGGTGCACACCGAGGTCGGGCACAAGTGCATCGGCGCGCGGGTCAACGGCAAGCTCGTGCCGCTGGAGTCGACGCTGTCCAACGGCGACGTGATCGAGATCTTCACGTCGAAGTCCGAGACGGCCGGCCCCACGCAGGACTGGCTGGGATTCGTCAAGAGCCCGCGCGCCCGCACCAAGATCCGCCAGTACTTCAACAAGGAGCGGCGCGAGGAGGCGATCGAGGCCGGCAAGGACGCGATCGTCAAGGCGATGCGCAAGCAGGGCATGCCGCTGCAGCGGATGCTCACCTCCGACGCGCTGATGTCGATCGCACGGGACCTGCACCTCGCCGACGTGGCCTCGCTCTACGCGGCCGTCGGCGACAGCCAGGTCTCCGCGCAGTCGGTGGTGCAGAAGCTGATGGCCGCGTACGGCGGCGAGGAGGGCGCGGCGGAGGACATCGCCGAGACCGCCGTCGCCACCCGGCCGCCGCGCAGCCGGCAGAGCAGCAGCGACCCGGGCGTGGTGGTCCGGGGCGTCAGCGACGTCTGGATCAAGCTGGCGCGGTGCTGCACCCCGGTTCCGCCCGACTCGGTGTTCGGGTTCGTCACCCGCTCCGGTGGGGTGAGCGTGCACCGTGACGACTGCGCCAACGCCGAGGACCTGCGGGCGCAGGCCGAACGGGTGGTCGAGGTGAGCTGGAAGCTCACGTCCGCCTCCACGTTCCTGGTGGCGATCCAGGTCGAGGCTCTGGACCGGCACAAGCTGCTCGCCGACGTCACCCGGGTGCTCTCCGACGAGCGGGTGAACATCCTGTCCGCGACCGTCACCACCACCCGTGACCGGGTCGCGGTGAGCCGGTTCAGCTTCGAGATGGCCGACCCGAAGCACCTGGGCCACCTGCTGGCCACCGTTCGCAAGGTCGACGGTGTGTTCGACGCGTACCGGGTCACCTCCGGCGCCTGACGCGTACCCCACACACGAGAGCGCCCGCCGGCTCAGCCGGCGGGCGCTTCGTCATCCTGGTGGGCGTCAGCCCTGCGGCGCGCTCATCGTGAGGGTCTTGATGACGACCTCCTTCTTCGGGTGGCCGCCACCGGCCTGCTGGGCGAACGCCCCGTCGTCGCCGGCCTTGGCCACGTCCTTGACGATGTCCATGCCACCGGTGACGGTGCCCAGCACGGTGTACGCCGGGTCGAGCGGCGAGTCTCCGTACACGATGAAGAACTGGCTACCGGTGCTGCCCGGCTGACCGGAGTTGGCCATCGCGATGACACCCTCCGGGTACGGCGGGCGCTTGTCGGTGGGCAGGTTCTCCTCGGGCAGCCGGAAGCTCGGGCCACCCGTGCCGTCGGTGTCCCGCCAACCCTTGCCGGTGGCGCTCGGGTCACCGCACTGCAGCACCTTGATGCCCTCGGTCACCAGGCGGTGGCACTTGGTGTTGTCGAAGAACTTCTTCTCGGCGAGGAGGCTGAACGCCCCCGCCGTGCAGGGCACCTGCGACCGGTCGACCTTGGCCGTGATCGGGCCCAGGTTGGTGTCGATCGTCATGGTCTGCACACCGCTGGCGGACTGCTGGTTGCTCGGTACCCCGACGTCCTTGATCTGCGGGGACCGCTGGTCGGCCGGCATCGCGTTGTAGACGCACTCGGACGCCCCGGGCGCCGACGCGGCGTTCTTGTCCTTGTCGTCGTCGCCGCCGAGGGTCGTGGCCAGCCAGACGGTGCCGGCGACCACGAGGACCAGCACGGCGGCGGCGCCGACGATCGCCTGCGTCTGGCGGCGCTTGCGGGCCTTGGCCGAGCGCTCGGCCATCTCCTTCTCGAGTCGGGCGCGTGCCGCCGCGCGCTGCCGCTCTCTGGTGGACGTCACGCCTGGATCCTCCTGGCTGTTTGCTGCGGGGTGCCGCTCGGGTGGGTGGGGGCGACCGGTCAGCCGGCGCTCGGGCTGCTGGCCGGGGCGCCGGAGGGCGGCGGTGCCGCGCCGGTGACCGGCTCGCCGACCGTGAGGCTCTGGATCACCACGTCGGTCTTGGGCTTCACCTTCGCCCCGGTCCCATTGTCCACGGTCGGCTGGGCGCCGATCTTCTCCACCACGTCCAGCCCGCCGGTGACCTTGCCGATCACCGGGTACTTCGGGTCCGCCGTGGTGAAGTCCTTGAAGAAGATCAGGAACTGGCTGCCGTTGGCGCCCGGCGGGTTGGAGATCATCGCCACGGTGCCCTTGGGGTACGTCGGCGGCTGTCCGGGCGCGGGGCTGGCCGAGGGCGACGGCGCGGTCGGCACGTCCTCGTCGTAGAACGAGTAGGTGGGCCCACCGAGGCCGGTGCCGCTGGGGTCACCGCAGCGTAGCGCGCCGTCGGTGGTGATCTCGTGGCACTTGGTGTTGTCGTAGAACGACCGGCTCGCCAGGTGGGCGATGCTCGCGGCGGCGCACGGCGAGCTGGTCAGGTTCAGCTCGGCGGTGATCGGCGCGCCCTGGTTGGTGGTGACGGTCATCGCCCGGGTGCCGTCGGTCGGCAGACCCTTGGTCTCCGGCGTGCCGACGTCCTTGAGGTTGGTGTTCGCCGTCGCGTCCTGCGGCGTCCAGAGGCAGGTGTCCTCCGCGGCCGCGTTCTGCTTCGGGTCGGAGTCGAACGCCCCGAGCGCCCAGGCCGAGCCGGCCACGATCACCGCGAGGACCAGGAAGGCGCCCACGCCGGCCTGGATCTGCCGACGCCGCCGCGTGGCGGCCGCCCGGCGTGCCATCTGCCGGTCGAGCTTGGCCCGCGCCAGTTTGCGCTGCCGGTCCCTGCTGGAAGCCACAGGTGCTCCCCTTTCTTCGCCTGATCGTCACCGGCGGCCGGCTCTCCCGGCCCGTCCGGGCGTCGCGTGTGCCGCGCCACACGCCCGCCAGAGTGTACGGCTAGTGACTGGGAATGTGGTGTACGAGGTCCACCCCGTCCCGAGCAGCGCTTATCGGAAGTTGTCACTGTGCCGGTCGGGGCGCGCGGGACGGACGCGGCGAACCCGCTCGGCCCGCCCGATAGGCTGCTGGCAGGACGACAGCTCGACGGAGAGGACAGCGCCCGTGCTCGTGGCCGGCTTTCCCGCGGACGCCTTCGGCACCAACTGTTACGTGGTCGCCACCGCGCCGGGGGAGCAGTGCGTGGTGGTCGACCCCGGCATCGGGGTGCTCGACCAGCTCGACCCGCTGCTCGCCGAGCACCGCCTGCATCCGGCCGCTGTGCTGCTCACCCACGGCCACCTGGACCACACGTTCTCGGTGGCGCCGGTCTGCGACGCCCGCGGGATCACCGCGTACGTGCACCCCGGCGACCGGGAGATGCTCGCCGACCCGGCCAAGGGCCTCTCGGCCGACCTGACGTCGCTCTTCGGCGGCCGGCTGAGCTACAGCGAGCCGGAGGACGTGGCCGAGTTGACCGACGGCGCCACCCTCACGCTCGCCGGCCTGGAGATCGCCGTCGACCACGCGCCGGGCCATACCGGCGGGTCGGTGCTGTTCCGGCTGCCCGGCGCCGGGTCGGGCTGGGAGGCGGACGAGATCTGCCTCTCCGGCGACGTCCTCTTCGCCGGTTCGATCGGCCGCACCGACCTGCCCGGCGGCAGCATGCCGGCCATGCTCGCCAGCCTGCGCGACAAGATCCTTCCGCTGGCCGACGACACCGTCGTGCTGCCCGGCCACGGCCCGAGCACCACCATCGGCCGCGAGCGCGCCGGCAACCCGTACCTCGTCGAGGTGGCCGGCACGTCGCCGGCCGCGCCCACCCGGGGTTTCTAGATCATTCGTCCGCGCCGCGCGCGGACCCACGACACCACCGCGCCATGGGCGCGGAACCGCAAGGAGTACGCGATGAGCAAGCCCACGCCCATCTCCGGGTTCCCGGAGTGGACCCCCGGTCAGCGGATGATCGAGCAGTTCGTGCTCGACAAGATCCGCGACACCTTCGAGCTGTACGGGTTCGCCCCCCTGGAGACCCGCTCGGTGGAGCCGCTGGACCAGCTCCTGCGCAAGGGGGAGACCTCCAAGGAGGTCTACGTGATCCGGCGGCTGCACGCCGACGCCGAGGGCGCCGGTGGTGATGACCAGCTCGGGCTGCACTTCGACCTGACCGTGCCGTTCGCCCGCTACGTGTTGGAGAACGCCGGCAAGCTCACCTTCCCGTTCCGTCGTTACCAGATCCAGAAGGTGTGGCGGGGGGAGCGGCCGCAGGAGGGCCGCTACCGGGAGTTCGTCCAGGCCGACATCGACATCGTCGACCGGGACACCCTCGCCCCGCACCACGAGGCGGAGATGCCGCTGGTCATCGGGGACGCGCTACGCGCCCTGCCCATCCCGCCGGTGACCATCCAGGTCAACAACCGCAAGATCTGGGAGGGCTTCTTCCGGGGCATCGGGGTGACCGACCCGGAGGCGGCGCTGCGTACCGTCGACAAGCTCGACAAGATCGGCCCGGCGAAGGTGGTCGAGCTGTTGGCCGAGACCGCGGGGGCGAGCGAGGCGCAGGCCAAGGCGTGCCTCGCGTTGGCCGAGATCTCCGCGCCGGACGCCTCGTTCGCCGACGCCGTACGCGCGCTCGGGGTCAGCGACCCGCTGCTGGACGAGGGCGTCGACGAGCTGGTCCGGGTGGTGGAGACCGCGGCCGGGCACTCGCCCGGCCTCTGCGTGGCCGACCTGCGCATCGCCCGCGGCCTGGACTACTACACGGGCACGGTCTACGAGACCCAGCTGCGCGGCTACGAGCGGTTCGGCTCGATCTGCTCCGGCGGCCGGTACGACAACCTGGCCAGCGCCGGCGCCGTCTCGTACCCCGGTGTGGGCATCTCGATCGGGGTGACCCGGCTGCTCGGGCTGCTCTTCGGGGCGGGGGAGCTGACCGTCTCCCGTTCGGTGCCCACCTGTGTCCTGGTGGCGCTCGCCGACGAGGAGCACCGGGCGGCCAGCGACAAGATCGCGGCAGAGCTGCGTCGGCGGGGGATCGCCACCGAGGTGTCCCCGAGCGCGGCCAAGTTCGGCAAGCAGATCCGGTACGCCGAGCGGCGGGGCATTCCGTACGTCTGGTTCCCGGGGGCCGACGGCGCGGCGGACGAGGTGAAGGACATCCGCTCCGGTGAGCAGGTCACGGCCGACGCGCAGGCCTGGACGCCACCCCCGGGCGACCTCCGGCCGGCGGTGAACTGAGGGCTTCCACTGGCGCTATCGGTCGCGGGGACCTACGGTAGCGTAAGTTACGCCACCGTAGGGAGTTCTTCGTGACCGTGAGCACCACACTGAGCCAGACCGCCCTGCTCGTCGAGCTGGAGCCGGTAGTCGCGCGCAACCTGGACCGCCATCTCTCGTTGGCGAAGGAATGGTTCCCGCACGAGTACGTGCCGTGGAGCGAGGGGCGCACCTTCGACGGGCCGCTCGGTGGCGAGGCGTGGTCGCCGACCGACTCGACGATCCCGGACGTGGCCCGCACCGCGCTGATCGTGAACCTGCTGACCGAGGACAACCTGCCCTCGTACCACCACGAGATCGCCACCCTGTTCGGCCGCGACGGCGCCTGGGGCACCTGGGTGCACCGGTGGACCGCGGAGGAGGGCCGGCACGGCGTCGCGATCCGCGACTACCTGACCGTCACCCGCGCCGTCGACCCGGTGGCGTTGGAGCGGGCCCGGATGACGCACATGTCGGAGGGCTACACGAACGCCCACGGCGACGAGGTGCTGCACTCGCTGGCGTACGTCTCGTTCCAGGAGTTGGCCACCCGGATCTCGCACCGCAACACCGGCAAGGCCACCGGCGACCCCGCCTGCGAGGCGCTGCTGGCCCGGGTGGCCGCCGACGAGAACCTGCACATGGTCTTCTACCGGAACCTGCTCGCCGCCGCGTTCGAGCTGGCCCCGAGCCAGGCCATGCGGGCCGTCGCCGATGTCGTCGCCGACTTCCAGATGCCCGGCAGCGGCATCGACGGCTTCGCCCGCAAGTCGGTGGCGATCGCCCTGGCCGGCATCTACGACCTGCGCCAGCACCGCGACGAGGTGTTGCAGCCGGTGCTGCGCCAGTGGGACGTCTTCAACGTCACCGGCCTCGACGCCGACGGCGAAGCCGCCCGCGAACAACTCGCCACCCAGCTCGACGCCCTGGACCGCGCGGCGTCCCGCTTCGAAGAAAAGCGCGACGCCCGAGCCGCCCGCCTGGCCCAGCGCTAACCCCCACCTGCACCCCGTCGATCTTGCACTTTCTGTTGTCACGAATCGGGGCACAGCCCGCGTTTCGGTGACAGGAACTGCAAGATCGACGGCAAAGGGGTGGGGTTAGGGGAGGGGGAGGATCAGGCAGGTGCTGGTGGCGTGGGCTACCAGGCGGCCCTGCGCGTCCGTTAGGCGGGCTTCGGCCAGGGCCGTGCGGCGTCCGCGTTGCAGGACGGTGCCCTCGCAGCTCAACGTGCCGCTCGCGACGGTGACCGGCCGGAGGAACTTCACGTTCAGGTCCAGCGAGGTGTAGCCGACCCCGGCGGGCAGCGTGGTGTGTACGGCGCAGGCGGCGGCGGTGTCCAGCAGTGTCGAGAGGACGCCGCCGTGCACGGTGCCCAGCGGGTTGTAGTGGAACTCCTGGGGGGTCAGCTCGACGACGACCCGCCCCTCGTCGGCCTCCATGCGGGCCATGTCGAGCAGGTGCATCACCGGGGGCGCGGCCAGTTCCCCCGCGATCATCGCGCGAAGCATGTCGAGGCCGCTGCGCCGACCGACCTGCGCCGCGTTGGCCGCCGGGTCCGACCAGGTGAAGGTACGGCTGCGCGCCGGCTCCTGAGTCTGTGTCATGGACGCAGCGTCGCAGGATGTTGCTGAGTCTGTCAATGAGACCTAGCCTGGTCGGATGAGGCCCGCGGCACTGGACTGGTCGGTGGAGAACTGCACCATCGCCCGCGCGATGGAGATCCTCGGCGAGCGGTGGACCATGGTGGTGCTGCGCGAGGTGTTCAGCGGCGTACGACGCTTCGACGACATGCGGGTCCGTACCGGGATCCCCAGGCAGGTTCTCACCAACCGGCTGGCCCTGCTGGTCGAGCGGGGCGTCCTTCGTCGCGAGCCGTACCGGGAGCCCGGCAGCCGACTGCGCCACGAGTACCGACTGACGGAGATGGGCCTCGCCCTCTGGCCCGTGCTCGTCGCCGTGCTCGGTTGGGGCGACAGGTACCTGGCCGACGCCGAGGGCGCGCCGTTGCGGGTGGAGCACCGCGACTGCGGCGCCGAGGTGCGCGCCGAGCTGCGCTGCGCCGACGGGCACGAGGTGCGGGACCCGCGTGACGTGCTGCCCCGCCCGGGGCCCGGCGCGCGCCGCCGCGACCCCTGACGCCGCCGGCCGCCCATCCCGGGGCGTCACACGTGTCCGCCCGGACGAGCCGGCGTGGCACGCGTCCGCCGGGCTTGCCGGCGTCGTAGACGGCCGTCGGAACGGGCGGGCCGGCGTGGCACGCGTCCGCCTGTTGTGGCGTCAACCGCCTCCGTTGCCCGGCGCTGTCCGAAAGGGATCCGGCGGTCGTCGGGGTGTGACGGTAGATGTCCCCGAGTGTGTCGATGGTGTTGCGCCGACGTCCTCGGTGACGTTCGACGAATTCGGGCGAAACCAGATCTTGTTAATGATCTTAAGTATGTGAATACTTCAGTTCACTCGACCGGTTTTCGCAGATCGGCCGGGTTGCCCTCGGGTCAGCCATCCCCGGCCAGACCCGTCTCCCCCGCCCAGGAGGTTTGTTACATGCGACCCACGAGGTCCTCCTTCCGTGTTGCGGCGACCGTCGCCGTGACCGGAACCCTGGTCGTCGGCTCGCTCATCGGCGCACCCGCCCAGGCCGCCCCCGCCGCCTCGCCCGACGCCGGCGCGGCCCTCTCCGCTCAGCTCGGTGACCGCTCCGCCGGCTCGTACATCGACGCCAGCGGCAAGACCGTCGTCACGGTGACCGACGCCGCCGCCGCGAGCGCGGTCAGCAAGGCCGGAGCGAGCGTCCGGTACGTCACCCGTGGCGCCGCCGAGCTCAACCGGGCCACCGCCGAGCTGGAGCGCTCGGCGAAGATCCCGGGCACCGCCTGGTGGAGCGACCCGATCACCAACCAGGTGGTCGTCTCCGTCGACAGCACCGTCACCGGCGCCAAGCTGGAGCGGGTCAAGGCGGCCGCCGCGCGCGCCAACGGCGCGGTGCGGGTCGAGGCCGAGGCCGGCGTGCTGAGCACCCGGATCTCCGGTGGCCAGGCCATCTACACCGGCGGTTACCGCTGCTCGCTGGGCTTCAACGTGCGCAGCGGCAGCACCTACTACTTCCTGACCGCCGGGCACTGCACCAACCTCGGCAGCAACTGGTACTCGAACTCGAGCCAGACCAGCCTGCTCGGCACCCGTACCGGCACCAGCTTCCCGGGCAACGACTACGGCATCGTGCGGCACAGCAACTCGGCGAACGCCGCCGGTAACGTCTACCTCTACAACGGCAGCTACCGGGACATCACCGGCGCCGGCAACGCGTCGGTCGGCCAGTCGGTGCAGCGCTCCGGCAGCACCACGGGCCTGCGTAGCGGCTCGGTGTCGGCGACCAACGCCACGGTGAACTACGCCGAGGGCTCGGTCTCCGGCCTGATCCGCACCAACGTCTGCGCCGAGGGTGGCGACAGCGGTGGCTCGCTCTTCTCCGGTAGCACCGCGCTCGGCCTCACCTCCGGCGGCAGCGGTAACTGCCGCACCGGCGGTACCACCTTCTTCCAGCCGGTCACCGAGCCGCTGAGCGTCTACGGCGTCAGCGTCTTCTGATCGACGTACCGCACGCGGGCCGCCGGGGCACTCCGGCGGCCCGCGTCGCGCGTGCGGGTCGGCTCACGCGAGCCGGTCGGGCCCGTCCGTCGGCAGCAACGAATCCGGGGGTACGACACCGGTCGTCGGCACCGACGGTCCGACTGGCGTGGTGCCGGCGGCGGCCCACGCGAGATGCGCCCGGCGCGCCGAGAGCACCGCCAGCAGCGGCCAGAGCGAGACGCCCACCGCCGTCACCCGTTCGGCCAGGCCGGTCCGGGATCCGCTGGTCACCTCGAACGCGAACCAGCCGAACAGGGCCAGCAGCACCAGCGTGGCGCTCAACCCCACGCCGCGCCGGAACGCCCAGGGCGGTTGCGGCGTGCGTGGATGCGCGGCGTCCGGGCCACGCGACAGCCGCAGCGCCGACCCGGCCGGCCAGAGCGCCAGCGCCAGGACGGCGATGGTCGCCACGATGCCGTGGCTGAGCGAGCCGCCGACCGTCGGCCGGGGAAAGGCGACGAGCGCGATGGTGGCCACGCCGCCGACGGCGAGCAGGAAACGGCTGGGTAGCCCGGCCGCGTGCAGCACCGCGGCGGTCGCCAGGTAACAGCACCCGAGCAGCACCAGGGCACTGATCATGATCCAGGCGTCGGTGGCGTCATGCCCGGCCAGTTCGCTGATGGTGTCGCGGATCGGGTCGTACCCGGCGGGTTGCCGGGCGCCCGCGACCGTCCAGCCGCCCACCAGCAGCACCGGCGCGGCGACCGCCGTGGCGACGCCCCAGTTCGGTACGGCGCGCATCAGGCCACGCTAACCGGCGTCGGGGCCCGCTGCCCGGGGTTCGCCGGCTCGTCCACCAGCGAATCGGGCCGGGCTGCCGGGTGCCCCCCAGCGGGCCCGGCCACCCCTGACAGAATGCGGGGTGAGGACTGTTCCACGATGAGGAGTTGCCAGCCGTGATCCGTACCCACAATGCCGGAAGCCTGCGCGCCGCGGACGCCGGCTCGACGGTGACGCTCGCCGGGTGGGTGGCCCGCCGGCGCGACCACGGCGGTGTCATCTTCGTCGACCTGCGTGACGGCTCCGGCGTCGTGCAGGTGGTGTTCCGCGAGGAGGACGCGCACGCGCTGCGCAACGAGTTCTGCGTGAAGGTCACCGGCGAGGTGACCCGCCGCCCCGAGGGCAACGAGAACCCCGACCTGCCCACCGGCGAGGTCGAGGTGACCGCCGCCGCGCTGGAGGTGCTCTCCGAGGCCGCGCCGCTGCCACTGCCGGTGGACGACCAGGTTGAGGCCGGTGACGACATCCGGCTCAAGTACCGCTACCTGGACCTGCGCCGCAGCGGCCCGGCGAACGCGCTGCGGCTGCGCTCGCGCGCCAGCCAGCTCGCCCGCGGCGTGCTGCACGAGCGGGACTTCCTGGAGATCGAGACGCCGACGCTGACCCGGTCGACCCCGGAGGGCGCCCGGGACTTCCTGGTGCCGGTGCGGTTGCAGCCCGGCAGCTGGTACGCGCTGCCGCAGTCGCCGCAGCTCTTCAAGCAGCTGCTGATGGTCGGCGGCATGGAGCGGTACTACCAGATCGCCCGCTGCTACCGCGACGAGGACTTCCGCGCCGACCGGCAGCCGGAGTTCACCCAGCTCGACATCGAGATGTCCTTCGTCACCGAGGACGACGTGATCGACCTCGGCGAGGCGATCGTCTCGGCGCTCTGGCAGGACCTGGCCGGGCACGAGATCACCCGACCGATCCCGCGGATCACCTGGCACGACGCGATGGCCCGGTACGGCTCGGACAAGCCGGACCTGCGCTACGGCGTCGAGCTGACCGAACTGACCGACTACCTGCGCGGCACCGAGTTCCGGGTGTTCGCCGGGGCGATCGACGCGGGCGGCTACGTCGGCGCGGTGGTGATGCCCGGTGGCGCGGCCCAGACCCGCAAGGAGCTGGACGGCTGGCAGGACTGGGCCAAGGCGCGCGGCGCGCGGGGCCTGGCGTACGTGGTGCTGGACGCCGAGACCGGCGAGGCGCGCGGACCGGTGGCCAAGAACCTCTCCGCCGAGCACCTGGGCGGGCTCGCCGACGCGGTCGGCGCGAAGCCGGGCGACGCGGTCTTCTTCGCCGCGAGCACCACCACCCGTGAGGCGCAGGAGCTGCTCGGCGCTGCCCGGGTCGAGATCGCCAAGCGCTCCGGCCTGATCGACGAGAGCGCCTGGGCGTTCTGCTGGGTGGTCGACGCCCCGATGTTCGAGAAGACGGACGAGGGCGCGTGGACGGCCGTGCACCACCCGTTCACCTCGCCGAACGCGGAGTGGGTGGACCGGTTCGAGGAGGCGCCGGACCGGGCCCTGGCCTACGCGTACGACATCGTCTGCAACGGCAACGAAATCGGCGGCGGGTCGATCCGTATCCACCGGGGTGACGTGCAGAAGCGGGTCTTCGACCTGCTGGGCATCACCCCGGAGGAGGCGCAGGACAAGTTCGGCTTCCTGCTGGAGGCGTTCAAGT
Organism: Micromonospora sp. NPDC049662; assembly: GCF_040675055.1. Lineage (NCBI taxonomy): Bacteria > Bacillati > Actinomycetota > Actinomycetes > Micromonosporales > Micromonosporaceae > Micromonospora > Micromonospora sp. NPDC049662. The sequence goes on from NZ_JBFAOC010000085.1 coordinate 13,694, forward strand.
ACGGCGCCCCGCCGCACGGCGGCATCGCGTTCGGCTGGGACCGGGTCTGCATGCTGCTGGCCGGCGCGGACTCCATCCGCGAGGTCATCGCGTTCCCGAAGACCCGGGGCGGCTTCGACCCGCTGACCGGCGCGCCCACCCCGATCACCGCCCAGCAGCGCGCCGAGGCCGGCATCGACGCCAAGCCCAAGCCCGCCGCCACGCCCCACACCGGCACCGCCGGCCCGGCCGCCCCGGTGGCCGACCCGGTCTAACCCGTCCCTGTTTGGTTGATCAAGAGGTTTGCGTCATCATCGCCCCGCGAGATGACGCGAACCTCTTGATCAACGGGGGAGTGGGCCGGGATGCGGGTGCTTGTCGTCGGGGGTAGTGGGTTTCTCGGGCGGGAGGTTTGTCGGCGGGGCGTACGCGTGGGGCTTTCGGTCGTCGGGACGTTTCACTCCGGTGAGATCGGGGTGCCGGGGGTCGCGGCGCGGCGGTTGGACGTGACCGACCGCGCCGCCGTGCGCGCGCTGGTCGCCGAGGTGCGGCCGGACGCCGTGGTCGCGACCCCCTATCGGTACGACGACTGGACGGTCACCGCCGACGGCGCCGCCCACGTGGCCCTCGCCGCCGCCGAGGTGGGTGCCCGGCTGGTGCACCTGTCCAGCGACGCGCTGCACGGCGGCCGACCCCAGCCGTACGCCGACGACGAGCCACCCAGCCCGGTCAACGCGTACGGGGCCGCGAAGGCGGCGGCCGAGACCGCCGTACGGGCGATCGATCCGGGCGCGGCGCTGGTGCGTACCTCGCTGATCCTGGGGGAGGGCAGCAAACAGATCCAGCTCTGCCGCGACGCGCTCGCCGGGCGGGCCGTCCTGTTCACCGACGAGGTCCGGTGCCCGGTCGACGTCACCGACCTGGCCGACGCCGTGCTGGAGCTGGCCCGATCGTCGTACGCCGGTCTGCTCAACGTGGCCGGTGTCGACGCGGTCAGCCGGGCCGAGCTGGGCCTGCTGGTCGCCGAGCGGTTCGGGCTGGACGCGACAGGACTGAAGACCACCACGGCCGCCGCCGTCGGTGTCGTGTGCCCCAGCGGCGTACGCCTCGACTCCGCCCGCGCCGCCGGCCTGCTGCGGACCCGCCTGCGCGGGGTACGGGAACTCCTCGCTTGACATCGTGCACACTTTCTATGCACAACTCTTGTGCATAGAAAGTGTGCAGAGATAGTGTGCAGTCATGGCGAATGACGAAGCGACCCCGCAGCCGACCCCCCGGGAGGTGCGGATCGACAAGCGGCAGGTCCGGGTGCTCGCGCACCCGCTGCGGATGCGACTGGTCGGTGCCCTGCGGGTGAACGGGCCCGCCACCGCCACCACCCTCGCCGAACTTCTCGGCACCAACACCGGCGCGACCAGCTACCACCTGCGCCAACTCGCCGAGGTCGGGCTGGTCACCGAGGATCCCGACCGGGGCAGCGGACGGCAGCGCTGGTGGCAGGCCGCGCACGACGTCACGAGCTGGGAGCCGAGCGACTTCGACGACGACCCCGACGCCCGTGCCGCTATCGAGTGGATCCAGGGCGACCAGGTGCGCCTCCTCGTCGAACACGCCGACCGCTGGTTCGCCAATCAGCACGAGTGGTCCCCCGCCTGGCGGGACGCCTTTGGCATGGGCGACATCTTCCTGACCGTCCCGCCTGAGCGGCTGGAGGCGCTCAAGGCGGAGGTGTGGCAGGTGCTGGAGCGGTACCACCGCGAGGCCGAGTCGGTCGACGCGGCCGAGCCCGCCGACCCGCAGGCCCGCCCGGTGCAGGTCTTCCTGGCCGCCTATCCGCTGCTGGACGGTCCCAAATGAGCGTGAGGAGTGAGTCGGGTTTGCGAGCCCCGCAGTCGCGAATGGAGGTGACGTCGTGAGCGCGCTCACCGTACGCCAGGTCCGGCGTCGCTACCTCACGCTGTACGGCCTGCGCTGGCTGCCCACGGGCCTGCTGATCCCGGTGCTGATCCTGCTGATGCAGGAGCGCGGCCTGTCGCTGCCGCAGATCGGCCTGGTCAGCACCGCGCAGGGGCTGCTGGTGCTCGCGCTGGAGCTGCCCACCGGTGGATTCGCCGACGCCCTCGGGCGCAAGCCGGTCCTGCTCGCCGCCGGGGTTCTCAACCTCGCCTCCCTCGCGGTGTTCGCGGTGGCCGACTCGTTCGCGCTGTTCTTCCTGGTCTGGGCCCTGCAGGGTGTCTACCGGGCGCTCGACAGCGGCCCCCTGGAGTCCTGGTACGTCGACGCCACGCTGGCCGCCGACCCGCAGGCCGAGTACGAGAAGGGCCTCGGCTACGCCGGCACCGTCGTCGGGATCGCCATCGGCGGCGGGGCCCTGCTCAGCGGCGGACTGGTCGCGCTCGGGCCGCTCGGCCCGGTCAGCGCCCTCACCGTGCCGGTGCTGGCCGCGCTCCTCGCGCAGGCGGTGGCGCTCGGCGCGTTGCTGGTCCTGCTGGTCGAGGAGCGCCCGGCCGCCGGTCTGGCGGCGGTGCGCGCGTCGGTGACGCAGGCCCCCCGCATGATCGGCCAGGCGGTCGGCCTGCTGCGCCGATCCCGGGTACTGCTCGCATTGGTGGCGGTGGAGCTGTTCTGGGGCTTCGGCATGATCACCTTCGAATCGCTGCTGCCGGTCCGGCTCGCCGAGGTGGTCGGCGACCCGGAACGCGCCGCCGCGCTGCTCGGCCCGGCCAGCTCCGCCGCCTGGATCGCCAACGCGGCCGGCGCGGCGCTCACCCCGCTACTGCTGCGCTGGCCCGGGGCGGCGCCGGGCGCGGCCCTGCTGCGCATCCTGCAGGGGGCGACGGTCGTCGGGATGGGACTGCTCGCCGGCCCGGTCGGGGTGCTCGTCGCCTACCTGGCCTGCTACGCCGTGCACGGCGCGTCGAACCCGCTGCACAGTGGCCTGCTGCACCGCCAGGTCGACGGCCCGTACCGCACCAGCGTGCTCTCGCTGAACTCGATGATGGCGCAGCCGGCCGCCGCGCTCGGCGGAGTCGTGCTGACCGCGCTCGCGGCCAGCACCAGCGTGGGTACGGCGATGGTGGTCGGCGCGGTCGTGCTGGCCGTCGCGGCCCCGCTCTACCTGCCCGCCTGGCGGGCCGACCGGCGGGCAACCCCCGTCGCCGAACCGGTCACGATTCCCGTAGCCGCCGATCGATGAGGGGGAGGGGCCGCCGGTCCTGGACGGGTGGCCCCTTCCGGTGCTTTCAGGTGAGGCGGATCGAGGCGAGCGGGAGGGTGTCGGTGAAGCCGAGCCGACGGTAGAGCCGTACCGCGCCGACATTGCTCGGATAGACGCCGAGCCCCACGGTGTCGTAGCGGGCCAGCAGAGCCCGAGTCATCCCGGCGGTAAGCGCCGCGCCAAGGCCGCGACCCCGCTGGTCCGGGGCTACGGTCAGACCGGCGAGGAAACCGATCTCGCCCTGACTGCGATCCGCCCCGCATGCCACCAGCCGGTCGCCGGCGCGGATGCCGTACCAGGCCACCACGCGTGGATCGGTCGGGCGGGAGGTGGTGCTCGGAAACGCCTCGTCGATCAGCGCCTCCATGGCGGGGCGGTCGCTGTCGGTGAGCCTTACGACCCGCTCCTCGTTCGGCTGGAGCGGCGGCGGCGTCGAGGTCCAGTGGAAGACCCAGTCCCGGTGTTCGGCCACCGACAGTCGGTCGGACAGTTGTTCGCGGTCGTGCTGGGGCAGGTGCAGCCGCTGGCCCGGGAGCAACATCCCTCCGGCGACCAGCGCGACACACATCTCGATCGCCGGGTCGGGCGGGCCGATCGCGCAGCCGGCTGACCCGTGCTCGGGCGGCAGCAGCCACAGCACGGCCCCCTCGCGCCGGTAGCCGCGCGCCGACGGGCGGCCGCCGAGCGCGTGTCGGGCGAACGGGTGGTGGCCGGCGGCGGCCAGGATGGCGGCCCGGTCGTGGAGCACCTGGTCGTCGACGATCATGCAGTTCAGCCTAGGTGTCGGCGTACCGGCAACCAAGCCGGGCTGGCGATGCGCCCCGCTCGACGGCCGGTGTGTCGTACCGCGCCGCCAAGATCGTCACAACGTGGGGGATGTTGCTGCTTCAGCGGCGCCGGAGGCAGCGACTTCACCGAAGTTGCGCGACGGGGCCGGAGCGAGGTGAGCGGCGACCGGCCGGTGGGGTACGCATCAGATCCACGGTGGAGATTGGCGGGTCGACCGATTGGGTACATCACGCGCCGACCTACTGGGAACCCCCACCGGAGGACCGATATGCTCGCCATTCTCGCGGCCATCGTCTTTGGCTTCGCCCTGCTGATCGACCTGTTCGACACCAACTTCGGCGCGCCCGACCTGTTCAACTGGAACACCCTCGTACTCATCGGCCTCTTCCTGCTCGCGCTCTACCTGGGCGGCGTCGGCAGCGGGCCGCGCGGCGGTGGTGGCGGTCGCTGGTACCGGGGTCGTCGCCCCGGCCGTGGCTGACCGAGACCGATCAGCGGTGGCCCGGCCCGTAGCGCGATTCCGGCGTCTCGGGTCGGGCCCGGTACTGTCTTCGTGATGGAGTCCGACGCTCTCTTCTCCCTCGGTGCCCCCACCGGGTCGCGTGGCGCGCCCGAGGGTCCCGCCGGTGTAGACGGCTTCACTCCGGTAGCGGACGATTCGCCCCTGCCTGTCCGCATGCGACCCGCGAGCCTGGACGAGCTGATCGGGCAGGACCACCTGCTGGCCCCCGGCGCGCCGCTGCGGCAACTGGTCTCCGGCGGTGCGCCGATGTCGGTCATCCTCTGGGGTCCGCCCGGTAGTGGCAAGACGACCATCGCGCACCTGGTGGCCGGCGCGACCGACCGCCGTTTCGTCGCCATGTCGGCGCTGTCCGCCGGCGTCAAGGACGTCCGCGCGGTGATCGAGACGGCCCGTCGTCAGCGCCGTTCGGGCGGCCCGCAGACGGTGCTGTTCATCGACGAGGTGCACCGGTTCAGCAAGACCCAGCAGGATTCGCTGCTCGCCGCCGTCGAGGACCGGACGGTCACGCTCCTCGCGGCGACCACCGAGAACCCGTACTTCTCGGTCATCTCGCCATTGCTCTCGCGGTGCGTGCTGCTCACCCTGCAACCGCTCGACGACGACGCCGTACGCGGCCTGCTGCGCCGCGCGGTCGCCGACGGGCGCGGCCTGGGCGGCGCGCTCACCCTGGCCACCGATGCCGAGGACCATCTCGTCCGGCTCGCCGCCGGTGACGTCCGCAAGGCGTTGACCGCGCTGGAGGCGGCGGCGGCCTCCGCCACGGCCCTCGGCGCCGGGCGCATCGACCTGGCCACCGCCGAGCAGGCGGTCGACGTGGCGGCGGTGCGGTACGACCGCGACGGCGACGCCCACTACGACGTGATCAGCGCCTTCATCAAGAGCATGCGCGGCTCGGACGTCGACGCCGCCGTGCACTGGCTGGCCCGGATGCTGGTCGCCGGGGAGGACGCCCGGTTCATCGCCCGACGACTCGTCATCTTCGCGAGCGAGGACGTGGGCATGGCCGACCCCACCGCGCTGAGCGTGGCCACCGCCGCCGCGCACGCGGTGGAGTACGTCGGCCTGCCCGAGGTGCAGCTCAACCTGGCCCAGGCCGTGATCCACCTGGCCACCGCGCCGAAGTCGAACTCGGCCACCACCGCGATCGGCGCTGCCATCGCCGACGTACGGGCCGGGCGGGGCGGTCCGGTGCCCCGGGGTCTGCGTGACGCGCACTACGCCGGCGCCCGCGGGTTGGGCCACGGCACCGGATACCGCTACCCGCACGACGACCAGCGCGGCGTGGTCACCCAGCAGTACGTCCCCGACGACCTGGTGGGCGTCGACTACTACCAGCCCGGCCCACACGGGGCGGAACGGTCCGTGGCGACGCGGCTGCCGCTGCTGCGCCGGATCGTGCGCGGGCTGCCGGTCCCGCCGGCCCGCCCGGAAAGTCCGCCCGCGACGGCCGGACCGGCCGCCACGGCCGCGCCGGCCGCCGGGGATTCGGTAACGCCGCAGCCGGGGACGGCGCTTGCTGGTCGGAACGGCCGGGCGGTCACGGGTGTGGATGGTGCCGCTACGACGCAGGACGGCGGCACGAACGCCGCAGGAGAGGGTCAACAGTGAGATCGCGTGGTGCCGACCGCCCCGACGAGGGCCCGGACGAGCGGCGTGATCCCCGCGCCAAGGGCCGCCGCTGGGGTCGAGGCCGAGCCGAGGCCGAGCCGGAGGAGCCGGTAGCCGGCGAGGAGTTCGGCTGGATCGACGACCTGCGTTCGGCCAAGCAGCAACGGGGCGAGCTGGGCCCGGACGGGGTTCCGGTTGAGCCGGTGCCGCCGCGTGCCGGCGTGCCGACGCCCCCGGACGCGCCCCCCGGCCCGCGCCGGCCGGACACCGAGGCCGCCGGGGCGCGCCGAGGTGTCGACGGACCCTGGCCCGGCGAGACGCCCCCGCCCGGTCGCCGCCCGGACGCCCGCCCGCCCGCCGACCGGGCGCCGGTTGAGCGCCCGCGTGAGCTTGGGCCGGCCGGCGTCTCCGGTCCGCCGTCGCCGCGCGGCAACCAGCCAGTTCCCGGCGTCGACCCGCGCGCCGCCGCGGGCCCGCGTACGCCGCCGTCCGTCCGTCCGGGCGGCGGTGACCCGGCCGACCCCGCCGGCCCCCGACCGAGGGGCGGCGCTCCGGCCGGCCGCGCGCGAGGGCGTCCGTCCGTCGGGGCGTCGGGGCCGCGGGTGGGGGGTCCGGGGGTGG
>NZ_JBFAOC010000086.1:0-20143 GCF_040675055.1 Micromonospora sp. NPDC049662
GCCCCGCGCCCCGCGCCCCGCGCCCCGCGCCCCGCGCCCCGCGCCCCGCGCCCCGCGCCCCGCGCCCCGCGCCCCGCGCCCCGCGCCCCGCGCCCGCCGGACGGTGCCTGCGCCAGCCGGGGTGTCCGGTTTGGGGGTGGGCGGGGCGGCGGTGTAGTGTTGTCGAGTCGACCAGGCTGTCTCCGCATGCGAGCAGACAGCCTCGAAAGCGGAGCGCCTGCTCCCACCCGAGTCGCCGCTACGGTGGCCGGGTCCGGTCACCGGTTCCGGGCATGTCCCGGTCCCGGATGCGCGATCCTGTGATCGTGCCGACCGGTCGAGCGGGCCCTGGCATGCGCCAGGGCCTTCTGTTTTCCAAGTCGGGTCCCTCCCGGGAGCCGCAGGGGTCGGCACCTGAGCAGAAACGACTCGAGGAGGCCCCATCAGCGTCGAACCACGCGTGAACGAGCAGATCCGGGCACGTGAGGTCCGACTGGTCGGCCCAGAGGGTGAGCAGGTGGGCATCGTCCCGCTGGAGCGCGCCCTTCAGCTGGCCGCGGACGTCGATCTGGACCTGGTCGAGGTTGCGCCGATGGCGCGCCCGCCGGTGTGCAAGCTCATGGACTTCGGCAAGTTCAAGTACGAGAGCGCACTCAAGGCGCGCGAAGCGCGGCGTAACCAGCAGCAGACCGTCATCAAGGAAATGAAGCTTCGGCCGAAGATCGACCCGCACGACTACGAGACCAAGAAGGGTCACGTGGTGCGGTTCCTCAAGGCGGGCGACAAGGTCAAGGTGACGATCATGTTCCGCGGTCGCGAGCAGAGCCGCCCGGAGCTGGGTTACCGGCTCCTGCGCCGGCTCGAGTCCGAGATCACGGATCTGGGATACGTCGAAGCCGCTCCCAAGCAGGACGGCCGAAACATGATCATGGTTCTCGCTCCGCACCGGGCCGTCAAGGCTTCCGCGGTCGCCGCCACGGCGTCGCGCGGTGGTCCTCGGGACCGGGTCGGGGACGAGTCCGCCGCTCCGGCAGCCGATGAGACCGCGGCGGTCGGCGAGACCGCAGCAGCCGGCGACACCGGCACCGCCGCCACCAGCGGCGAGTAACAGGGGAGAAGACGTTCCACATGCCGAAGATGAAGAGCCACACGGGTATGGGTAAGCGGGTCAAGCTGACCGGCAAGGGCAAGGTCGTTGCCCAGCAGGCCGGCCTGCGCCACAACCTGGAGAAGAAGCCCTCCACCCAGACCCGCCGGCTGACCGGCACGGTCGTGCTGGCCAAGGCCGACGTCAAGCGCATCAAGAAGCTGCTCGGCCGCTGACGCGCGCCACCTTTACGTAAGAAGGAGTTGAGATGGCACGCGTCAAGCGGGCTGTAAACGCCCAGAAGAAGCGTCGTACCCTGCTGGAGACCGCGAGTGGTTACCGCGGCCAGCGCTCCCGGCTGTACCGCAAGGCCAAGGAGCAGGTGCTGCACTCGATGCAGTACGCCTACCGGGACCGTCGTGACCGCAAGGGCGACTTCCGGCAGCTGTGGATCCAGCGGATCAACGCGGGCGCCCGGGCCAACGGGATGACCTACAACCGCCTGATCCAGGGCCTGCGTCTGGCCGGCATCGAGGTCGACCGCAAGATCCTGGCCGACATGGCCGTCAACGACGCCGCCTCGTTCGCGGCGATCGTCGAGCTGGCTCGGGCTGCGGTCACGGCCGAGGGCACCGGCGGCGCGGCGGCTCAGGCCGCCTGATCCCCACGCACCAGAGAGAGGCGTCTCCCGCGTCGGCACCGCCGTCCGGGGGGCGCCTCGATCGTGCCGAAGGAGCAAACCCCATGGCCTTCACCCCCCGTACCCCCAGGGTTGTCGCCGCCCGCCGCCTGCAACGCCGCCGGGACCGCGACGCCGCCGGCCGGTTCCTGGCCGAGGGCCCGCAGGCGGTCCGCGAGGCCCTGGCGCGGTCGGGGGTGGTCACCGAGCTTTTTGGTACGACCACCGCGCTGGATCGGCACCCGGAGCTGGCCGCCACGGCGGCCCGGGCCGACGTGCCGGTCTCCGAGGTGACCGACGACGCCCTCGCGGCCCTGGCCGAGACGGTCGCCCCGCAGGGGCTCGTCGCCGTCTGCCGGCACCTGGACGTGCCGCTGGAGCAGGCCCTCGCGGGTGCTCCCCGCCTGGTGGCGGTGCTCGCCGAGATCCGCGACCCGGGTAACGCCGGCACCGTGCTGCGCACCGCCGACGCGGCCGGCGCGAGCGCGGTGATCTTCGCCGGCGACGCCGTCGACCCGTACAACGGCAAGTGTGTCCGCGCCTCCGCCGGCAGCCTGTTCCACGTCGACGTGGTGCGCGCGCCCGATCCGGTCGCGGTGGTCGACGCGCTGCGCGCCGCCGGGCTGTCGATCTTCGCCACCACCGGGTACGGCGACAGCGACCTGGATGATCTGACCGACTACGGCCGGCTCGTCGGGCCCACCGCCTGGCTGTTCGGTTCCGAGGCGCACGGGCTGCCCGAGGCGTTGACCGCTGCCGCCGACGCCCGGGTGCGGGTGCCGCTGTACGGGCGCGCCGAGAGCCTCAACCTGGCTGCCGCGGCGGCCGTCTGCCTGTACGCTTCAGCGAGAGCACAGCGCTGAGGGTGTCTACACCCGGCGCGACTGACAGCAGGGGAGAGCGTCCGTCCATGAACGTGCCACGGCGTTCGTTTAGCCAGCCCGCCGGTGTCGGCGGGCGGCGGGCCTGACCTGCTCCCTGCGCAACTCCTACCGGCGGGCTGCGGCGCAGCCGCGCGTCCGTAGACTCGCTTCGCCGCCCCGATGACGGGCTGGCGCCGCCGTGAGGGAGTGCCCGTACGCCATGAGCTACCGCAACGATCCGTACGACCCGAAGCAGGTCGCCCTGCTCGACCCGGCCGCCCTGGCCGAGGCCGTCGCCGACGCCACGAAGGCGTTCGACGACGCCGCCGACCCGGACGCGTTGACCGCGCTGCGCCCCGCGCACCTCGGTGACCGGTCTCCGGTGTCCCTCGCGCGCCGGGAGATCGGCGCGTTGCCGCCGGCCGCGAAGTCCGACGCCGGCAAGCGGGTCAACGAGGCCCGCCGGGCGATCGAGACCGCGTACGCCGAGCGCGCCGAGGTGGTGGAGCGCGAGCAGGCCGCGCGGGTGCTCGTGGAGGAGCGGGTGGACGTCACATTGCCGTACGCCCGGCGTCCTCGTGGTGCCCGGCACCCGCTGAGCACGCTGATGGAGTCGATCAGCGACCTGTTCGTCGGGATGGGTTACGAGGTGGCCGAGGGGCCCGAGGTCGACCTGGAGTGGGTCAACTTCGACGCGTTGAACATCCCCGCCGACCACCCGGCGCGCGGGCTGATGGACACCTTCCACATCGCATCCCCTGATGGGTCCGCGGGCTCCGGGCTTGTTTTACGAACGCACACGTCGACGGTGCAGACCCGCACCATGCTCAGCCGCAAGCCACCGATCTACGTGATCGTGCCCGGCCGGGTCTACCGCACCGACGAGATCGACGCCACCCACAGCCCGGTGTTCCACCAGGCCGAAGGCCTGGTGGTCGACAAGGGCATCACGATGGCGCACCTGCGGGGCACCCTCGACCACTTCGCGCGGGCGATGTTCGGCCCGGAGGCGAAGACCCGGTGGCGGCCGCACTACTTCCCGTTCACCGAGCCGTCGGCGGAGTTCGACGTGTGGTTCCCGGAGCACCGCGACGGTCCGCAGTGGGTCGAGTGGGGTGGCTGCGGGATGGTCAACCCCCGGGTGCTGCGCGCCTGCGGGGTCGACCCGGAGGTCTACTCCGGCTTCGCCTTCGGCATGGGCATCGACCGGACCCTGATGGTCCGGCACGGGGTCAGCGACATCCGCCATCTCTTCGAGGGCGACGTGCGGTTCAGCCGCGCGCTCGGGACCGGGGCGTAGGGCGATGCGGGTACGAGACACGGGAACGGTGGTCTGAAGTCATGCGAGTTTCTGTCAGTTGGCTGCGGGAGTACGTCGACCTCCCCGCCGACCTGCCCACCGGCGATCTGGAGCAGGCTCTGGTCGACCTCGGTATCGAGGTCGAGTCCGTGCAGGACCTGCGCGCGAGCGTCACCGGTCAGCTCGTCGTCGGCGAGGTACGCGAGATCGAGGAGCTGACCGGCTTCAAGAAGCCGATCCGGTTCTGCCGGGTGGACGTGGGCGCCGCCAACGGCACCGGCGAGCCGCAGGAGATCGTCTGCGGGGCGCGCAACTTCGCCGTCGGCGACCGGGTCGTAGTGATCCTGCCCGGCGGCGTGCTGCCCGGCGGGTTCGCGATCGGCGCGCGCAAGACGTACGGGCACAACTCGGCCGGCATGATCTGCTCGGCCAGGGAGCTGGGCCTGGGCGACGACCACTCGGGCATCATCGTGCTGCCGCCGGAGGTGACCGCCAAGCCGGGTGACGACGCACGGTCCGTCGTGGGCCTCGACGACGTCGTGTTCGAGCTGGAGATCACCCCGGACCGGGGGTACGCGCTGAGCCTGCGCGGCCTGGCCCGGGAGCTGTCGCACGCGTTCGACGTGCCGCTGCGCGACCCGGGGATGGCGCCAGCGCCGGGCGGTACGCCGACGCCGGCGTACCCGGTCGAGGTCCGCGACACGGTCGGCTGTGACCGGTACGCCGCCCGCCTGGTGCGGGGCGTCGACCCGGCCGCGCCCACGCCGTCGTGGATGGCCCAGCGGCTCGTCACCGCCGGCATCCGCAGCATCTCGCTGCCCGTCGACATCACCAACTACGTGATGTTGGAGCTGGGCCAGCCGATGCACGCCTTCGACGCCGACCGGATCGCCGGCCCGCTGGTGGTCCGCCGTGCCGAGGCGGGGGAGAAGCTGACCACCCTGGACGGTGTCAGCCGGGTGCTCACCGCCGACGACATGGTCATCTGCGACGACACTGGCCCGATCTCGCTCGCGGCGGTGATGGGCGGCGAGACCAGCGAGGTCGACACCGGAAAGACCACAAACGTGCTTTTCGAGGCCGCCCACTGGGACCCGGCCATGGTCGGGCGCACGGCCCGCCGGCACAAGCTGTTCAGCGAGGCCGCGAAGCGCTGGGAGCGGGGCGTCGACCCGGCGGTGCCGCTGGTCGCGCTGGAGCGGGCCGTGCGGCTGCTCACCGAGCACGGTGGCGGCGCTCCGAGCGCCGAGATCCTGGACATCGACCACGTCCGGCCGCGTACGCCCATCACCCTGCCGGCGGACCTGCCGACCCGGCGGGTCGGCGTCGAGTACCCGCCCGCGCGGGTCGTCGCCCTGCTGGAGCAGGTGGGCTGCACGGTCGCGCAGGGCGCGGACCGGCTCTCCGAGGACCCGGGCGCGGTCGGCACGGCCAGCGGCGCCGGGTCGGCGCTGAGCGTCACCCCGCCGAGCTGGCGGCCCGACCTGACCGACCCGGCCGACCTGGTCGAGGAGGTCGTCCGCCTCGACGGGTACGACAAGGTGCCGTCGGTGCTGCCGACCGCGCCGCCCGGGAACGGCCTGACCCCGCGCCAGCGTCGCCGCCGGGCCGTCGCATGGTCGCTGGCCGAGCGGGGGTACGTGGAGGTGCTCGCGCACCCCTTCGTCTCCCCGGAGCTGGCCGACCAGCTCGGACTGCCGGCCGACGACCCGCGCCGACCCGCGGTGCGCCTCGCCAACCCGCTGTCCGAGGAGGAGCCGCTGCTGCGCACCACGCTGCTCGGCCCGCTGCTCGGCATCCTCAAGCGCAACCTCGGCCGGGGTCACCGCGACCTCGCCCTCTACGAGATCGGCGCGGTCTTCCACCCGCGCCCCGACGCCGGCAGCCCGCCGGCGATGGGCGTGGACCGGCGACCCACCGACGAGGAGTTCGCCGCCGCCGACGCGGTCGTGCCGGCCCAACCGGTGCACGTCGCGGCGGTACTCGCCGGTGACCTGGACCCGGCCGGCTGGTGGGGCGCGGGCCGCCCGGCCGGGTGGGCCGACGCCATCGAGGCGGCCCGGGACGTGCTGGCCGCCGCCGGCATCCCCGACGAGCGGGTCGAGGTACGGGCCGCCGAGCACGCGCCGTGGCACCCGGGCCGCTGCGCCGAGCTGCGGGTCGACGACACCGTCGTCGGATACGCCGGTGAGCTGCACCCGGCGGCGGTGGCGGCCCTGGAACTGCCCCGCCGCACCTGCGCCATGGAGCTGGACCTGGACCTGGACGTGCTGCCGCCGGTGCCGGTGGTTCCCGCGCCGACAGTGTCCGGGTTCCCGCCGGCGTTGATCGACGTGGCGTTGGTGCTGGACGAGTCGGTCCCGGCCGAACAGGTGCGTCGGGCGCTGGAGGCGGGCGCCGGCGAGCTGTTGGAGGACGTGCGACTGTTCGACGTGTACTCCGGCGCGCAGCTCGGCGAGGGTCGCCGGTCGCTGGCGTACAAGCTGACGTTCCGCGCCCCGGACCGGACGCTGACCGTCGAGGAGGCGCTGGCCGCCCGGGACGCGGCGGTCGCCGTCGCGGCCGACCGCTTCGGCGCGACCCTGCGCGGCGCCTGACACAGCTGACGGGCCCTCTCCCCCTTGCGCGGGGGAGAGGGCCCGTCAGCCGTCGCCGGACTCCAGCTCGCCGAGTTCGCGCAGGCCCGGTAGATCACAGACGGTGATCCGACGGTAGTCGGTGTCGACCAATCCGTCCGATCGCAGCTCTCGCAGGGCCTTCTGAATGGCGGTCTCGGAGGCGCCGCAGATGGTTGCCAGGTCGGGCTGCGTAAGTCGAACGTCGATGATGACGCCGTCCGGTCCCTGTCGACCGTGGCTGCGGCAGAGGTCGGCGATCACCCGGGCCACCCGCAGTTTCACCGGGTACGAGGTGAAGTCGATCCGTCGTCGGTTGGACCAGCGCAGCCGGTCGGAGACCATCGCAGCGAGTTCGAGAGCCGCGTCCGGGTGCTCCTTGAGGAACCGTTTGAAACGGTCCGGCTGGATCACGCTGTAGATCGCCGGACCGCAGGTCGTCACCGTAGCGGAGCGGGGTTCGTTGTTGAGCGCGGACATCTCGCCCACGAGGTCGCCTCCGACGCGGAGCGACAGGAGAGCGGGCCGGCCATCCGGCAGCGTGGCGGTGACCTTGGTGAGGCCCTCTTCGAGGAGTACGAGATGGGTCTCCCGTACGCCCTCGTGGATCACGATCTGCCCGGCGGGGACCTGACGACGGACACCCAACCGCAGTAGCGCCGTCCGCTCCCGTGGAGCGAGCCGTTGCAGGAACGTGCCGTAGGGCCACGTGTCGCCGGCCAGGTCGCGTGGTCGTAGCACCCGCAGCCTCCTTCTCCAGGGACAGCCGCCGAAGCGTAGCGGTTCCTGCGCGTAGCGCGATGCCCCTGCTTCGACCAACACCTCGATCAACAGGCGAACCGCTGTCAGGGCCAACACCACCATCGGGGGTAACCCGAGGCTGAGCAGCAGGTCAAGCAGATCCGTCCTCATGCGACAAGCACAGCGCGTGGGTGGCTGGGTGATCCCTCAGCAGGACGGGATGACGGGTTCTCGACTTCCGCCTGGGATGCCGTAGTTCTACGGGATTCCGGTCCGCGCATACCGGTTCGATGGCTCCTGCGGTGCTTGCCCGCGGGGCAAGCCGGATGAAGAAGGGCGGAAGTTGGATGCGACATCCCGAGCGGCGGCTGTTGATCTCCGTGGATATGGAGCGGTACAGCAGACGCGGCAACGTCCAACAGTACGAGGCGCAGCGGCACTTCCGAGAGCTGCTGCACGAGGCCGCCGAAGCTGTCGGTCTCGACCGGGTGGCCTGGACGACTCAGCAGGCGGGCGACGGCGAGCTGGCGATCGTGCCTCGTGAGGTGTCCGAGTCGCGGGTGATCGGCAGGTTCGTTCCGGAGCTGAACCGGCGGCTACGCCACCACAACAGCAGCCGTCTCCCGGCTGCAAAGATCCGGCTCCGGGTTGCAGTGCACCAGGGGCTGGTGCACCTGGACGGTGCGAACGGCTTCCCGGGCAACGCCGTGGTGTTCGTCTGTCGCTTGTGCGAGGCCGCTCCGGTCAAGCAGGCGCTGGCCGCCTTCCCTGATGCCGGCGTCGCGCTTGTCGTCTCGACCGAGATCTTTCGTGATGTGGTCACCGAGTACCCGGAGGAGATGCGGCCGGAGCGGTTCGTTCGGATCGAGGTGGCCCACCCGGACAAGGAATTCCGCGAGGACGCCTGGCTGTGCGTGGTGGACGAGGACATCAACGGCACCACGATCCCGGTCGTCCCGTCGCCCACCGAGCACGGCCCTGGGCAGACTGCGGAGAGCCCCACGGATCACGGCGGGATTCGTACCGGGGACATCCGGGTCAAGGGGCAGAACGCGATCGGTCCGGGCGCGACGGCGATCGGCTCGGTCGGCCGCGACGCGAACTTCGGTACGGGTAGAGGCGATCCCCGATGAGCGGTCGGTACGCCCCTGTCTCCGCCGACAGTCCGGGGGACCTGGACGACCCTTGGCACGACGTGTTGGAGGATGCCTCCGGCGATGGCCCACACGGTGACGTCGTGTATGGCGCGGTTCGCGGACCCCGGGACGGCTCGCCTGTCGCGGTGGAGTCCCTCGACGGCGAGGATGAGCCGGTCTCTCCTGCGGAGCCGGCCGAGGAACCACCGGAGGAGGACGATCCGGAAGACCTCCTGGATCCCGGGGACGTGCTGCGTAGGCTGGCTGGCCTGCTGGGCGGTTCGACGATCGATGTCGGCGATGTTCGGGTTCAGGGACAGAACGCCACCGGCCCTGGCGCCGTCGCCATCGGAACGGTCAACGTCACCGCCGGACGATCCGACGGCGCAGGGCGCGTCTGGTTCCAAACCCTTGTCGAGGCCGGTCTTCGTGAGACTGCGGGCAGGTATGCCGACGCGCCGAGTGATCGGCGGCTTGACCACCAACTCCAGCATCACCACCTGGTCTGCCTCTCCGGCTCGGTTGGAAGCGGACGGTTCACCTCAGCCACCCTGGCGGTGGCCCGGAGACACGGGTTCGAGCGGGTCCGCGTACTCGGTGTCGACCAGTTGGCCGACCTGCTCGGCGTGGACGCACCGTTGCCCGCCGGGCACGGTTACGTGCTCCGGCTGAACGAGGCGGCTGTTCGCGAGGTGGACGGGTTCACGCTCGTGGCGTTGGCGGCCCGGGCCGAGACCTCCGGCAGCACGCTCATTCTGGTCGGGGACTTCTCCCGACGAAAGCACGATTTAGTCGGCCACATCGTCGAACACCGTTCGGCCCCGGCGGCCGAGGTGTTTAGGGCGCAGCTTCGCCAACAGCTCACAGGGCAGTGCGTCGGCTGGTGCACAGGCACGTGCGAGGGGCGTTGCGTAGAGCGATACGTGGATGAGGACTGCGTCGGGCATCCACTGCTATCGGCCTACCTGGCCAGCGAAACTCGACCCGGCGACGTCATCGCGATTGTCGCGACGATCGCTCGGACGGTTCCGAAGGGCGGCGCGCTGGCTGAGCGGCTGGAGCAGTTTCTGCCGCTCCAACTACGGGAGCGCGCGGCCGAGATCCTCGACGTGCGACGCCGCGGCGAGGAGGTCGACGCGTTCCCTCACGACGAGGTGCGGGCCTTCCGCCTGTCCTGTGCCGTCCTTGCCGGGCAGCCCGTGACCGAGATACACCAGGCAGCTCAGCGTCTGGCCCGGTTCGACTTCCAGGAACCCGCCTCGACCGGCGCCCCTTTTCGGGGTTCGATGCTCGACGCACTGTTGGGGTCGACACTGGGCCAGGCCGTCACACGGCTGACCGACCCGCGCGTACCAGGTGGGTGCCGGATCGACTTCTCGCCCGGCGCCCAGCCACTCCGGTCGGTGTTACTGGACGTCGCGTGGACGGAGTGGTGGTCGCCCAAGCAGTTGCTCGACTGGTTGGCAGACCTGATCCGCGGAGACTCTCCGGCGGTCCGACAGGCCGCAGCGGGCGCCATCGGTTGGTCTGCGACACGCGATGTGCAGGCAGCCCTCGACGCCGTGGGGGAACTGGCCCGGGAACGGCGGGCAGGGGTTCGGCAGGCCGCAGCGATCGTCCTGGTCGCCATGGCGATGCAGCCTGGGTTGCGTACTCGGATTCGGGCCGAACTCGATCAGTGGGTAGCCGGTTCAGCAGCTCACCTACGGGACACCGTGGCCCGTGCGTACAGCCTCGGGCTGGCCCGGCTCTGGCCGGAGTCGGCGCTGGTCCAACTGCGTCAGGTTGCGCAGGCCCGGATGCAGCGGCGGAACAACTCCGTCGTACGAGGGCTGGTCGAGGTGTACCGCAACGGTCACGCGGCGAGCGTATTGCCGGCCCTGGTGGACTGGACCTCGTCGGCCGATCCTGAGGTGCGACTCCACGCGGCGCGGACCCTGCGGGTACTTGCGGACCGCTGGGCTGAACCGCCCCGAGAGCACTGGCCGGAGCTGCTGCACCTGGTGGACCAGCGAACGATCGAACTGGCCGACCTTGCCGTCGTCTGGGCGACCGCTCTCAGCCTGCCAAGAACGGCGTACCGATCGTGGCGAACCCTTGGCTTCTGGTTGGACCGGGCGGACCAGCAGCCGGTCGTCGCCGGCCACTGCCTTGACCTGCTGCGTCACGTCATCGCCGGACAGCCCGCGCTGCGTCATCGCCTGAACCATCAGCTTCACCACGTGTGGCGTCCGGTGATGCCACACCACGACCTGCTCGACGACGTACAACTACTGATCGATGAGGAGACGCGATGAGCGCAGGCCCTGTCGGTGGCCCCGGCACGAGAGCACCCGTACCTGGGCAGGTGGAACGCCGCCGCTGGTGGCATGCGTTCTTCCCGCCGACCGAGCCCCCGCTTCCGCCGGCCCCACCTGCGCCGATCGTCCCAGCCACCGTGACATTCCGGCAGGACGTCCCGGTGCCGATCCTGGTGCCGGCGAAGGGGGACGCTTACGACTTCCGCCTGCACACCGTCTACAACTGGACGGCGCAGAACATGACCTACGAGGAGCTTCGGTTTCGCGCCGAGCGGTATCTGGGGTGGGCTGGCGGGATCGTCCGGGAACGGGCGGTGGACCTGGCACGTGAACACGAGCCCCACCGTTCGCACGACCTCGAACGTGCGCTGAACAGTCTGCTCGGTGGTCAGCGCTGGCCGCGTGAGGGTTCGCCGCACTTCGGGGTGCTCGTCCGCGTCAGTCCCGACGAGCGGGTGCGTGAGCGGCTCCGGCCGTACTGGGAGGATCGGATTCGGCTTGAGTGTGATCACGAGTTGCAGAAGATCCGGGCGGCCCAGGCGGATGAGCTGACTCGTCGCTGGTGTGCCGTGCTGCAGAATCTCGAGGACGATCCCGTCACCTCGCACGCGGCGCGGTTGACAAGCGAGCAGTTCGCCGAGGTGTTCGGTCGGTACGTCCAGGAGCGTCGGGAGGCCGTGCCCGAACTCGTGAGACTGCTGCGCGAGGCGGTTCGGGGGCACGGGGATCTCGGTATGGGGCCGAGCGAGTACACGGAGGCGTGGGACGCCGCCCTGCGGACGTACGAGCGCCAGCACGGGTTGTCCGAGCAGTCGAGCTGACAGCGGGGCGTCCTCTGCTGGAACGCCCGGGTGGAGGACGCCACCCTGCGCCGACCGACACCGGCCTTCATCACCATGCAGTAGGCTGTATTAACTTGCAGGAAACAATCACTCTTGCTAGTCTCCTCTGCATAGTCATGCGGAGGTGGGTATGGGAATTCGAGTCGCGGTCGCGGGCGCGAGCGGGTACGCGGGCGGTGAGCTGCTGCGTCTGGTCGCCGGGCACCCGGAGTTCGAGCTGGTCGCCGCCACCGCGCACCGCCAGGCCGGGCACCGCGTCGACGTGGCGCATCCGCAGCTCACCGGGCTCGACCTGGTGTTCGGCGAGACCGATCCGTCGATCCTCGCCGACGCCGACCTGGTCTTCCTGGCGCTGCCGCACGGCGAGTCGGCGGCCCTCGCGGCCCAGCTCCCGCCCGAGGTACGCGTCGTCGACCTGGGCGCCGACCACCGGCTCGCCGACCCGTACGCCTGGGCGCAGTACTACGGCGGCACGCACGCCGGCCAGTGGACGTACGGCCTGCCCGAGCTGCCCGGCCAGCGGGAGCTGATCGCGGGCTCCACCCGGGTCGCGAACACCGGTTGCTACGCCGCCGCCATCACCCTCGCGCTCGCGCCGCTGATCGCCGACGGCGCGGCCAACCCCGCCGACGTGGTCGTGGTCGCCGCCTCGGGCACCTCCGGCGCGGGCCGGGCGGCGAAGCCGCACCTGCTCGGCAGCGAGGTGATGGGCGACCTGTCGCCGTACCGGGTCGGCACCCACCAGCACGTGCCCGAGATCAAGCAGGCCTCCGGGGCGACCGGCCTGTCGTTCACCCCGGTCCTCGCGCCGATGCCACGCGGCATCCTCGCCACGGTCACCGCCGTGCCGGCCCGCGGCGTCGACCCGCAGGAGGTGCTGACGCGGGCGTACGCCGACGCGCCGTTCGTGCACGTGCTGCCGGAGGGGAGGTGGCCGCACACGGCGGCCACGCTGGGCTCCAACTCGTGTCATCTGCAGGCCACCGTCGACGTCGACTCGGGTCGGCTGATCGTGGTCAGCGCCCTGGACAACCTCGGCAAGGGCGCCGCCGGCCAGGCCGTGCAGAACGCCAACCTGATGCTCGGCCTGCCGGAGACGACGGGCCTGTCGATCTGGGGAGTCAGCCCGTGAACGCGAGGAGTGCAGCGCGGCCCAGTCCCGCAGTCGCGAACGGGAGGGGAGTCGCGTGAGTGTCACCACCCCTCGGGGGTTCCGGGCCGCTGGAGTGACCGCCGGACTGAAGGCCAGCGGTGGCCCGGACGTCGCGCTGGTGGTCAACGACGGCCCGGACGCCGGTGTCGCCGGTGTCTTCACCACCAACCGGGTCAAGGCCGCGCCGGTGCTCTGGAGCCAGCAGGTCGTGCAGGGCGGCGTGGTCCGCGCGGTGGTGCTCAACTCCGGTGGCGCGAACGCCTGCACCGGCCCGGCCGGTTTCCAGGACACGCACGCCACGGCCGAGCACACCGCCTCGGCGCTGAGCGCGGTCAGCCCGCGGCTGCTCCTCGGGGCCGGCGAGGTGGCGGTCTGCTCCACCGGGTTGATCGGTGAGCGGTTGCCGATGGACAAGCTGCTGCCGGGCGTCCGTACCGCCATCCGGCAGTTGTCGCGTGACGGCGGCCTGGCCGCCGCCGAGGCCATCATGACCACCGACACCCGGCCGAAGACCACGGTGGCCCGGGGCAGTGGATGGACGGTCGGCGGCATGGCCAAGGGCTCCGGCATGCTCGCGCCGGGCATGGCCACCATGCTCTGCGTGCTCACCACCGACGCGGTGGCGGGGCCGGCGGTCCTGGACGAGGCGCTACGCGCCGCGGCCCGGGTGACGTTCGACCGGGTCGATTCCGACGGCTGCATGTCCACCAATGACACGGTGCTGCTGTTGTCCAGCGGCGCCAGCGGCATCGAGCCGACCCCGGCCGAGTTGGCCGCCGCGGTCACCACGGCCTGCCACGACCTGGCGCAGCAGCTCATCGCCGACGCGGAGGGCGCCACCAAGCAGGTCGCCATCGACGTCGTGGGGGCCGCGACCGAGGACGACGCGGTCGAGGTGGGCCGCTCGGTCGCTCGCAGCAACCTGGTCAAGACCGCCCTGTTCGGCAACGACCCGAACTGGGGTCGGATCCTCGCCTCGGTCGGCACCACCACGGCCGCCTTCGAGCCGGACAAGGTGGACGTGGCCGTCAACGGGGTCTGGCTGTGCCGGGGCGGCGCGGTGGCCGAGGACCGTTCGACGGCCGACCTCAGCGCGCGGGACGTCAGCATCCGGATCGACCTACGCGCGGGCGATTCGACGGCCACCATCTGGACCAACGACCTGTCCCACGCGTACGTGCACGAGAACTCGGCGTACTCGACATGAATCTCAGCAGTGATCTCACCCGTGCGCAGGTGAAGGCGGAGACGCTGATCGAGGCGCTGCCCTGGCTGGCGCGTTTCTCCGGCTCCACGGTCGTCGTCAAGTACGGCGGCAACGCCATGACCGAGCCGGAGTTGCAGCGGGCGTTCGCGGCCGACATGGTGTTCCTGCGGTACGCCGGTCTGAAGCCCGTGGTGGTGCACGGCGGCGGTCCGCAGATCTCGGCCATGCTGGGCCGGCTCGGCATCGAGAGCGAGTTCCGGGGCGGTCTGCGGGTGACGACCGCCGAGGCGATGGACGTGGTCCGGATGGTGCTCGTCGGGCAGGTCGGGCGGGAGCTGGTCGGGCTGATCAACTCGCACGGCCCGTACGCCGTCGGCCTCTCCGGCGAGGACGCGCGGCTGTTCACGGCGGTGCGCCGCCCGGCGTACGTGGACGGGCTGCCGGTCGACGTGGGCCAGGTGGGCGACGTCGAGTCGGTGGACACCTCGGCGGTGACCGACCTGATCGACGCCGGCCGGATCCCGGTGATCTCGACGGTCGCGCCGGACGTCGACGGTGTCCTGCACAACCTCAACGCGGACACCGCCGCCGCCGCGCTCGCCGTCGCCCTACGGGCCCGCAAGCTGGTCGTCCTCACCGATGTGGCCGGCCTGTACGCCGACTGGCCGGACACCAACAGCCTGGTCTCCGTGATCACCGCGGACGACCTGGCCAAGCTGCTGCCCCGCCTGGAGTCGGGGATGGTACCGAAGATGGAGGCCTGCCTGCGGGCCGTGCGCGGGGGCGTGCCGGCCGCGCACGTGGTCGACGGCCGGGTGGCGCACTCCACGTTGCTCGAGGTGTTCACGTCGGAAGGGTTCGGAACGATGGTGGTGCCGCAGGACGGGACGGACGGGGCATGAGCAGTCTGGTGCGACGGTGGACGCAGTCCATGATGGACAACTACGGAACTCCGCCGCTGGCGCTGGTCTCCGGCGCGGGCGCCGTGGTGGTCGACGAGGCGGGCCGCGAGTACGTGGACCTGGTGGGCGGGATCGCGGTGAACGCTCTCGGTCACGCCCATCCGGCGGTGGTGGCCGCCGTGTCGAAGCAGGTGGCCACGCTGGGGCACGTCTCCAACCTCTTCGTCGCCGAGCCGCCGGTGGCTCTCGCGGAGCTGCTGCTGGCGCTCGCCGGCAGCCGAGCCGGCCGGGTCTTCTTCGCCAACTCCGGCGCGGAGGCGAACGAGACCGCCTTCAAGCTGTCCCGGCGCACCGGGCGCAGCCACGTGGTCGCCACCAACGGCGGCTTTCACGGTCGCACCATGGGCGCCCTCGCCCTGACCGGTCAGCCCGCCAAGGCGGACCCGTTCCGGCCGTTGCCCGGCGAGGTGACCCACGTCGACTACGGCGACGTGAGCGCCCTGGAGGCGGCGGTCACCGACGCCACCGCAATGGTGATCCTGGAGCCCATCCAGGGTGAGAACGGCGTGGTCGTACCGCCGACCGGCTACCTGACGGCGGCCCGGCGGATCACCGCCCGGCACGGGGCGCTGCTGGTGCTCGACGAGGTGCAGACCGGCATCGGCCGTACCGGGCACTGGTTCGCCCACCAGGCCGAGGGCGTGGAGCCCGACGTGGTGACCCTGGCCAAGGGCCTGGGTGGTGGGCTGCCGCTGGGCGCGACGCTCGCCTTCGGCCGGGCCGCCGACCTGCTCACCCCCGGCTCGCACGGTACGACCTTCGGCGGCAACCCGGTGAGCTGCGCCGCCGCGCTCGCCGTGGTGGCTACCATCGCCAACGAAGGGCTGCTCGACCACGTCAAGCGCGTCGGCGAACGGCTGCGTCGGGGCATCGAGGCGCTGGACCACCCGCTCGTCGCGGGCGTACGCGGGGCCGGGTTGCTGCTCGGCGTGGTGCTCACCGCGCCGGTGTCGACGGTCCTGGCCGAGGCGCTGCGGGAGGCCGGCTTCCTGACCAACCCGGTGCAGCCGGGCGTACTCCGCCTCGCCCCGCCGTTGATCCTCACCACCGAGCAGGTCGACGCGTTCCTCGCCGCGCTCCCGGCGGCCCTGGACGCGACGGCCCCGGCGGCGGCCGGCACGAGCGCTCCCGCGACCACCGAATCCTCCACCCAGCCCACCACGACGGGGACGACCGCATGATCCGGCACTTCCTGCGCGACGACGACCTCTCGCCCGCCGAACAGTCGAGCGTGCTCGACCTGGCGGCCCGGATGAAGGCCGATCGGTTCGGCCACCAACCGCTGGCCGGCCCCCGCTCGGTGGCGGTGCTCTTCGACAAGCAGAGTCTGCGGACGCGGATCTCGTTCGACGTCGGCATCGCCGAGCTGGGCGGCCATCCGCTGGTCGTGGACACCCAGGTCACTCACTTCGGCCGGGGCGAGACGCTCGCCGACGCGGGCCGGGTGCTGTCCCGCTACGTCGCGGCGATCGTGCTGCGTACCCACGGCGACGACCGGATCGCCGAGGTCGCCGGCGGCGCTACCGTCCCGGTGGTCAACGCGCTCACCGACGGGTTCCACCCCTGCCAGCTGCTGGCCGACCTGCTGACCATCCGGGAGCGGTGCGGCGGCACGTCCGGCCGGACCCTGGCCTATGTGGGCGACGGCGCGAACAACATGGCGCAGTCGTACCTGCTGGCCGGGGCCATGGCCGGGATGCACGTGCGGATCGCCGGCCCGGCGGGGTTCGCGCCGGACGAGGACGTGGTGCGGCGGGCCGCCGAGATCGCGGCCGGGACCGGCGGGTCGGTACGGGTGCTGACCGACCCGGCGCAGGCGGCCCGCGACGCCGACGTGCTGGCCACCGACACCTGGACCTCGATGGGTCAGGAGGCCGACGGTTTGGACCGCATCACCCCGTTCCTGCCGTACCAGGTCAACAAGGAGCTGCTCGACCACGCCGCGCCGGACGCGATCGTGCTGCACTGCCTGCCGGCGCACCGGGGCGAGGAGATCACCGACGAGGTGCTCGACGGTCCGCAGAGCGCGGTGTTCGACCAGGCGGAGAACCGGCTGCACGCCCAGAAGGCGCTGCTGGCGTTCCTGCTCGCGGCCTCCGGGGAGCGACGATGACCGCCCCCTTGACCCGCGCCGCCCGGCACGCCCGGATCGTCGAGCTGATCCGGGACCGGCCCGTACGCTCGCAGACCGAACTGGCCGACCTGCTCGCCGCCGACGGCGTCGGGGTCACCCAGGCGACCCTCTCGCGCGACCTGGAGGAGTTGGGCGCGGTCAAGGTGCGCGGCGGCGACGGCCCGGCCGTCTACCTGATCCCCGAGGACGGGAAACGGCCGCTGCGCGACGCCGAGGCCGCCCCGGCCCGGCTGGTGCGCCTGCTGCGCGAGCTGCTCAACGGGGTGGACGCCAGCGGCAACATCGCGGTGCTGCGTACCCCGCCGGGTGCGGCCCAGTACCTGGCCAGCGCGTTGGACCGGGCGGGCCTGCCCGAGGTCGTCGGCACCATCGCCGGCGACGACACCATTCTCGTCGTGGCCCGTGAGACCGTCGGTGGGGCCGCGCTCGGCGACAAGCTCGCCGGTTGGTCCCGCCGGGAAGACAGCGTCGAAGGGGACAGCGCACCGTGACCGCGCACAGGTGGAGCACGCCGAGCCGGATGGCTGCGGCCCGTGCCGCCCGGATGGGTGGCTGACGAACATGGGGACCACAATGGGCGGCGTGGACGACAAGACCCTCACCGAGAACAGCGCCGGCACCAACCGGACGAGCCTGTGGGGTGGCCGGTTCGCCGGTGGCCCCGCCGAGGCGCTCGCCCGGCTGTCGGTGAGCGTGCAGTTCGACTGGCGGCTGGCCCCGTACGACATCGCGGGTTCCCGGGCGCACGCCCGGGTCCTGGCCGGCGCCGGCCTGCTCGACCCGGAGGAGCTGGGCCGCATCCTGGCGGCCCTGGACGACCTGGAGGCGGCCTGCGCGTCGGGGGCGTTCCGGCCCACCGTCGACGACGAGGACGTGCACACCGCGCTGGAACGGGGGCTGCTGGAGCGTCTGGGGAGCCTCGGCGGCAAGCTGCGTGCCGGTCGGTCCCGCAACGACCAGGTCGCCACCGACCTGCGGCTCTACCTGCGGGACCACGCGCGGGGTGTGGCCAGCCGCGTCGTCGAGCTGGCCGAGGCGCTCGTCGAGCAGGCCGAGCGGCACGTCGACACGGCCGCGCCCGGTATGACCCACCTCCAGCACGCCCAGCCGGTCACCTTCGGGCACTGGTTGCTGGCCCACGTGCAGCCGCTGCTGCGCGACCTGGAGCGGCTGCGCGACTGGGACCACCGGGCGGCGATCAGCCCGCTCGGCGCGGGCGCGCTCGCCGGGTCGGGGCTTCCGCTGGACCCGGTGGCGGTCGCCAAGGAGCTGGGTTTCCGCACGTCGTTCGCCAACTCGATGGACGCGGTCGCCGACCGGGACTTCGTGGCCGAGTTCCTCTTCACCACCGCGCTGATCGGGGTGCACCTGTCCCGCCTGGGCGAGGAGGTGGTGCTGTGGACGTCGCACGAGTTCGGCTGGGTAGAGCTGGACGACGCGTTCGCGACCGGTTCGTCGATCATGCCGCAGAAGAAGAACGCGGACATCGCCGAGCTGGCCCGGGGCAAGTCCGGCCGGTTGGTCGGCGGCCTGATGACGGTGCTGACCATGCTCAAGGGCCTGCCCATGACGTACGACCGGGACATGCAGGAGGACAAGGAGCCCGCGTTCGACGCCGTCGACACCCTGGAGCTGCTGCTCCCGGCCCTGGCCGGGATGATCTCGACGATGACCGTCCGGGTGGACCGGCTCGTCGCGGCCGCGCCGGTGGGCTTCTCCCTCGCCACCGAGGTCGCCGACTGGCTGGTCCGGCGCAACGTGCCGTTCCGTGACGCGCACGAGATCACCGGTCGGTTGGTGGCGCTCTGCGCGGCCCGCGAGTGCGAGCTGGAGGACGTCTCCGACGCCGACCTGGCCGCCGTCAGCGAGCACCTCGACCCGTCCGTGCGTGACGTGCTCTCGGTGCGCTCGGCCCTCGCGGCCCGCACCACCCCCGGCTCGACCGGCCCCGGTCCGGTCGCCGACCAGCTCGCCGCCGCGGCGGACCGGCTGGCCGGCTGGCGGGAGTGGGCCACCGAGCGGGTCGTACCCCGCTGACGCCAGGCGTGGCGTCGGCGCGGGCCGCCGGCGCCACGGTGGTTCAGGCCGTCGGGCGCTCCCGCTTCGGGAGCTTGGCCACCACCATGTCGTACGACGAGTCGACCGCCTCGGTCAGCTCGTCGGTGTCGATCCCGCCGTCGAGGCGCAGCGTGTTCCAGCCGGACCGGCCGATGTACGGCATCGGGCGCGCGTCGGCGGGGTGGCGGTGCAGCCACTCGTCGGCGATCTCGCGGGTCGCGCCGCACTTCACGCCGACGGTGGGCGCCGCGACGCCGTTGCCGAGGAACGCGAAGATCCGGCTGCCCACCTTCACCACCTCGTCGTCCTCCCACGGCCGGTCCAGCCACGCTCCCGGCTTGGCCAGGCAGTACGACAACATCTCCGCACGTTCCACAAACCCCTCCTAGTCATAACCCCGCCCCCCGCCCCGCGCCCCGCGCTCGCACATCGCGCCGATCTTGCAGTTTGTGCTGTCGATACGCGACCGATCTCCCGTTCTGTCGGGACAGAAAGTGCAAGATCGGCGCGGGGATCAGGGGGTTTGGTCCGTGGAGCGGGCCGCTACCCGTTCGTAGCGTTGGCGGGCGGCCTGCGCGCTGCCCAGCCCCAGCCCGTACGCGATGGACTGCCAGGTCAGGCCCCGGTCGCGGGCGAGGGTGAGCAGTCCCGCCTCCAGGGCGTCCAGCTCGGCGCGTACGTGTGGCAGCAGGGTCAGGGCGGCCGTCAGGTCGGCGGCGTCGACCGGCTCCTCGGCGGGCTCCCGCTCGGCGCCGCCGGCGGCGAGCGCGGTGACCAGGGCGACCGCCTCCCACGGGTCCAGCACGTGCGGGTGGGCCCAGCGCCCCCGCCGCGCGTCGGAGCCGGCGTGCCGCTCGCTGATCCGTTGCAGCGCCTCGTAGGTGCGGTGGGCGCGCGCCCGACCCGGGTCGGGCGCCGTGAAGAGGTCCGAGGTGGTCATGTACCGAGCACACCCCATCAACGAGCTGTTGTCAACGGTCTGTTGAAGCGTGGGGGGGGGGGGAGAGGGGGGGCCCCCCCCCCCCCCACAAGAGCCCCGGCGACCGCCGGGCGGGTGGAGTGTGGTTGTGGAGATGTGGGGGGGGGT
>NZ_JBFAOC010000087.1:0-19861 GCF_040675055.1 Micromonospora sp. NPDC049662
CGCGGGGCGCGGGGCGCGGGGCGCGGGGCGCGGGGCGCGGGGCGCGGGGCGCGGGGCGCGGGGCGCGGGGCGCGGGGCGCGGGGCGCGGGGCGCGAGGCGCGAGGCGCGTCGATCTTGCGTTTTCTGCGCCGACAAAACGCGCAAACCTCAACACTCCGTCGACCGTAACTGCAAGATCGGCGCGAGCGGTTAAGTCCTGCCTGGCCCTCGCCCGGACAGCGCGGCAAGATCGCACTCGATCCAGGATCTGGTGGTGTCAGCGCGACGTTAGGCCACTACATCCTGGATCGAGTGCGATCTTGACGTCGTCGACGCCCCGCATCGCGTCGATCTTGCACTTTCTGCGGCGACATAGGGCGCGAAGCAGGACGGATCGGCATCCGCAAGTGCAAGATCGGCGCGGTGGGCGCGGTGGGCGCGGTGGGGTGCGGGGTGGGTTTTTATACGTCTATGTTGAGGCGTTGTAGGACTGAGGGCGCGATCAGGCCGGCGGTGGAGAGCACCACGATCACGGTCAACACGGCGCGCAGGACGACGACCTCGGTCTTGCTGCCGGTGCGCAGCGCGATGCTGTTCGGGAGGCCGATCATCGTCCACATGCGGCGGCGGATCGGAATCGGCCAGAGGATCGGCACCCCGGCCCTGGTGATCATGTCGCCGAGGATGTGCACGAGGCAGCCCACCCCGACGGCCGTGCCGATCAGCGGATAACCGCGTCCGCCCGGCAGGTTGGCGAAGGTGAACCAGGCGGCCCCGGCCGACGCGAGCGTCACGATCACCCAGCCGGCCCGTTCGGCCCACTCGTCGAAGAGCCCGCGCAGGGCCAGGCCGAACATGAAGAACAGGATCGTGATCACCGCCCACTTGCCGTACGCGGCGCAGAGCGCGGTGGTGCCCCAGCCGACCAGCAGCGTGAACGGGAGCGTGTGGGTGAGCGTGCGGTGCCCGTTGTTGCGACGCGGGTCCTTGCTGAGCTTCGTCGCGTAGTAGACGCCGAGTGAGATCTTCTCCATCACCTCGGCCACGAAGAGCGAGAAGACCCCGAACGTGCGGGCGACGGTAGCGCCACCCTGGTTGCGGGTCACCTTGCCGGACAGGTCGAGGTCGGGAAAGAGCGCCCCACCCGCGCACACCGCCGTACCCACCGCCAGCGCCAGCGGCGACTGGTGGTAGTCGGCGAACTGGTCCAGCGCCCAGGACCCGGCCAGCCATACCGCCGCGCCGGACAGCGCGTGCGACGGTCCCATCATCTTCGGCTCACCCTCCCCAGGGATCTTGAGCGCCAAAACTACGCCACTGTAGCCAGCACCGGTGTCGCAGGGGCGTCAGTTGACCCGTCCACAGCGGACAGTGTCAGAGGGTGGGCGTGAAGCTCTGCCGGATCATCACGAAGTATGCCGCGTTGACCTGCCAGTCGAACTCCTTTGTCAACCACGAGACGGTGTAGGCGTGTCCGGCCGAGGTGTTGGCGAGCAGCCGGATGCTGTGCACCCGTTCGCCGGCGGCGTTCTCCCAACTGCACTCCCAGAGGGCCCCGCCGTCGAACACGTCCAGCGCGGAGATGTCCAGCTTGCGGTAGCCGGGGAGCGCGTCGGCGGCGACGAGCCGCTCCTCCTGGGCCCTCAGGTGCGCCAGCGGATCGGTCCGTGCCGGTCCCGCCTCGACGCTGAGCACGCGCGCCCCGCTGGGCTCCCGGAAGCAGGTCACCGCCCCTTCGGTCCAGCGTGCCCAGCCCACCGGGGCGGCGATGCGGAAGCCGGTCGGGTCGGTGTGCCAGGTCCAGCCGTCTCGTAGCCCGTACCGCGCGTCCTTCGGTGGTGGGGTCGAGGGCACCGGCGTGGCCGTCGGTGGCGGGGGCGTGGCGCAGGCGAACGCGGCCGGTCGGGTGGCGGTCGCGCCGCCGCCGGAGCCGGACGGTGGCGTGCGGTCGTCCGAACGGTGCAGCAGCGCCGCGGTGACGCCACCGGTGACGAGCAGGGCCACCGCGGTCGCCGCCCCGCCCCAGGCGATGACCCGTCCGCGTCGGCCCGCGGCGCGGTCCCTCGGGCGACGGATCGACGTCGCCGGGTCCGGCGCGGGTTCCGGAGCGCGGACCGGGGCGGACGCGGCGGCCCGGGCCGCGCCGCGGACCGCCGCCACCGCGGTGGACCGTGCCGGCGAGGGCTGGTCGTGGTCGGCCGCCGCTGCCGCCGCGCGCAGCAGCGGCTCGGCCTCGGCGGCGGTCAAGCGCCGCCAGGGATCGCGCTGCAACAGGCCGCTGATCACCGGGCGCAGGGGGCCGGCCCGGCGCATCGGATCCGGTGGCTCGGTGGCCAGCGCGCTGAGCGTCGCCATCGCGCTGGACCGGGCGTACGGGGACTGCCCCTCGACCGTCGCGTAGAGCGTCGCGCCCAGCGACCACAGGTCGGTACGCGGGTCCGACACGCCGTCGCGCGCCCGCTCGGGTGCGACGAACTGCGGGGAGCCGAGGACCAGGCCCGGTCCGGTCATCGCCCCGTCACCACCGTCGAAGGTGGCAAGGCCGAAGTCGGTGAGCACCACCCGCCCGTCGCCGGCGACCAGCACGTTGTGCGGCTTCACGTCGCGGTGCAGGACACCTGCGGTGTGCGCGGCCCGCAGCGCGGCGAGCACCGCAAGCCCGATCTGGGCGGTGCGGGTGGGGTTGAGCGGACCCTCGGCGTTGATGATCTGCTGCACCGACCGGGATGCCACGTACTCCATCACGATCCACGGGTTCTCGCCGTCGTGCACCACGTCGTACAGCCGGACGACGTTGGGGTGGTTGAGCCGTGCGGCGGTGCGCGCCTCGCGGAGCGTGCGCAGCCGTAGCTCCGCCCGCTCGGCCTCGGCCAGCCAGGCCGGCGGCACAACCTCCTTCACCGCCACGTCCCGGTGCAGCATCTCGTCGCGGGCCAGCCACACCCGGCCCATCCCGCCGGTGCCGACCAGGTCGAGCAGCCGGTACCGACCCGCGATCAGCAACTGCTGCACGGTCGCTCCCCCTCGGTCACCCTGCGTTACACGATAGCCACCGTCGCCGATTTTCTCATCCGCTGAGCGGCCTCGATCCACGCCGGACGGGGGGCCGGGCACGGCCATACGGCGCAGGTCAGCGGGGTGGTCGGAAACTGTTTCGCAGAATGGCCCAGTCCCCGTCCGCGGTGTTCCAGTCGCGGTCGTCGGTGATCCAACCCAACGTCCAGCGCGACTCACCCACAATCTGTTGCCGGGCGTGGATCCGCGGGCCGTCCGGGGCGTCCCACCGACACTCCCACTCCGCGCCGCTGCCGCCGGTGCCGCCGGGGGCGAGCCGGATCTCGTCGTAGCCGGGCAGCGCGCCGGCCCGAGCGGCCTCGTCGCGGGCCGCCCGTAATCGGGTCATCGGGTCGGCCGCGCCGCCCTCGGCGACGCTCAACGCCCGGCCGGTTGCCGGGTCCTGGAAGCAGGCCACCGTGCCCTCCCGGGAGTAGTACCAGGTCGCCGGGACGGAGACCCGGAAGCCGGTGGTGTCGGCATGCCACACCCATCCCGGTGGCGGCCGGAACCGCTCGCCCGCGGCGGGTGATCCGACCGTGACCGGCACGCCGACGACGTCCGGGCGGACGCACGGGAACGGCGGCGGGGGCACGTCGCGGCCACCGGGCGGCGGCCGACCCGGACCGCCGCGGTGCGGGCCGCCCCGGTCGTCGCCGTACTCCCCGTCCGGCCCTCGACCGTCGTCCACCTGTCCCGTGGTCGGGGTGGTGGTCGGCCCGGCGGTGCCGGTCGGGGCGTCGCCGGCCACGGCCAGCGCGGTGCCCACCCCGGCGGCGGCCGCCACGAGCAGTGCCGTGACGACCAGCGCGGCCCGCCGGGCCGCTGGCCGGCGGGCCGCTCGCCCCGTCGTGCCGGTGGCGGCGTCCGGCGGGTACCGGACGTCCGGCTCGTCGCTCGGGCGATCATCGAGAGGAGCGTCTCCAGGTGGGTCGACGCCGGAGCCGATCGGGTCGGGCACGGGCTGCGGGGCGGTGGAGTGGGCGACTTTCCCGGAAGTGGACGAGATGCCGGTCGGGCCTGCGGCGGCGCTGAGCAGCCGGCGGGCCTCGTCGTGGTCGAGACGGTCGTGCGGGTCGCGGCGTAGCAGCCCGTCGAGTACCGGCGCGAGCGGACCGGCGTGCGGGGCCGGGTCCGGTGGACCGGCCGCCAGCGCGCTGAGGGTGGCCATCGCGTTGCTGCGGGCGTACGGGGAGCGGCCCTCCACGGCGGCGTGCAGGGTGGCGCCCAGCGACCACAGGTCGGCGGCCACCGTGGACACTCCCTCCGCGGCCCGCTCCGGCGCGACGTACTGCGGGGAGCCGAGCACCATCCCGGGGCGGGTCATCGCGCCGTCCCCGCCGTCGAAGGTGGCCAGTCCGAAGTCGGTGAGCATCACCCGGCCGTCGTGGGCGACCAGCACGTTCTGCGGCTTGATGTCGCGGTGCAGCACCCCGGCCGTGTGCGCGGCCTCCAGGGCGTCGAGCAGGGCCAGGCCGATCCGGGCGGCGCGGGCCGGCTCCAGGGGCCCTTCGGCGTCGAGGACGTCCTGCAGGGTGCGCGACGGGACGTACTCCATCACGATCCACGGACTGCCCTCGACCTGGACGACGTCGTAGAGCCGGACCACGGCGGGGTGGTTGAGCCGGGCCGCGGTGCGCGCCTCGCGCAGGGTGCGCGAGCGCAGCTCGGCCCGCTCGTGGTCGGCCAGCCAGTTCGGCGGTACGACCTCCTTGACCGCGACCTCGCGGTGCAGCATCTCGTCGCGGGCTCGCCAGACCCGACCCATGCCGCCGCGGCCCACCAGGTCGAGCAGCCGGTACCGACCGGCGATCAGCACCTGCGCACGCTCCTCCTCGGCCGCTGTCCGGTGTACACCCTAACCAGCGGATCGGAAGGTACCTATAGGTCGTCCGACGAATCTCAGCAGGCGGCGTGGTCGGCGGCGGCGAGCAGATTGCCCTCCGGAATGGCGATCCGGTTCCGTCCGCCGGCCAGTCGGGCGGCGGCCCGGCGAGCCTGGAGCGGGCCGTGTTCGCGGCGGGCGGTGGCGTAGCTGGCGGCGGTGCGGGCCGCGATGGTGGCCCATCCGTAGCGTTCGCCGACCATGGTCCGGGCCCGTCGGGCGACCCGCCGGGCGAAGACCTCGTCGCCGAGCAGTCGGTCGACCGCGCCCGCGAGGGCGACCGGGTCGCTGTGCGGGAACGTCACGCCGGTGACGCCGGGCTCGACGATCTCGGCGAGGCCGCCGGTACGGGCTACCGCGAGGGGCGCTCCGGCCGCCGCGGCCTCCAGGGCCACCATGCCGAACGGCTCGTAGAGGCTGGGGACCACCGTCGCGTCGGTGGCGCCGAGCACCGCCGGCAGTTGGGTGGCGTCGAGGAAGCCGGTGAAGCGGACGGTCGAGCCGAGCGCCAGGCGACGGGCTTCGGCCTCCAACTCGGGGCGGTACGGGCCGTCGCCGGCGATCACCACGCGCAGCCCGGGGTGCCGCTCGCGCAGTCGGGGCACCGCGTGCACGAGGTGCTGGACGCCCTTCTCGTAGACCAGCCGGCCGGCGTACCCGACCAGCGGACCGTCCGCGGCGAACCGGGCGCGGGCCGACGCGACCGCGCGTGGTCGGGCCCGCCACGCCCGGTCGTCGACCCCGTTGGGGACCACGTCGACCAGCCCGCCCGGTACGTCGAACAGCGAGCTGACCTGGTCGCGCATGTAACCCGAACAGGTGATCACGCGGGTGGAGGCCCCGCTGAGCCAGTGTTCGACGCCGTGGATGGTGCGGTTCATCTCCTCGGGCAGCCAGCCCTGGTGTCGCCCGGCCTCGGTGGCGTGCATGGTCGTGACCAGCGGCAGGTCGAGATGTTCGGACAGCGTCACGGCGGTGTGGGCGACGAGCCAGTCGTGGGCGTGGATGACGTCGTAGGCGCCGGCCTGGGTGGCGCGCAGGGCGGTGCGGGTGAGGGTGTGGTTGAACGCCATGGTCCACGCCAGCAGCGAGCCGGCGGCCAGGGGGAAGGCGACGGGGTCTTCGGGGGCGCGCAGGATGCGGACGCCGTCGGCGTACTCCTCCAGGGGTGCGCCCTCGGCGTGGCGGGTGACGACGGTGACCTCGTGCCCGGCGGCGGCCAGGGCCACGGACAGGGCGTGGACGTGGCGGCCGAGGCCGCCGACGAGCACCGGCGGGTACTCCCACGACAGCATCAGCACCCGTAGCTGGCGGGCGGGGTTGATGTCGATCACGTGGGCATCGGGTGACATGCGGCCCCCTTTGAGTTGTCCCCGGGCGCGCGCCGACCGACACCGGAGTCGATGTCGCCGTCGCGTCTGGATCGGGGCCAATCCTGCCGGCGCCGAGATAACCAGCGGAGACACCGCCGTTGCGGTCATGTAAAGCGCTACTGGCCTTTTCGGCGCACCCGCAGCAACTCGGCCACCGACCACGCCTGGAACGGGCAGCCGGTCGCGGAGTGCGGCGCGACACCGTCGGCCGTCTCACTTACCGATCCTAGCCCATATTCGGTCAGATGGGACTCAATGCCAATCAATGCGTCATCGACTGGCATCTTGCCCCGACGAGTGGCGTCCACGTACGGGCCGAGCAGCCACGGCCACACCGTGCCCTGGTGGTAGCCGCCGTCCCGCTCGGCCGGGCCGCCCCGGTGGCGACCCACGAACTCGGCCGCATCCTCCGCGAGGCTGCGCGGCCCGAGCGGGGTGAGCAGCCCGTTCGCGACCCGGCGCAGCGTCGCCTCGTCCGGCTCCAGCGGCGCGAACGGCAACGACCAGGCCAGCAACTGGTTGGGGCGCAGCGCGTCGTCGTCGTGCAGGGCGGCCCCACCCAGCGGGTACGCCGGCGCGGGCGCGTCCAGCACGTCATGCAGCCACCCGGTCGGGGCGGGGAACCGCTCCCGGAACGAGGTGGTGGCCCGCCCGTGTAGTCGCCACAGCTCGCCCGCGTCCTGCCCGGCCAGCTCGGTCAACTCGGCGAGCCCGGCCAGCCCGTTGATCCACAACGCGTTGACCTCGACGGGCTTGCCCGTGCGCGGGGTGACCGGCACGCCGTAGACCCGGGCGTCCATCCAGGTCAGGGCGGTGCCCGGGGCGCCCTGGGTGAGCAGCCCGTCGGCCGGGTCGACGGCGATCCCGTACCGGGTGCCGGCGACGTGCGCGTCGATGACCCCGCGCAGCGCGGGCAGCAGCTCGTCGCCGAGATCGGTGTCGCCGGTGACCGTCACGTGCCGGCTCACCGCGTGCAGGAACCAGAGGGTGCCGTCGACGGTGTTGTACTCCACCCGGCCGGTGTCGGCCGTGTTGGCGAGCATCCCCTCGGAGAGGGTCGCCGCGTACGCCCGCAGCAGCTCCCGCCCCTCGGCGGCCCGACCCGTGCAGAGGAACAGCCCCTCGTACGAGATCATCGTGTCCCGCGACCAGGCCCCGAACCAGGGATAGCCGGCCACCACGTCGACCGCCGCCTGCCGGGTACGGACCACGAACGCGTCGGCGGCCAGCGCCAGCGTCGCGTCCACGTCGTCGGCCGGCTTCGCCGTCGCCACCACCTGCCGGTTGCGTCGCCGGGCCGTCGCCACGATCTCGACGGCCGGCGGCGGCTCCTCGTCCAGCGGAGCGGCCCAGGCCCGCACCGACACCGTGTCACCGGGGCGTTCCAGATCGCCGGCGAAGCGGCCCGCGTACCAGACGTCCTCGTCCGGGTGCAGGCCCCGGTTGGCCTCCTCGCGGTGGTGCACGCCCAGCCACCACTGCCCCTCCGGCGTCCAGCCGGGTCCGGCCAGCCGGTACGCGCCCTCGACCACCGCGCCGTCGGCCACCGCCTCGACCTGCGGCGTCGGCCCGTCAGCCCGCCGCTCGCCGTGCGCGTCGCGCCAGGTGCAGGCGGCGGACAGCTCCAGCCGTACCGGACCGCCGGCGACCAGCCGGTGCACCACGGCCACGCAGGAGCGGCCGGGCAGCATGGCCAGCTCGCGTTCGATGACGACCGCGCCGATCCGCCACCGCCAGCGGGGCAGCCCGTCGACCAGCTCGAAGCGCTCCAGCAGCTCGAATCCGCGCGGGTCGACGTCGCCGGAGGACCACTCGTGCGCGCCGAGGCGTACCCGCGCCCCGGACGGCAGGGTGACGGCCGGGTCGAGGCTGACCAGTCCCACCTGGCGGGACGCCGGCGTATCGCCCGGCACCACCAGAAGGCCGTGGTAGCGACGGGTCCGCAACCCGCCGACGGTGCCCATCGCGTACCCGCCGAGGCCGTCGGGCACCAGCCACTCCCGGCTGGACGCGCTGGTCAGGTCGCCGCAGACCTGCGGTCCGAAAATAATGTCGATCAACTTTCCTCCACCGCCGTCGAGGTGTAACACGCCACGGCGAGAATGGCCGCTGTGGTGAAGTACCGCGGCGACGTCAAAGATGTGCACGTGATCACTGACGGATCGTCCTCCGACGCCTCGCCACCCGACGCTGAGCGGCTTCGGCTCGCCCAGGCCGACTCGGGGGAGCAGGACTGGCGTGCATGGGGTCCCTATCTGTCCGAACGGGCGTGGGGGACGGTACGGGAGGACTACAGCGAGCACGGTACGGCGTGGGACTACTTCCCACACGACCATGCGCGGTCCAGAGCCTACCGGTGGAATGAAGACGGCATGGCCGGCGTCTGCGACGACCGACAGACGTTCGCGTTCGCCCTGGCGCTCTGGAACGGCAAGGACCCGATCCTCAAGGAGCGGATGTTCGGCCTCGGTGGTGACAGCGGCAACCATGGGGAGGACGCCAAGGAGTACTGGTGGTACCTCGACAGCACCCCGACGCACTCCTGGATGCGCTGGCGCTACCACTACCCGCAGGCCGCCTTCCCGTACGACGAACTCGTCGCGGTGAACGCGCTGCGCGGCCGGGACGACACCGAGTACGAGCTGGTGGACACCGGGATCTTCGACGACGACCGGTACTGGGCGGTGACCGTCGACTACGCCAAGGCGTCCCCGACCGACCTGTGCATGGTGATCACCGTCGCCAACCGGGGCGATGCGGCGGCGACCCTGCACGTGCTGCCCACCCTGTGGTTCCGCAACACCTGGGCCTGGGGGCTGCCCGGCGGCGACCGGATTCCCCGGCTGACCGGGGAGGGCACCCGGCTGGTCGGCGAGCACCGGGTGCTCGGGCAACTGCTGCTCGAAGGCGACGGCGGCCCGGTGCCGCTGCTCTGCGACAACGACACCAACGCCGAGCGGCTCTGGGGCCTGGCGGGTCGCTCGCCGTACCCGAAGGACGGCATCAACGACCACGTCGTCAACGGCGCGCCCACCGTCAACCCGGCCCGCGAGGGCACCAAGGGCGCGCTGCACTACGTGCTCGACGTGCCGGCCGGCGGTCAGCGCCAGATCCGGCTGCGGCTGACCCGTACCGCGTCGCCTCCGGCCGCCGCCCCGCCGCCCCCGGCCGACCTGCGCGACGGCTTCGAGTCGGTGGTGTGGGCCCGACGGGCCGAGGCGAACCGCTTCTTCGCCAACGTGATCCCGGAGGCCGCCACCGCCGACGAGGCGCTCGTCGCCCGGCAGGCCATCGCGGGACTGATGTGGGGCAAGCAGTTCTACCACTTCGACGTCAAACGCTGGCTGGACGGCGACCCCGGGTCGACACCGCCGGCCGGGCGTCGGCACGGGCGCAACAGCGCCTGGTGGCACATGACCAGCTTCGACGTGATCTCCATGCCCGACCCCTGGGAGTACCCCTGGTACGCGGCCTGGGACCTGGCCTTCCACTGCGTGAGCATCGCCCGGGTCGACCCCGGCTTCGCCAAGGAGCAGATCCTGCTCCTGCTACGCGAGTGGTACCTGCACCCCAACGGGCAGATCCCGGCGTACGAGTGGGCGTTCGGCGACGTGAACCCGCCGGTGCACGCCTGGGCGGCGCTCAAGGTGTTCGAGATCGACGGCGGTAAGGACTTCGAGTTCCTGGGCCGGGTGATGCACAAGCTGCTGCTCAACTTCACCTGGTGGGTCAACCGCAAGGACACCGGCGGCAACAACGTCTTTGAGGGCGGCTTCCTCGGGCTGGACAACGTCGGACCGTTCGACCGCTCGGCGGCGCTGCCGGTGGCCGGCGTGCTGGAGCAGTCCGACGGCACCGGCTGGATGGCCATGTACGCGCTCAACCTGCTCGACATGGCCATCGTGCTGGCCGAACACGACCGGACCTGGGTGGACACGGCCACCAAGTTCTTCGAGCACTTCCTCTACATCGCCGCCGCCGCGTACGAGCAGGGGCTGTGGGACGACGAGGACGCGTTCTTCTATGACGTGCTGCGGCTCGCCGACGGCACGAAGGTGCCGCTGAAGGTCCGCTCGGTGGTCGGGCTGCTGCCGCTGGCCGCCACCACCCGCCTCACCGCCAAGACCCTGCACCACCTGCCGGAGCTGGGCGCGCGGCTGCGCTGGTTCCTCACCAACCGCCCGGAGTACGCCGAGGTCATCGGCACCCGACGGATCGGCCCGGACGGCCGCCAGCAGCGGCTGCTGTCCATGGTCGGTCAGGAGCAGGTGGTCCGGCTGCTCGCCCGGATGCTCGACACCGACGAGTTCCTCTCCGACTTCGGCCTCCGCACGTTGTCCCGCGCACACCTGGACAAGCCGTTCTCGGTCAATCTCGGCGGGCAGGAGTTCTCCGTGGGCTACGAGCCGGCCGAGTCGACGAGCGGCCTGTTCGGCGGCAACTCGAACTGGCGCGGGCCGATCTGGATGCCGACGAATTTCCTGCTGATCAGCGCGCTGCGCGACTACGCCGCGTTCTTCGGGGACTACCTCCAGGTGGAGTATCCGACGCGCTCGGGGGTGAAGCTCTCGCTGGACGAGATCGCCGACGACCTGTCGAGGAGACTGATCTCGCTCTTCACCCAGGACGACTGGGGTCGCCGACCGATCTACGGCGCGGCGCGGCTGTTCCAGACCCACCCCGACTGGCGGGACCTGGTCGCCTTCCCCGAGTATTTCCACGGCGACAACGGCGCCGGACTGGGCGCTTGGCACCAGACCGGCTGGACGGCTCTGGTCGCCGACCTGATCCTCACCCTGCGCCGTTGATCCAGCCCGTGCCCGCCATGCCCGTGCCCACGCCCACGCCCGTGCTCACGCCGACGCCCGTGCCCGCGCCCGTGCCCGCGCCCGCGCCCGTGCCCACGCCCACGCCCGTGCCCACGCCCACGCCCGTGCCCATGCCCGTGCCCGCAAGATCCGCGCAACTTCGGTGATGCTGCTGCATCACGGCGGCCGGAAGCAGCAACTTCACCGAAAGTGTGCGGATCACGCGTGCGGGTGTGCGGTCAGTACCCGCGCCGGTGTTCAATGGCGCGTTATGGAGTGGACAGTGCCCATCGCCGTCGTGTTGTCGCTCGTGCTCGTGTTCCTGGTCGCCGGGGGTGGCCGTCGTTCCGACGCGGATCAGCTGGCTCGCCGGCTCGCCGTGGTCGAGCGCAAGCTGGATCTGATCATGGCGCACCTCGACATCCACGAGCCGGAGCTTGAGGCCCCCGGGGCGGTCCTGCAAGAGCTGCTCGCCGGCCGCAAGATCCAGGCCATCAAGGCATACCGGGAGGCGACCGGTGTCGGTTTGCGAGAGGCCAAGGACGCCGTCGAGTTGCTCGCCCGGCAGCGCGGCCTGGGCTGATTGTCAGCCCTGGTAGGCCGTCGCCGCTGACACCGACCCTTGCCGCGCCGCGCCGTGAGTGCCGCTGCGCCGTGAGCGCCGCTGCGCCGTGAGCGCCGCTGCGCCGCAAGATCCGTGCAACCACGGTGATGGTGCTGTATCACGACGGCCTGAGCCAGCAACATCGCCGAATCTGTGCGGGTCTCGGGACGGGCGCGGCATGATCGTGCCCGATCCTTGTTGTAGTGGTGTCCTCGGCGCGGGAGGCCACTACATCCTGGATCAAGCACGATCATGCGGGTGCGGGGCACTGTGCCGAGCAGGCGTCGACCCGTCGGACTACTCGTAGCCGACGTGAATGATCAACTGCCCGTTCCGGGGTTCCGCCACCACGTAGACGGACCCGGGGTCGAGCAGCTTCGGCGGCAGGTCCTGCTGCTCGGACAGGCCCATCCGCTCGGCCAGCTCCTCCGCTGACTGGCCGGCCGGGGGCGCGACCGTGACCTGCCACGAGCACCCGCCGGAGGCGCACGTCTCGCTCTCGTCGACGACCGTCGCCCCGGCGGGCACGTCCGGGATCCGCCACTTCGGCGGCAGCGAGCCCTCGTCGCCGAACGCCCACAGCGACGCGAACCACAGGCCCCAACCGCAGGCCAGCAGGCCCACGACGCCGAGCCCGGCCAGGAGAAGGCGTCGAGGTGATGTCATCGCGCCAGGCTAGCGAGGCGGTGTGGAGATCCAGTGAACGTCAGCCGGTGAAGGGTTCGAGGCCGAGCCGACCCCAGGCCACGAAGGCGGCCAGGGCGAGGTACACCGCGTTCACCGCGACGAACCTCGCCTCGTCGTAGCGCAGGTGGGTGATCATCGCGCCGATCATCAGCACGATCCAGCAGATGGCGGTGACCGGCACCAGGACCGGTGCGATGTCGAGCACGGCCGGCAGGATCAGGCCGACGGCGGCCAGGAGTTCGAGCACCCCCAGGGTCTTGACGAAGCCGTCGCTGGCGTTCCCGGTCCACCCGCCGCCGCGGTGCGAGGCCAGCTTCTTGCGGGGTACGAAGATCTTGGTGATGCCGCCGGCCAGCGCCACCGTGGCCAGCAGTCCGGCCGCGATCCACAGCACGATGTTCATGGACGTTCCCTTCGGTCGGGGTCGACCAGGAGACACCGCCGGCCCGGTGGCTGTGACTCATCCCGGTGGGTGATGTGCCGCACAGGCCCGTGGTGTCACAGGAGACCGTCGACCGGTGTCGGATGGTGGTGAAGCGACGTCGAGGACAGGAGGCGCGGGTGGATTCCGCCGTGGACGCGTTCGTCACGCACCGGAACCTGCTCTTCACGGTGGCCTATGAGATGCTCGGCTCGGCGGCCGACGCTGAGGACGTACTCCAGGAGACCTGGCTGCGGTGGGCGGACGCCGACCACGCGGCGGTCCGGGACGAGCGCGCCTACCTGGTCCGGATCACCACCCGCCAGTCCCTCAACCGGCTGCGGACGATCGGTCGGCGCAGGGAGTCCTATGTCGGCTCCTGGCTGCCCGAGCCGCTGCTGACCACACCCGACGTCGCCGACGACGTCGAGCTGGCGGAGCACGTCTCGACGGCGATGCTGCTCGTGCTGGAGACGCTCGGCCCGACCGAACGGGCGGTGTTCGTCCTGCGGGAGGTGTTCGAGGTGGACTACGACGAGATCGCCGCGACCGTGCGGAAGAGCCCCGCCGCCGTTCGCCAGATCGCCCACCGGGCACGGGCGCACGTCGCCGCGCGTCGACCGCGCGGTGTGGTCTCCGCGACCGAGGCGCGGCGCGCGTTGGAGGCGTTCCAGCGGGCCGTCGATCTGGGCGACGTGCAGGGTCTGCTCGACATCCTGGCGCCCGACGTCGTCCTGCTGGGCGACGGCGGCGGTATCAAGCAGGCGGTACTGCGGCCTGTCGTCGGCGCGGACAAGGTGGCCCGTCTGCTGGCCTCCCGGCAGGTGGAGGTCGCCGGGCTGTCGCTGCACCCGGCCGAGGTCAACGGCTGTCCGGCGCTGATCGTCCGGTTCGACGGCGAACTCGACACCGTCCTGACGGTGCGTCTCGACGACGGAATCGTCACCGGGCTGTACGCCGTCCGCAATCCCGAGAAGCTGTCGCACATGCGCCAGGCCACGGCGCTGCGCCGGTGAACGACCACGCGGGTCAGAACGGTGGCCTGGCGGCTTCGCGGGGCCGGTCACGGGATCGTCGGGTGTCCACGGCGGCGACGCCGAGCAGCGCCAGTGCGGCGGCCGCGCCGACGGCGAGCGGACGCAGGGGGAGTGCCACCGGAACCAGCAGGGCGAGGGCCAGCAGGCCGGCCGTCCGGGACCGGGAGATCCGGTCGAACACCTGGTATTCCAGGGCCGCCCGTCCGGCGAGGAAGAGCGCCGGGCCGCCGAGGATGGCGATCAGCCAGGTCGGCGGGAGGTGGCCGAGCGGCTTGGTGATGTACAGCTCCATCCCCACGCCGGTCAGCACGATCCCGGCGATCATCGCCAGGTGCGCGAACGCCATCTGCGTGGCGAGCCGGGCGGCGTCACGGGAGCTGCCGATGGCGGCGTCCAGCGTCCCGCCGGCCAGGTGGAAGTAGATCCGCCACAGCAGGACCGTCGTCGCCAGCGCCAGCACGAAGGCGGCGGTCTGCGCGGCATGGAAGCTGCTGCCGCTGAACGCCAGTCCGATGACGAAGATGGCCTCGCCGAGCGCGATGAGCAGGAACTGCTGGTAGCGCTCGGCCAGGTGCTCGGCGGCGAGTCCCTGCATGCCGAGTCGCTGCGCGCCGAGTCCCGGGGTCGGCCACCCGAGGTACGACCCGGTGTAGTCCACCAGGACGGCGACAGCCCAGAGCCAACCGCGAACGTCGCCGTCGTTCACGAGCCCACCGACGATCCAGAACGGCGCGTGCAGGCTGAGCCAGAACACGATCCGGACGGACTGGTGTGGGTCGGGGCCACCGTGGCCGGCGATGTGGAAGTACCCCACCCGTGCGACCTGGAGTGCCACGAGCGTGATGGCGAAGAGCGAGGCCCGCGCGCCGAATCCGTCGGGTACGGCGACGGCCATCGTCATCGCGCCCGCCATCGTGATGACGATGACGGTCTGGACGATCATCGCCTCCGGGTCGAGCCAACTGGTCGACCAGACCGTCAGTGTCCAGACGCTCCACAGCGCCAGGAACAGCAGCAGTGCCTGACCGAGGCCCGCGAGAGTGCCGCGCCCACCCCCGGTGAAGTCGTCGATCAGCCGCAGGGAGATCCGGGTGAGGGCGAAGACGAAGACGAGGTCGAGGAACAGCTCCAGGAAGGTGGCCCGCTCGCGGGCGCCCGCGCCCCGCACCAACCCCCCGCCGGGCATCTTGCTCATCCGCCGACCGCCTCGGCGGGCGGACGCCGTCGAACGACCACGTGCCCTCCCGTCGCGGTGACCTGATCACCTAACGACGCACCACCGGGTGGGGCAGCGAACGGCCCCGGAGCAGGCGATCAGTCACCAATCCGTCACGAGACAGATGCGAACAGTGCTGGTCGTTACGCTCGGCCGGTGTCCGTACCCGCCGAGGAGGCCACCGAGCAGGACCGGCGACTCCTCATCGTCACCGCTGCCCGCGAGTTGGCCGAGGCCGAGGGCTGGCTGGGCCTGAGCGCCCGTCGGGTCGCCGAACGGGCCAACACGGACGTCGGCGACCTCTACCGGCACTTCGCGGACCAGGAGGCGGTGCTGGCCGCCGTCGCGGTGCACGGCTTCGCTGACCTGGCCGCCGCGCTGACCGCGGCGCACGCGGACAACCCGTACCCCGAACGGGCGTGGGCGGTGATGGCGGGCGCGTACCTCGACTTCGCGTACGCCAATCCTGCTGTCTACGACGCCATGCTCGCCCTGACGCCGGACCTCGCCCTCGGCGCGGCCGGGGTGCCGGCGGCGCCACGGGCCGTCTTTGCCGCGCTGCGGGCGGCCCTGCTCCCGCTGGCCCAGG
Source organism: Micromonospora sp. NPDC049662 (assembly GCF_040675055.1). NCBI lineage: Bacteria > Bacillati > Actinomycetota > Actinomycetes > Micromonosporales > Micromonosporaceae > Micromonospora > Micromonospora sp. NPDC049662. The sequence goes on from NZ_JBFAOC010000087.1 coordinate 15,655, forward strand.
GCCGTGACCCGGACACCCTCGCCGAGCTGGGCTGGAGCCTGCTGCACGGCGTCGTCATGCTCACCCGTGGGGGTCGCCTGCGCCCAGAGGCGCAGGAGGAGCGGGAAGCGATGATCGCGGAAGGCCTGCTGAGATGGCCCTGATCGCCCGCCGCGCCGTCTCAGTTGAGGGGCTCGCGCTTGAACGGGCCCTTGTCGACGAGCCGGAACGTGGTGGGTGGCGGGGCGTCGCCGCGCTCCTTGAGGACCAGACCGTTGCCGGGCGCGTGTTGCAGCGTCCGGGACTCGCTGCCGATCACGTACGTCCCGTCGCCCTGGGCAATGATGGTGAACCGCTGGATGGGGTCGTCAGCGTCGCAGGTGGAGGCCTGGATGGTCAGCTCCGGCTCGATGTCCAGGCCGTTCACCTGCCAACACGACGGGTCGTCGTTGGCGGGATGACCGTCGGCGGTGCCGTACGCCTTGATCACGTACCGGTCATCTCCGATCGGGACCGGAACGAACAGGACTCGACCGCCGGTGTCGCCGCCCTCCACCAGGCTGCCGCTGAGTTCCAGTTCGCTCCCGGACCCCCGCACCCGCACCATGCTGATCTCCCGCTTGCCGGACAGGAGCGGATCGGCCGGGGCCGCCGGGCTCGACGGTGCCGGGCTCGACGGTGCCGCAGCGGACGAGGTCGGCGTCCCCGCTGCGGCACCTGGCACCCGGTCGTCTCCGTCGCCGCACCCCAGCAGTGTCCCGACGCAGGCCAGCATCGCGGCGCCCGCCCACCATCTCACCGTGATCATGCCGTGCTCCTGAAGCTTCTGGCCCGAGCCGGTCGGCCGGGGACTGCCCGATGGGACGCCGCGTCGCACGATCACGTCGACATCCCTCACGACCGTCGGCGGTGCGCGAATTCCACCGGCGGACGCACCCTCGGGCGCGGGACGACGCCGTCGTGATCACGCGCCTATCCTGATCGCTCAGTTCGGCCGTGAGGAACATGAGGAGGGTACGGGATGGCCGCCAGCGAAACGTCTCGACGGCAGGCGCAGGTGCTGATCTTCGACGCGGACGACACACTGTGGGAGAACAACGTCGTCTTCGAGCGGGTGATCGACGACTTCCTGGCCTGGCTCGATCACCCCACCCTGGACCGCGTGGAGATCCGGACGATCCTCGACGACATCGAACGCGCCAACACGGTGGCCCACGGGTACGGCAGCAAGGTCTTCCTGCGCAGCCTGGGCGACTGTCTGGAGCGGCTGCGCGAGCGGCCGGCCACCGACGCCGAGCGCAAGGAGATCGACCGGCTCGCGTTGGCGCTGGTGGAGCACCGGGTGGAGCTGATGCCCGGCGTGGCCGACGCGCTCGACGAGTTGGCCGGTCGGCACGAGCTGCTGGTGCTGACCAAGGGGGAGCAGGCCGAGCAGCAGCGCAAGCTGGACGCCTGCGGCCTGCTGCACCACTTCGGGGCCGCGCACATCGTGGCCGAGAAGGACGTCGACACGTACCGGTGGCTGGTCCGCGAGCACGGGTTCGAGCCGGCCCAGGCGTGGATGATCGGCAACTCCCCGAAGTCGGACATCCTGCCGGCCCGGGCGGCCGGGCTGAACGCGGTGTTCATTCCGAACGAGAACACCTGGGTGTTGGAGAACGACGAGTTGGACCCGACCGACACCGGCGTGCTGCGGCTCGCGGCCTTCCGGGACCTGCTGGACCACTTCTGACCGTCGAATCCGAACAGCGTCGGCGATCATGGTCGCGTTACGCGGACGTGCCGCTTTTCGCCCTTGAGATCAGTCACGTCGCGGCGGGCCCGGCAGCGCTTGTCCGGCCCGGCGCGATCCGCCTAGCCTGAGCCGGCGTTCGCGGCCTTTCGGGGTGTGCCGGGGCGCACCGGCGTCCGACAGGTGGGCACCGTGGAGCTGAGTGCAGGGCGGCCGGGCCTCCCCACCGAGCCGCGTGGCGTCGTGCCACGCCCACGCGCGTGGTGAATGCCGGAGCTGCCGCTCCCCCGTCGGACGGCCGGGGGTCAGGGCCGGGTAGTTGCGGACCCGGTCCTGACCCGGCCAGTCCTTGTGAGACAGAACCTAGGCGCGGTGCCGGCCGTCGCCGGTGTGGCGGGCGTCCGCCTCGTCCGAGCCGCCGCGGACGATCGAGATCGCCACGCGGCAGAACTCGTCCATGTCCGGGTTGAAGCCGGCCGCGATGTCGGGGTGCAACCCGGAGCGGGTCTCGTCCAACAGCCGCTGGCACACCTGCTCGACCGGCTCGCCCGCGTAGCTGGCGCGGATCCGGTCGGTGGCCGCCTGGAGAGCCGAGGTCAGCTGGTCCTCCAACGGGCCACGCAGCTTCTGCTGCACAGGATCGAGCCCGCGCGGGTCGAGCGTGACATGTGGCTCCGACATCGGTGCTCCCTTCGTCGGCGTCCGCGATACCCCACCGCGGCCGTCGGTCAAACTCCGGTCGGTACGGCGGCGACCCGCACCTGGTAGGAGAAGTCTTCCGCCGGTTCCTCGTGGTACGACAACCGGCGGATCTGCCGGTCGTCGTCGTAGAGGGCGACGTCCACCAGGACGCCGAGATGCGCCAGGCCGATGGTGGCGACGCGCTTCTTGTCCTGGAGCACGGCGCAGACGCCGCCGAGCAGGGTGCTGGCGTCGGACGTACGGTGCCCGGGCGGGCACCGCAGAACCACGTCCACCTCGATCGGCCCGGGCAACGGCGTCCAGCCGGTGCGCTGGGCCGCGCCCAGGGCGGCCTGGAGCAGGGTGCGGACCCTCGTCGCCTGCCGGTGCCCGGCGGCGAAGATGGACAACGCTTCGGTCTTGACCGGTGGCAGGCCGCTCACCTCGAACGTCAGGGCGAGAGCGCGGGTGTCCTGCACGGCGGCACCTCCCTCGTTGGGGACGATCCTGCCGAACCGGTGCAGTGGCGGAGGGGCGTTCCCGCGATAACCAACCGATCGGGCAGGCTGGGTCGGCCGGAGGCGTGTCGACGGCGGCGGCGAACGCGCTGGCTGCGGCGCTGGGAAAGACGCTAGTGCACCGCGCCCGCGCTCGGTAGTCGGTCGTTCACCCGGTGGTCGACGGCGAAAAGGCGCAGAACTCGTTGCCCTCCGGGTCGGCCAGCACCCACCAGCGCGCCCGGTCGACCGGCTCACGCAGCAGCGTCGCACCCGCGTCGAGCAGCGCGGTCGGCTCCGGGGCCGTCATTTCGACGTCCCAGTGCATCCGGTTTTTCACGGTCTTGGGCTCGTCGACCCCGTCGAACACCCACGCCTGCCACGGGAAACCGGCGGCGTCGTGCAGCGACGTGGTGTTCGGCCCGGCCCCGGTCGTGCCGCCCAGCAGGCCGGCCCACCACGCCGCCTGCGCCGCCGGGTCGACGGCGGCCACCACCAACTCGACCGGGCCCGGCCGGGCCTCGCCGCCGGCCGGGAGCACGCAGAACTGGTTGCCCTCCGGGTCGGCCAGCACCCACCGCTCGACGTCGCCGTCCGGCTCGCGCACCGACCGCGCGCCGGCCGCGAGCAGCGCCGCCGTGTCCGCGTCGGCCAACCGCAGATCCAGGTGTACGCGGGTACGGCCGACCCGGGGCTCGGGCACCCGGTTCACCCAGATCGACTCGGCGGCCGACCGCGCCGAACGAGGGTCGATCCTGGTGTCGCCGTCACCCGCGTCGGCGACGTCGGCGTCGAGCACCCGCGCCCAGAAGCCGCCCAGGGCGAGCGCGTCGGCGGCGTCCAGACAGAGGTCCTTGAAACGAGCGATCATCGTCCCAGCATGCCCGCTCCGGGCACGCCCGTGGGGGACGCCGCGTGACGGATCCAGCGCCACTCGCCCCCCCGATCACCGCTCGGCCCTCCGGGTTCCCGCGCTGCGCCCGGTCGCCGCTCGGCCCCCCGGGTCCCCGCGCTGCGCCCGGTTGCCGCTCGGCCCTCCGGGTTCCTGCATTGCGCCCGGTTGCCGCTCGGCCCTCCGGGTTCCTGCATTGCGCCCGGTTGCCGCTCGGCGCCCCGGTCGCCGCCCTGCGCCCGGTCGATCAAGGAGTTGTGGTGGGCGACAAAACTACCCACGCCACCCAAGACGGGCACCACAACTCCATGATCGACGGGGCCTGGCCGCGATCTTGCACTTTCTGTGCCGGCATAGGCGGCATTCCAGGCTTTTCGACGACCGAAACTGCAAGATCGACGCGGGCGGCCGTTCGGCCGCTCGGCC